>NZ_JBAKGU010000015.1:0-79228 GCF_049065455.1 Microbacterium sp. SA156
CCGCACCCCCGGACAGAAACGCCACGACGCGTTCTTCGCGATGATCCAGGCCGCCTCACGCGCCGCCGAGACCCCCACCCTCGGCGGCGCCGCCCCCACCGTCATGATCCACATCACCGCCGACGACCTCACCACCACCAACCCCACCGGCGACGGCCCGGGTTCCGCGTTCGCCCGCCCGCGGCACGGCATCGCGCACCTCGACGGGGTCGACGCGCCCGTCCCCGCGACCGTGGCCCGCCGGATCGGATGCACCGGAGACATCCTCCGCGCCGTGTTCAGCCCCGAAGGGCGCATCCTCGAGCTGCGCAGCATCCAACGCTGCTTCACCCCCACCCAACGCAAAGCCATCGTCGCCCGCGACGGAGGCTGCATCATCCCCGGCTGCACCATCCCCGCCGCCTGGTGCGAGATCCACCACGTCCAAGACCACGCCCGAGGCGGACCCACCGAAACCGACAACGGCGTCCTGCTCTGCTGGTGGCACCACCACCACCTCGACACCTCCGGCTGGAACATCCACATGCGCCACGGCGTGCCCTACATCGCCGCCCCCAACTGGATCGACCGACACCACCGCCACCGACCAGCACCCACCTCCCGCACCCGACTCCACACCAAACTCACCCAACACCTCAGATGCTGACCACCGCACCATGAGGGTCGTCCCCAGATCTGCTCCCCGTAGCATCGCTGCATGACCCTGCCTGCTGGCCTGTCGATGCTGTGGGAGCAGACCTCTCCCGACGCGGCGCTTCTCGAACGGTTCGGGTTCACCGGTCTTCCCGACGCCTCGGAGTGGCTCTCGGTCACGCTGCGCGAGGGGTGGGGCATCGGTCTGCACGGCGTCGCCCGTCTCGTGATCAGCGATCGCAACGCGATCGTCTGGGTGCGCAGCGGCAGCGGCCCGTTGGTCGTCAAATGGTCCTGCGCGACGGAGCAGTTCGATCGGCTGGCTGCCTCCGCCGAGATCCTCAGATCGCTTGCGGCGCGCGGGGTCCCCGTGGCGGAACCGATCCTGACGACGGAACGTCGTGCCCGCGCGGTGCAGGACGGCCCGCGCGGTCCGCTCTCCATGGCCGTCCTCCCCGAGGTGTCGGGCGTCTGGCTCGACACGGCTGATCTGGACGCCGTTCACGCTGCGGGGCAGTGCCTTGCTCGACTCCACGACGCCCTGGGCCGCGAAAGCGGTGACAGCGCCCTCCAGGTGGACGTCGGCGACCCGCGAGCACGGATCCGAACCTGGCTCGCGCACCACGATCGACGTGAGGTTCCGGAGGCCTCCTCGCGGCTCGAAGCGCTCCTCGTTGACCTGCCCGACCTCGAGGACACGCCCCAGCTCGTGCACAACGACTTCCGGGCCGCGAACATCCTGACCCGCGGCTCCACCGTCGCCGCCGTACTGGACCTCGACGAGGTCGCGACCTCACATCGGGTGAACGACCTCGCGCGCGCGTCGGTGTACCTGCGCACCCGGTTCACCGACTGGCGGCCGACCTCCGAGGCGACGCGCGAGAGCCTGCGGCGCGGGTACGAGTCCGTGAGAGCCCTCGGAGAAGCGGAGCGCGCATGGCTCGAAGCTCTCATCCTCTGGCACGGGCTCATGGCCATCCCGTTCGGCGGTGATCCGTCCGAGTGGGCGGCCGCGCTCCGCTGAACCCGGCACTAGCGTGATCCCATGACCGATTTCGGAGTCTTCTTCGGGCGGGCCGACCAGCTCCTCGACACGTCCTTCGCGGGCGAGCCCGACATCCGCGCGATCGACCCCGCCGCCGCCAGCGTGTCCGCGTTCGACCTCGGGCTGCTCCGCGGCGACGGCGTCTTCGAGGCCACGACGATCGTCGACGACGTGCCGCTCGCCTGGCACCTCCACGTGCGGCGCCTCCTCCAGTCAGCGGCCGCGCTCGACCTGCCGGCCCCGAACGTCCGCGCACTCGACCTGTTCGTGCGCGCGGCCATCCGGCGGATGAGCCCGATCGCCCGCGCCCACATCAAGCTCGTGATCACGCGCGGGGCCGATGCGACCCTGTCGGCGGTCGATGTGCCGACGTCCCCGACCGTCTTCGCGATCATCGACCCCGGGTTCGCTCCCAAGAAGCCCGAGATCGAGGTGGCCACGCTCGAGCGCGAGCTCCTGCGCGATTCCGCTCAGCGCGCACCGTGGCTGCTTCTCGGCGCCAAGACCCTCTCGTATGCGACGAACATGGCGGCGCGCCGCGAGTACGAGCGACGGGGAGCCCAGAACGGCGTCTACGTGACCCGCGACGGCTTCGTTCTGGAGGGGCCGCAGTCGTCGATCGTCCTGCGCGAGGGCGCCCGAGTCGTGACGCCGCATCCGCGGATCGGCATCCTCCACGGCACGACGCAGGTCGAGCTCTTCGCCTGGGCGTCGCTGAACGGCCTCGAGGTCGCCTACGAGGACGTCGAGGTCGAGCGGCTGCACGCGGCCGACCAGGTGTGGATGATGGGCGCATCGTTCGTGCAGTCCGTCACCGCGATCGACGGGCGCGCCATCGCGCACGATCGTGCCGCGACGGACGCGATCAACGCGTTCATGCAGACCGAGCGCGCAGCGATCGACGCCTGGACGCGCGCGCACGTCCCGGGCTGAGAAGCGCGCGCACGCGCCCGCCCGGTCAGCTCTCGTCGGCCCCGAAGCGCGTGGCGTCGGCGCCGAGGGCGGACAGCGTCTCGAACAGGGCCGCGTCGTCTCGCCGCGTGTCGTCGTTGCCGGTCCGGCTCGCGAACGACTTGAGGCACGCGACGAGTCCGTCGGCGCCCGCGACGACCCACGTGCTCGCTCCGCCCGATGACTGGTCTCGCTGCCGGAGGTGCGCCTCGGCCCGCTCGTGCGAGTAGAGCACGCAGGTGTCGAACCAGATCGGCTCCGACAGCTCCTGCTCGACGAAGCGCGAGAGCTGCTGCGCCTGACGCCGCACCTGCACGACGGGCGCCCGCTCGCCGAGATGGCGGTTCACGGTGATCGACTGCGGCGACTCGGGATCGCGGCGCAGCTGCACGGCGAAGTGCTCGCCGAGGTCGTTCTCGTCGACGAGCTTGCCGAACGCCTCGTGCACGGCGGATGGCCGCACGCCGTCGAAGAGCACGCCCTGCCAGCGCTTGTTCTCGATGACGAGCCGCGCGCCGTCGAGCAGGAGCACGTGGTCGATCTGCGTGACGAAGGTCCGCGTCTCGAGCGCGTCGGAGGGCATGAACACGACGTTCGTGTGGAGGCTCCCGCGAAGACCGAGCTGCTCGCACGCGGCGAGGATGAGCCGACGCGATGCGGCCTCCCACTTCAGCCCCGTCGCGAGCGTCTCGCGCGTGCGGCGCGCCACCTCCATCGACGCCGCCGTCTCGGCGCGCAGTCGCATGGTCTCGCGCTCGTGATCGTCGGATACCGCGGCGAGCCGGCTCTCGTGCTCGGCCGCCAGCGTCGCGACCTGGTCTTCATGCGCGCGGGTCAGCTCCGCGGCGCGCGTCGCGCTCGCGACCTCGATCTCCGCCACTCGACGACGTGCGCGCTCCCTGCCGCGGCGGTTCGCGATGACGAGCACCACGACCGCGATGAGGAGCACACCGCACCCCGCGCCTGCCACCCACAGCCACTGCGTCTCATCCACGACTCCAGCCCATCACATCTCGGCGGCATCCTCGTCGCGGCGTCCCGCTGAGGTGCGACTCAGGTCTCGGGGAGCGAGCGGAACGCCTCCGCGAGGGCGTCGCGAGCGATCCGGAGCCCGGGCAGACGCTGTGCCGACACGCGCGTCGAGGTGAAGATCTCGCGGTGCGGCGAGCCGGGCAGGTCCACGAGCCGCGGCTCTGCCTCGTCGGCCGCGACGGCGAGACCCGGGATGAGCCCGACGGCATGCCCAGCGGCGATGAGACGGAGGTGCGCGGAGAGGTCCGTCGCCTCGTACCGGATGTCGGGCTCGAACCCCGCAGCCCGGCACTGCTGCACCGCCCACGCGCGGGCGGCTGTCCCCTCGGGCTCCATCACCCAGGCCGCCTCGCGCGCGTCGGAGAGCGACGCGATGCCGCTCGCGGGTCCCGCGGCGAAGCGGATCGGGTCGCGGCCGAGCAGCTCGCGGTCGAGACCGGCGCGATGCGGCCGAGTATGGCCCGGGTACTGCTCGGCCATCGCGAGATCGAAGCCCCCGGCCTCGGTCTCGAAGAGGCCGTGCTCGGGAGGGGTGACGATCACCTCGACGCGCAGCGCGGGGAGGGCGTCGCGAAGGGCGTCGAGCATGCGGGGGATGAGCGTGCGCGCGCTCGTCTGGAGCGCCGCGATCCGCAGCGGCGCCGCGTCGGGCGCCAGGGCCGCGAGCTCGCCGCGCAGCGCCTCCTCGGCAGCGAGCAGCTGCGCGGCGTGGCGGGCGACCGCCTCGCCCGCTGCCGTCAGGCGCAGGCCTCGCCCCTCGGGCTCGAGGAGGGGGAGGCCGACCTCCCTCTCGAGCTGCTGCAGCTGATGCGACACGGTCGATGCGCTGTAGCTGCGCGCGGCCGCGACGGCCGAGAGGGTGCCGCGCATCCGGAGCTCGTGCAGGAGCAGGAGACCGCGGCTGTTCCAGGGAGTCGCCATCGTTCGAGAATATCGAAAGGTCATGCCCGAAAACGTGCGCTTTTGTCGGATGGTCGACGGTCGCACAATGAGAGCGATCCTCTCGAGAAAGACCTCGCCATGACCATCGCACCCCCGTCATCCGCTCACGAGGCGGCACACGTCCCCGGCATCGACCCGCAGCTCGCGGAGGAGGCGATCGCGCTCGTCCGCACCTGGCTGCGCGAGGCGCGCGACGAGAAGGTCGACGCGGCCGCGAAGAACCTCGCCGGCGTCCTCCGCGACCCCAACGGCCTGGCCTTCACCGTCGGCTTCGTCGACGGCGTCGTGCGCCCCGAGGACACGCGCGTCGCCGCGCGCTGTCTCGCCGGCCTCGTGCCGCTCATCCCGCGCTTCCTGCCGGCCCCGCTGCGCGGGCTCATCCGTCTCGGCGGCGCGCTCGCGCCCGTCCTCCCGAGCGTCGTCGTGCCCGCGAGCCGCGCCGTCCTGCGCCGGATGGTCCGGCACCTCATCGTCGACGCGCGCGACGAGAAGCTCGGATCGACGCTCGCGCGCCTGCGCGGCAAGGGCATCCGCCTCAACGTGAACCTCCTCGGCGAGGCCATCCTCGGCCAGCGCGAGGCCGACAAGCGCCTCGCCGGAACCCGACGCCTCATCGAGCGCGACGACGTCGACTACGTCTCGATCAAGGTGTCCTCGACCGTCGCGCCGCACAGCCCGTGGGCGTTCGACGAGGCCGTCGACCACGCCGTCGCCGCGCTTGCGCCGCTCTACACGGCCGCTCGCGCGAACGGCACGTTCATCAACCTCGACATGGAGGAGTTCAAGGACCTCGACCTCACGCTCGCGGTGTTCATGCGCCTTCTCGAGCGCCCGGAGTTCCACGACGTCGAGGCCGGCATCGTCCTCCAGGCATACCTCCCCGACGCGCTCGGCGCGATGATGCGCCTTCAGGAATGGGCGAGTGAGCGCGTCGCGCGAGGCGGCGCCCCGATCAAGGTCCGCGTCGTGAAGGGCGCGAACCTCCCCATGGAGCAGGTCGACGCGGAGACCCACGGCTGGCCGCTCGCGACCTGGCCGAGCAAGCAGCACAGCGACGCGTCGTACAAGGCTGTGCTCGACTACGCGCTGCACCCCGAGCGCGTGCGATCGGTGCGCATCGGCGTCGCGGGCCACAACCTCTTCGACATCGCGCTCGCATGGCTGCTCGCGAAGCGCCGCGGCATCGCCGACGGCCCGGGCCTCGAGTTCGAGATGCTCCTCGGGATGGCCACGGCTCAGGCCGCGGTCGTGCGCCGCGAGGTCGGGTCGCTCCTCCTCTACACGCCGGTCGTGCACCCCGACGAGTTCGACGTCGCGATCGCGTACCTCATCCGCCGCCTCGAGGAGGGCGCGAGCCCGGAGAACTTCATGTCGGCCGTGTTCGACCTCGACGCCGATCCCGCCCTGTTCGCGCGCGAGCGCGACCGCTTCCTCGCGTCGATCGACCTCATGCCGAGCGACGTGCCCCCGTCCAACCGGGTGCAGGATCGCCGTGAGCCGCAGCCCGAGGGTCCGCGCGACGGCTTCCGCAACGCGCCCGACAGCGACCCGAGCATCGCCGGCAACCGGGCCTGGGCCGCGGAGATCCGCGCCCGCATGGCGGCGTCGACCCTGGGCGAGGAGACGCTCGCCGCGCACACACTCCGCACGCTCGAGGAGGTCGACGCCGTCGTCGACGGCGCGGTCGCGGCGGGCGAGGGATGGCGTGCGCTCGCCCCCGCGGAGCGCGCGGCGATCCTGCATCGCGCGGGCGACATCCTCGAGGCCCGGCGCGCCGAGCTGCTCGAGGTCATGGGGTCCGAGTGCGGCAAGGTCATCGAGCAGGGTGACCCCGAGGTCTCCGAGGCGATCGACTTCGCGCACTACTACGCCGAGAGCGCCCTGCGACTCGCCGAGGTCGATGGGGCCGCGTTCGAGCCCGTCCGCCTCACCGTCGTGACGCCGCCCTGGAACTTCCCCGTGGCCATCCCCGCAGGCTCGACCCTCGCGGCGCTCGCCGCAGGGTCGCCGGTGATCCTCAAGCCGGCGTCGCAGGCGCGACGCTGCGGCGCCGTGCTCGCCGAGGCGCTGTGGGAGGCGGGCGTCCCGCGTGACGTGCTGCGTCTCGCGCGGGTCGAGGAGAACGAGCTGGGGCGCCGTCTCGTGTCGCACGAGCGCGTCGAGCGCGTCATCCTCACCGGCGCGTACGAGACCGCCGAGCTCTTCCGGTCGTTCCGGCGCGACCTCCCGCTCCTCGCCGAGACGAGCGGGAAGAACGCGATCATCGTCACCCCGTCGGCGGACCTCGACCTCGCCGCGAAGGACGTCGCGTACTCGGCGTTCGGCCACGCCGGCCAGAAGTGCTCGGCGGCGTCGCTCGTCATCCTCGTGGGATCGGTCGCCCTCAGCGAGCGGTTCCGCCGCCAGCTCGTCGACGCCGTCGAGGGCTACGAGGTGGGCATGCCGTGGCAGGCCGCCGCCCGGATCGGCCCTCTCATCGGCCCCGCTGAGGGCAAGCTCCGCCGAGCCCTCACCGAGCTCGAGCCCGGTCAGACGTGGGTCCGCGAGCCGAAGCAGCTCGACGACTCCGGCGCCCTGTGGACGCCCGGCATCCGCGACGGGGTGCAGCCCGGCAGCGAGTTCCACCTCACGGAGTACTTCGGCCCGGTGCTGGGCATCATGACGGCCGAGACCCTCGACGAGGCGATCGACCTCGTGCGCGCCGTCGACTACGGCCTCACGTCGGGGCTGCACGCCCTCGACGAGGACGAGATCGCCCGGTGGCTCTCGCGCATCGACGTCGGCAACGCCTACGTGAACCGCGGCACGACCGGCGCGATCGTCGAGCGCCAGCCGTTCGGCGGCTGGAAGAAGTCGGCGGTCGGCGCCGGGACGAAGGCCGGCGGCCCCAGCTACCTCTTCGGGCTCGGCACCTGGACGGATGCGCCCGTCGCGACGGCGAGCAGGGCGGATGGCGCGGCACGGCGCGCGGTCGAGGCGCTCGGCGCCGCGGATGGCGCGGAGTGGCTCGAGAGGGCACTCGCGACCGACGTCGTCGCGTTCGCAGAGGAGTTCGGCGTCGCGCGGGATGTGCAGGGCCTCCGGCTCGAGCAGAACGTGCTCCGGTACGCGCCGGTTCCCGTGACGATCCGCTTCGACGGACGCCCGCCGACGGAGCTCGTGCGCGTTGCGGCCGCGGGGCTGCGTGTCGGCGCCGAGCTCGTCGTGAGCACGCCGACCGCTCTTCCCGAGCGGGTCGCGACGTGGCTGACGGACGCGGGCGTCGAAGTGGCGTTCGAGGATGCGGAGGCGTGGGCGGCTCGCGCGGCGCGCCTCGCCCAGACGGGCGGGCGCATCCGCCTCCTCGGCGGTGCGCTCGCCGACGTCGTGGCGGCGACGGACGGCGCCCCCAACGTCGCGGTGTACGACGGTCCCGTGACGTCGGCCGGCCGCGTGGAGATGCTGCCGTTCCTGCACGAGCAGGCGGTGTCGATCACCGCGCACCGGTTCGGCAACGAGCGGCGGTACGTCGTTCCCGGTCTCGCCGACGCCTGATCAGAGGGCGGGCCGCTCCCTCCCGGGGCGGTCCGCCTCTGTCACCCCGTCCGTCCGCGCCTCGCCCGATCTGCATGTCGCCCGCCCCGCAGGTCGCCCGCTCTGGATGCCGCCCGATCTGCATGTCTCACTCCCGGCGGGATAGGGAGGCCGAATCCCGCGCTGAGTGAGACATGCTCGGCCGGCCTCCCGTGTCGAGCGAGACATGCTCGGTCGGCTTCCCGCGCCGAGCGAGACATGCTTGGTCGGCTTCGGTCGGTCGGGTCAGTCGAGGCCGAGCAGCGACAGCGGGTGCGTGAGCCTCCACCAGAAGGAGGGCGGGGGCACGTCGTCGGTGAGGGTGAGCGCGACGCTCGTGTCGTCCATACCGCCCTGCACGGCCAGCGTGCCGACCTCGTCGCCGGCTTCGGCTCCGAGCTCGACCTCGTACGACGGATCGGTGGATGGCGCGACGCCCTGCCACGAGATCACCTGGGCCTCGTCGGCGGTCACGATCGTGCTCTGCGCGCCCCACTCGGTCCTGACGTGCGCGACGGGCACCTCGGCGGCGACCGCGGTCGTGAGCTGCATGCCCTCCTCGAGCTGCGCGAGGAGCTCGCGGCTCACGATCGCGCGGCTGTCGTCGTCGGGCTGGCCGACGACCGCGGCGTAGAGGGTCACGCTCGTCTGGCCGATCGTGACCTCCTTCGCGGACAGGAGGTTCCAGTACTGCGTGCCCGTCGACCACAGCGAGCCGGTCTTCAGGCCGACCACGCCCTCGTCCCCGATGAGCGGGTTCGAGTTCTCGACGAGCCCCGCTCCCGGGAGCACGACGGAGTCCTCGGCCATGATGCTCGCGAGGACCGGATCCTCGAGCGCGATCTCGGCGAGACGGATGAGCGAGCGCGCGTCGGCGGTGTTCGCCGGGTCGATGCCGCTCGGGTCGGCGACCGTGATGCCCGTGAGCTCGTGCTGCGCGAGCCAGGCCTGCGCGTCGGCGAGCCAGGCCTCCTGCGTGCCCCACAACTCGAGGACGAGCCGGTCGACGTAGTTGTTCGCCGACCCGAGCATGACGCCCTGGAGCATCTCGTGCAGCGTGAGCGTGCCGCCCACGGGGACATCGAGCGACGACTCATCGGCCGTGAGATAGGCCCAGTACTCGTCGCTGTCGGCCTGCGTGAAGGCGTAGGACGGCCCATCCTGACCCAGCTCGAGGCCCTCGCGCTCGATGATCATGAGCGCGGTGATGATCTTCGTGATGCTCGCCATCGGCAGCGCCTCGTCGCTCGAGGCGATCGGGCCGCCGGGGCCGCCCTCCGCAGCGAGGGCGGCGATGCCGTCCTCCGGCCAGGTGACGGGGAACTCCTCGCCGATCGGCGTCTCGACGGTGAGATCCGAGATGGTGGGGGCGACGTTCGTGAGCGGCCACACCGCGCAGGACGCGACGTAGCCGAGAGCGAGCACGCCGAGAGTGACGGTCGGCCCGAGCCAGAACCGGCGGCGGGTGCGCGGCGGAAGGAGCGACGGTTCGACGGGCACGAGGCGGCTCGTGGGAAGCGCGCCGGCCGTGCGCGAGGCGGCGACGGCGTCGGGGTCGACCCAGCCGAGCGCCGTGAGCGCCGCAGCGGCGTCCTGCGACGGCGCGGTCTCCGCCGCAGGGATGTCGTCGATTGCCACCCGCATACGGTACCCGCTGCTCCTGCGAAGACGGGAAGCGGCTCGTGGGATGCGAGTAGAATCAGCCCACATCACACGGGAGTCCGCCGAGCCGGACTGAGAGGACGCGAGCCGCGCGTCGACCGTCGAACCTGATCCGGGTCATGCCGGCGAAGGAAGGAGAACGAATGTCCACGTCCGTTTCCGCAGGACAGACCGCGACCGGCCGCCGCTTCACGTGGCGGGTCGTCGACATCGTCGTCGCGAGCGTGATCGGCGTCGCGTGCGCGGTCGTGTTCCTCGTCTGGAACATCGCCTACGAGCTGCCGAGCACGCTGCTCAGCCCGCTCCTGCCCGGGCTCGGCGGCCTCGTCGCCGGCCCGTGGCTCATCGCGGGCGTGATCGGCGGACTCGTCGTCCGCAAGCCGGGCGCCGCGCTCTACACCGAGCTGCTCGCCGCCGTGATCTCGGCGCTCGTCGGCAACCAGTGGGGTCCGCTCACGATCGTCTCGGGCCTCGTGCAGGGCCTCGGCGCCGAGATCGTCCTCGCGATCTTCCTGTACCGCGCCTTCGGCCCCGTCGTCGCGACGCTCGCGGGCGCTGCGGCGGGCCTCGCCTGCGGCATCAACGACATCGTCAACTGGTACGCGGGGGCCGACGCGGCCTTCACGGCCATCTACATCGCGTCGACGACGCTGTCGGGCGCCGTCATCGCCGGCCTCGGCGGCTGGGCGATCGTGCGCGCACTCGCGGCGACCGGAGCGCTCAGCCGCTTCGCCGCGGGGCGCGACGTCGCGCGACGCGTCTGACGTGACGGCCGCGGAGACCCGCCCCTGCGGCATCCTCGCCGAGGGGTGGGGATGGCGGTACGGCACGCGCCTGGCATGGGCGGCCCAGGACGTCACGCTGTCGATCCGGCCGGGGGAGCGCGTGCTGCTCCTCGGAGCGAGCGGATCGGGCAAGTCGACTGTGCTGCAGGCGCTCGCCGGCGTGCTCGGCGGGGAGGACGAGGGAGAGCAGGCGGGCCGTCTTCTCGTCGACGGCGCGCCGCCGGAGGCCGCACGCGGACGGACCGGGCTCGTGCAGCAGGATCCCGACGCACAGGCCGTGCTCGCGCGCGTCGGGGACGACGTCGCGTTCGGGTGCGAGAACCTCGGCGTCCCGCACGACGAGATCTGGTCGCGCGTGCGGGAGGCGCTCGCGATCGTCGGCCTCGACGTGCCGCTCGACCGCTCGACGTCCGCCCTGTCGGGCGGGCAGAAGCAGCGCCTCGCCCTCGCCGGTGCGCTCGCCATGCGCCCCGGGCTCCTGCTGCTCGACGAGCCGACCGCGAACCTCGATCCCGAGGGTGTCGTCGAGGTGCGCGACGCGGTGTCGCGCGTCGTCGCGCACACGGGCGCCACGCTCGTCGTCGTCGAGCACCGGGTCGACGTGTGGCTTCCCGTCGTCGATCGCGTGATCGTCCTCGGCGGCGGGCAGCAGGGCGTCGTCGCGGACGGGACGCCCGAGGTCGTCCTCGCCCGACGTGGCGCCGAGCTCGCGTCGGGCGGCGTGTGGGTGCCGGGCATCCCGCCGCGTCGCCCCGGCCCGCCGCGCCACGCGCCGGGCGCTCCTCTCCTCGCTGCGGAAGCG
Organism: Microbacterium sp. SA156; assembly: GCF_049065455.1. Classification (NCBI taxonomy): domain Bacteria; kingdom Bacillati; phylum Actinomycetota; class Actinomycetes; order Micrococcales; family Microbacteriaceae; genus Microbacterium; species Microbacterium sp. SA156. The sequence continues at coordinate 11,405 of NZ_JBAKGU010000015.1, forward strand.
CTGCAGGTGGGGCGCCTGCGCGACACGGCCGTCGCCGGCCCCGTGGACCTGGAGGTGCGCCCCGGCGAGGTGCTCGGCATCACCGGCCGCAACGGCGCGGGGAAGTCGACCCTCGCGCGCACGCTCGCAGGGCTCCTGCCGCCGGTCGACGGCCGAGTGGCGGCGGCACCCGAACTCGCGGCAGGCGCAGGCCCCGCGCCCATCCGATGGCGCTCGCGCGAGCTCCTCACCCGGATCGGCACCGTGCTGCAGTCGCCCGATCACCAGCTCCTCGCGAACACGGTGCGCGCCGAGCTCGAGGTGGGCATGCGCGCGCTCCGAGTGCCCGACGCGGAGATCTCGGCGCGCGGGGAGGAGCTCCTCGCCGCGCTGCGCCTCGCCCACCTCGCGGACGCCAACCCCCATACCCTCTCGGGCGGCGAGAAGCGCCGCCTCACGGTCGCGGCCATGCTCGCGACCCGGCCGCGCGTCTGCGTCCTCGACGAGCCGACGTTCGGCCAGGACGCGACGACGTGGGCCGAGCTCGTCGACATCATCGCGCGGCTGCGCGACGGAGCAGACGCCGCTCCGTCGGCGGTCGTCGCCGTGACGCACGACGCCGACGTCCTCGCGGCCCTCGACGCGCGCGTCCACCGCCTCGACGGAGCGGGGGTGCTCGGATGATCCCAGCGCCGCCCATCCCTCGGGGCCCGCTCGCGCACGTGAACCCGGTCGCGAAGCTCGGCGCCGCGCTCCTCATCGCGTTCCCGCTCATCCTCACGATCGACGTCGTCTCGGCGGCGGTCGCGCTCCTCCTCGAGATCCCGCTGCTCCTCGCCGCCGGCGTCGACGCGCGCACGTTCTGGCGCCGCACCGCGCCCGTCTGGATCGCGGCGCCGCTCGCCGCCGTGACGATCGCGCTGTACGGCGAGCCCAGCGGCACCGTCCACTTCGAGTGGCTGCTCGTGCGCGTGAGCGACGGATCGCTCGCCCTCGCCGCCGCGACGTGCCTGCGCATCCTCGCGCTCGCGCTGCCCGGCGTCGTCCTCTTCGCGACCGTCGATCCGACCGATCTCGCGGATGGTCTCGCGCAGCGCGTGCGGCTCCCGGCGCGGTTCGTGCTCGGCGCGCTCGGCGGCATGCGCCTGGTCGGGCTCCTCTTCGACGACTGGCGCGAGCTCGAGCTCGCCCGTCGTGCGCGCGGCGTCGCCGATACCGGCCGCGTGCGCCGCGTCCTCGGGATGGCCTTCGCCCTCGTCGTCCTCGCCCTGCGTCGCGGGGCGACCCTCGCGACCTCGATGGAGGCGCGCGGCTTCGGGAGCGACCGCGCCCGGACGTGGGCGCGCCGCTCGCCCTGGGGCGCGCGCGAGTGGATGCTCCTCGCGATCGGCCTCGGCATCTCGCTCACCGCGGTCGCCGTCGCGGTCGCGACGGGCGCGTGGAACTTCATCCTCGGCCCGAGCTGAGCCCGGTGTCCTCGCGGGCGGGCATAATCGGACGCGGCTCGACAACCCACGACGCGGAGGCGGACATGGAGCACAGGACACTCGGACGAACCGGACGCGACGTCTCTGTCGTCGGACTCGGCACGTGGCAGCTCGGCGCCGACTGGGGCGACGTGTCGGAGGCCGACGCGCTCGGCGTGCTCGCGGCGGCGACGGAGGGCGGCGTGACGTTCTTCGACACCGCCGACGTCTACGGCGACGGCCGCAGCGAGCAGATCATCGGCCGCTTCCTCGACGAGCGCGGTCTGCGCGACGACATCGCGGTCGCGACGAAGATGGGCCGTCGCGTCGATCAGGTGCCCGAGAACTACACGCTCGAGAACTTCCGGGCGTGGACCGACCGGTCGCGCGCCAACCTCGGCGTCGACACTCTCGATCTCGTCCAGCTGCACTGCCCGCCGTCGTCGGTGTACGCCGACGACGCGGTCTTCGACGCGCTCGACGTGCTCGTGGACGAGGGGGCGATCGCCCACTACGGCGTGAGCGTCGAGACCGTCGCGGAGGCGCTCGCGGCGATCGCGCGGCCGAACGTCGCGACCGTGCAGATCATCGTGAACGCCTTCCGCCTCAAGCCGCTCGACGAGGTGCTCCCCGCGGCGCAGGAGGCCGGGGTCGGGATCATCGCCCGGGTGCCGCTCGCGTCGGGTCTCCTGTCAGGGCGGTACGACGAGACGACCTCGTTCGCGGCGAACGACCACCGCACATATAACCGCTCGGGCGAGGCCTTCGACGTGGGCGAGACCTTCTCCGGCGTCGACTACGCGACCGGCGTCCAGGCCGCGCGCGAGTTCAGCGCGCTCGTCGCCGAGCAGGCACCCGAGGGCGTGTCGCCCGCGCAGGCGGCGATCGCGTGGCTCTGGCAGCAGCCCGGCGTGAGCAGCGTCATCCCCGGCGCCCGCTCGATCGCCCAGGCGCGGAGCAACGCAGCCGCGGGCTCCGTCTCCCCGCTCGGCGAGGCGTTCGAGGCCGGCGTGCGCCGGATCTACGACGCCCACCTGCGCGAGGCCATCCACCCGCGCTGGTGAGGCGGCGCGGGCTCAGCCCGCGATGACCGTCGCGATCGCGTTCCAGGCCTGGTACACCCCGAGCACGATGAAGAGCACGGCCGTGATGCCGAGCGCGACGTTGTGGTGCCAGCGGTTGCGGAACTCCGTCGGCACGCGATCGGTGTTGAGGATGGGCAGGAGCGTGATCGCGAGGAAGGGCATGAAGAGCGCGCCGAGGAATCCGTAGAGCAGCACGAGGAAGATCGGCTGGTCGAGGAACAGCATGAGCATGGGCGGGAACGTCAGCCACAGCACGTAGACGCGGAACCACTTGCCGTGTCCGCGGGAGTCGGCGTGATCGGAGCCCTTGCCGGTGATGTTGCCCATGAAGTCGGCGAACATGAGCGAGACGCCGTTCCAGACGCCGAGCAGCGACGAGAAGCCCGCGGCCCAGAAGCCGACGAGGAACCACACGCCGATGAACTCGCCGTAGCGCTCGCGCAGGACGGCGTCGAGCTCGAGAAGGCCCTGGTCGCCGGATGCCAGCGCCACGCCCGCCGCCTGCACGACCTCGACCCCGACGATGAGCATCGAGATCACGAAGATGCCGGTCACGACATACGCGACCGTGTTGTCGATGCGCATGACGCGGAGGAAGCGGGGCTGGTCCCACCCCTTCTCGCGCAGCCAGTAGCCGTACGCCGCGAGCGTGATCGTGCCGCCGACCCCGCCGGCGAGCGCGAGCGTGTAGAAGATGCCGTTCGGGGCATCCGGCAGGAGAGGGACGAGGCCGGTGAGCACCTGGAAGACGTTGGGCGCCGCGATGATCGCGAGGATCACGATCGTCACGAACATGAGGCCGACGAGCGCGGCCGTGATGCGCTCGAAGAAGCGGTACTTGCCGAACCAGATGAGGACGAAGCCGGCGAGCCCCATCGCGACCGCCCACATCCAGGTCTCGCCGCCGAACAGCGCGACGAGCGGGAGCGCGGTCGAGCTCATGGCCGACGCCGCGTACACGAAGCCCCAGATGACGATGTACGGGGCGAAGTACCACACGGGCCAGCGCCCGAGCGAGCGCCACCCCTCGAAGATCGTCCGGCCGGTGGCGACGGTGTACCGACCCGCGCCCTCGACGAGCACGATCTTGAGGATCACGCCGAGGACCACGGCCCACAGGAGCATGTAGCCGTAGTTCGAGCCCGCGACGAGGGTCGCGACCATGTCGGCCGAGCCCACGCCGGTCGCCGCGACGACCAGGCCGGGGCCGATCACCTTCCACTTCGGGGTCTGCTCAGGCGACGTCGACATGCGAACCTCCTCGTCTCGCGGCGCGGCACGGCCCGCGCACTCCGACGCTAACGGCAGATCGCGGCGGATCGGCGCATCCGCTCCGGGGTGGTGCGCGGGCGGGAGCGCGGCGGCCGCGTTGTGCGCATCCGATAACGCCTTCGTCCGTCGGTGCCGCGCGGGGGCAGGATGGACCCGCGCGCGCCCGCGCGCCACAGGCACGTTCGAAGGAGAGCGGATGATCCAGGACGGTTCCCTCGCAGGGCGGACGATCCTCATGTCGGGCGGGAGCCGCGGCATCGGACTCGCGATCGCGCTGCGCGCCGCGCGCGACGGGGCCAACGTCGCGCTGCTGGCGAAGACCGACAGCCCGCACCCGCGGCTCGAGGGCACGGTGCACACCGCGGCGGACGCCATCCGCGCCGCGGGCGGCCAGGCCCTCGCGATCGTCGGCGACGTCCGCGACGACGACGCGATCGCGCAGGCCGTCATGGAGACCGTCGGGACGTTCGGGGGCATCGACGCCGTCGTCAACAACGCGAGCGTGATCGACCTCTCCGGCTCGGAGGACCTCGCGGCGAAGAAATACGACCTCATGCAGGACGTCAACGTCCGAGGGACGTTCATGTTGAGCCGGGCCGCCATCCCCGTCCTGCGCGAGAGCGGCAATCCGCACATCCTGTCGCTCTCGCCGCCGCTCACCGTCACGCCGCGGTGGCTCGGGGCCCATCCCGGCTACAGCATCGCCAAGTTCGGGATGACCATGGCGACCCTCGGGCTCGCCGCCGAGTTCGCGGACGCGGGGATCGCCGCGAACGCGCTCTGGCCGAAGACGCTCATCGCGACCGCGGCGGTGCGCAACGTCATCGGCGGCGACGCGATGATGGCGCGCAGCCGGACGCCGGAGATCTACGCCGACGCGGCGCACGTCGTGCTCACCCAGCCGGCGCGCGCGTACTCGGGCCAGACGCTCATCGTCGAGGACGTGCTCGCCGACGCCGGCGTGACCGACCTCTCGGGCTACGCGGCCGTGCCCGGGACGCCCGACGAGGACCTCATCCCCGACGTCTTCCTCTAGCCGCGGCTCACGTGGCGCTCCACAGATCGCGGTAGTACGCCATCCGCTCGCGGTCGGGCGCGACGCCGTAGGCCTCGACGAGCGCGTCCTCCCAACCGGGGCCGTAGTTCCACTCGGTGCTCATGGCGGCCACCGCGATGTCGGCCCAGCGGTCGGCGACGCCGAGCGCGCCGAAATCCACGTGACCCGCCCACCGGCCCGCGTCGTCGACGAGGGTGTTCGGGCAGCAGGCGTCTCCGTGGCAGACGACGAGCCGGTCGACGGGCGGCGCGGCCTGGAGGGCGTCGGGCACGCGGATGCCGCGGCGCGCGGCGTTGGACACACGGTCGGGCACCTGCCACGACCAGGGGCACTCGGCGACGGGGAGCGCCTCGTGCAGCGCCCGCAGGCCCTCGCCCACGGCGCGCACGGCCGTCGCGGGGTCGGCGAGCCACCGCGGTGCGACCGCGCTCCGCCCCGGGAGCGCGCGCGTCACCATCCACTCGTGCGCGCCATCCGATCCGTGCGCGATCACCTCGGGAACCCGAGCCCACCGCACCGCCCACGCGAGCCGCTCGGCCTCGTCCGCCATGGACGTCTCGAGGTCGAGCGGGCCCCACTTGATGTACCGCCCGTCGTCGGTGCGGAAGGTGAGACCGCCGAGCTCGTTCCGCCAGGCGGGCTCGAGCCGCGCGGGCCCCGCGAGGGCGCGCACGCGGTCCGGTACGGCGATGTCGTCGACGGGGATGCTCATGCAGCCATCCTGCCCTGCCGGAACCAGCGGCTTCGCAGGGCGGGGCTCTACCCTGGAGGAATGACCGAGCGCCCCGAGAGCACGACGACACGCCCGACGAGCACCGGCGTGCGGCAGGTGCGCCCGCGCACGGAGGGGTGGCAGCAGCAGAAGGACGAGAGCGGTCGCCCGCTCCTGCAGTTCGCGAGCCCGAAGCGGGGCAAGCCCCCTGTGCACCTCGCCGACCTCACGCCCGAGGAGCGCGTCGCCAAGGTCAAGGAGCTCGGCCTCCCTGGCTTCCGGGCGAAGCAGCTCGCGAAGCACTACTTCACGCACTACACGAGCGACCCCGCCGCGATGACGGACCTCCCCGCGGAAGGGCGCGAGGAGCTCGTCGCGGGGCTCCTGCCCCCGCTGCTGACCGAGGTGCGCCGCCTGCAGACCGACGGCGGCGACACGATCAAGTTCCTCTGGAGGCTGCACGACGGAGCGCTCGTCGAGTCGGTGCTCATGCGCTACCCCGGGCGCATCACGCTGTGCGTGTCGTCGCAGGCCGGCTGCGGCATGAACTGCCCGTTCTGCGCGACGGGGCAGGCGGGTCTCACGCGCAACATGTCGGCAGCCGAGATCGTCGACCAGATCGTGCGCGCGAACCAGGTCATCGCGTCGGGCGAGCTGGGCGGCAAGAAGGCCGACGATCACAGCGCCGAGCGCGTCTCGAACATCGTCTTCATGGGGATGGGCGAGCCGCTCGCGAACTACGCCCGCGTCATGCAGGCGGTGCGGGTGATGGTCGACAAGAAGGAGGGCCTCGGCATGAGCGCCCGCGGCATCACGGTGTCGACCGTGGGGCTGGTCCCGGCCATCCGCAAGCTCGCGGCCGAGGACATCCCCGTCACGTTCGCGCTGTCGCTGCACGCGCCCGACGACGAGCTGCGCGACGAGCTCATCCCCGTCAACTCGCGCTGGAAGGTCGACGAGGCGCTCGATGCCGCGCGCGCCTACTTCGACGCGACCGGACGCCGCGTCTCGATCGAATACGCCCTCATCCGCGACATGAACGACCACGCGTGGCGCGCCGACCTCCTCGCCGAGAAGCTCAACGCGCGCGGCAAGGGATGGGTGCACGTGAACCCCATCCCGTTGAACCCGACGCCGGGTTCGGTGTGGGACGCGTCGGAGCGCTCGGTGCAGATGGAGTTCGTCCGCCGCCTCAACGATGCGGGCGTGCCCACGACCATCCGCGACACCCGGGGCAAGGAGATCGACGGCGCGTGCGGTCAGCTCGTCGCGACCGAGGACGATCAGGCGGCTGCGGCAGCCGCGGGCTGAGCGAGCGAAGCGAGACGAAACCGCCACGGAGGACGACCAGGCGGCTGCGGCAGCCGCGGGCTGAGTCGTAGCAAGCGGTTTCCGGATTCGCGCCGAGGTGCCATCAGGGGCGGCTAGCGTGAAGGCATGGTCAACTATCGCTACCTCGGCAACAGCGGTTTCAAGGTCTCCGAGATCACCTACGGCAACTGGGTGACGCACGCCTCCCAGGTCGAGAACGACGCGGCGATCGCGACGGTGCACGCCGCCCTCGACGCCGGCATCACGACGTTCGACACCGCGGACACGTACGCCAACACCGCGGCCGAGGAGGTGCTCGCGGAGGCCCTCAAGGGGCAGCGTCGCGAGAGCCTCGAGATCTTCACGAAGGTCTACTTCCCGATCGGTCCGAAGGGGCCGAACGACACCGGGCTCAGCCGCAAGCACATCTTCGACGGCATCCACGGATCGCTGCGCCGCCTGAACGTCGACTACGTCGACCTCTTCCAGGCGCACCGCTATGACTACGAGACGCCCCTCGAGGAGACGATGCAGGCGTTCGCCGACGTCGTCCGCCAGGGCAAGGCGCTGTACATCGGCGTCTCGGAGTGGACGGCGGAGCAGCTGCGTGAGGGCCACGCGCTCGCGAAGCAGCTCGGCTTCCAGCTCGTGTCGAACCAGCCCCAGTACTCGATGCTGCACCGCGTCATCGAGGGCAAGGTCGTCCCCGCGAGCGAGGAGCTCGGCATCTCGCAGATCGTCTGGTCGCCCATGGCGCAGGGTGTCCTGAGCGGCAAGTACCTGCCGGGCCAGCCCGTGCCGGCCGGCAGCCGCGCAACCGACGAGAAGAGCGGCGCCGGATTCATCCAGCGCTTCCTCACCGAGGAGACGCTCACCGCCGTCCAGCGCCTCAAGCCGATCGCGGCCGACCTGGGTCTCACGATGCCGCAGCTCGCGATCGCGTGGGTGCTGCAGAACAAGAACGTGGCGGCCGCGCTCGTCGGCGCCTCGCGTCCCGAGCAGCTCGCCGACACGGTCAAGGCGTCGGGCGTCGTCCTCGAGCCCGGAGTCCTGGCCGCGATCGACGCGGCTCTCGAGGGCGTCGTGAACGACGACCCCGAGGACACGTACGGCGTCTCGCCCAAGACCCGACTGGTCTGAACCACACGGAGGGCTCGCGGCCGAGAGGCCGCGAGCCCTCCGTGTGCGTTGTGTTTCATCCGGTTTCCGGATGAGGTGCCGCGATTGGCATGATCTTCTCGTGACGTCCCCCCGCCCCCGCACGCCATGGCCGCGTGCGCTCGCGTACCTGCTGGGCGCCGCCGGTCTCCTCGTCCTCGCCGCCGCGGGTGTCGCCGCGGTGCGCGTCGTCGCCAGCCTGGAGCCCGTCGCGGACTTCCTGCGCGCGTACCCCGGCGACTCGACGCTCCCCGACTTCGTCACCCCGGGCATCCCCGCGTGGGTCTCGTGGACGCACTTCCTCAACGCGTTCTTCCTGGTGCTCATAATCCGGTCGGGGCTGCGTGTGCGGAACGAGAAGGTGGCCGGAGGGCTGTGGTCGTCGAAGCGCGTGAAGAAGCGCCGGATGAGTCTCGCACTGTGGGGCCACATCGCGGTCGACGTGCTGTGGCTGGTCAACGGCGTCGTCTTCGTCGTGCTCCTGTTCGCGTCGGGTCACTGGGCGCGCATCGTGCCGACGAGCGCGGACGTCTTCCCGAACGCGCTGTCGGCGCTCATCCAGTACGCGTCCTTCGATTGGCCGACGCACGACGGCTGGACGAACTACAACGCGCTGCAGCAGCTGAGCTACTTCGCGATCGTCTTCCTCGCCGCTCCGCTCGCGGCGATCACGGGGTTCCGCCTGAGCGCCTTCTGGCCGCGCCAGAGCGAGCGTCTGAGCGCGCTCTTCCCCGAGCGCCTCGCGAAGGCCCTGCACTGGCCGACGATGCTGTTCTTCGTGGCGTTCGTCGTCGTGCACGTCGGGCTCGTGCTCACGACCGGGATGCTCCGCAACCTCAACACGATGTACGCCGGGAACGACGGCGACGGATGGCTCGGCTTCGGGATCTTCGCGCTCTCGGTCGTGGCCCTCGTGGTCGGCTGGTTCGCCATCCGCAACGACGCGTGGATCGCGGCGTTCGCCCGGCGCTTCGGCGACGTGCGCCTGCGCAAGTAGCCGCGGCTGCCTGAGACTAGCGTCCGTCGTCGAGACCAGCGCTCCGGGCACCGGCCTCGACGACCGACGCTAGTCTCGGCGGCCGGGGCCGGGGCCGGGGCCGGGGCCGCGGCCGGGGCCGGGCGCCGTCACAGCCGCGCGATGGTCTGCACGTCGTCGCGGAACTCGCGCGCCGTCTCCTCCGAGACGGTCGCGCGCGTCGCGCCGAGCGCCGCGAGGTAGTCGTCGGTGCCGAGATCCGCTTCTCCCATCTCGCCGTCGCGCAGGGCACGGGCCAGCGCCTCCTGCGACGCGCGTCGGGCGGCGTACTCGATGTCGGCCGGCGTGAGGCCGTCGCTCGCGTCGACGAGCGCGTCGAGATCGAGTCCGTCGACGAGCTGCGACGGCACGTAGCGGCGCCAGATCGCCCGACGGGCTTCCTCGTCGGGGAGCCCGATCGGGATCACGTAGTCGAACCGGCCGTGTCGCAGGAACGCCGCGTCGAGGGCGCGCACGAAGTTCGTCGCGCACACGAGCAGACGCCCCTCGCGCTCGCGGAACTCCGCCACGAGCTTCAGCAGCTCGTTCGTCACGCCCTGCATGGGCGACGGCGGCTCGCCTCCACGCCGTGCCGCGATCTCCTCGACCTCGTCGATGAACACGACCGCGTGCTCGAGCTCGCCGATCATCTCGAACGTCGCGCGCAGGGCCGCGGCGAGCCCGCCCGGCTCACCCGACAGGCGCGAGGGGAACAGCTCGACGAACGGCCAGTCGAGGCGCGAGGCCACCGCCTTCGCGAAGGTCGTCTTGCCCGTGCCGGGAGGTCCGAACAGCATGACCGCGCGCGGCGGCACGACCCCGAACCGATCGGCGAGGTCGGGGCGCGACAGCGGCACGACGAGCCGTTCCTCGAGCAGGTCCTTCTCGAGCTGCATGCCGCTCACCGCATCCCACAGGTGGCGGGGGAGGATGCGCCCACCCACGCCCTTCAGCAGATCGAGCTCGCGACGCTGCACGGGCATCTGGCGCTCGAGGTACCGCAGCTGCGTGCGCGCCTCGAATCCGTTCGCGGTGAGGCCGTCGATCGCTCCCGCGCGGTCCGCGACGAGGATCGACAGCTTGCCCAGGCCGAGCGGAGCCATCCGCCGCTCAAGCGCGTCGAGGAGCCCTGCCTCGACGCGGTCGGTGCGCTCGTGCGGCGCCACCGCGAAGAACACCACCCACCCCTGCGCGTGCGCGGCACGGCCGACGGCGGCGCCGACGATCTCGTCGTCGCGCACGGCGACGACCGCGTGGTCGGCCTGGCACGACGCGATGACCTCCGACAGTGCGTAGACGGGTGCGTCATCGTCGTGGGAGTCCTCCCACAGTCGGACGATCCCGTCGAGATCGTCGTCGTGGAAGTCGCGGATGCGGGTACGGCTCATGATGCCTCCTGGCGGCAGCGGTCGCTCTCGGGGGAGCGGCGGAGAGGTGCCGGCAGGGGTCGTGCCGCGTCATCGCGGTCCCGGGTGCGGGACGGTAACGGACAGCGTAGCGGATGGCGGTGGCGGGTCGATCACGCCGCCTGCGCGCCCGCGCGGTCGAGCTCAGCGACGATGGCGTTCACCGCCGCGCGGCCCGCACGGTTCGCGCCGACCGTGGACGCGGACGGCCCGTACCCGATGAGGAAGAGCCGCGGCTCGTCGAGGGCGCGCCCGTGCGACGCGCGGATGCCGCCATCGGGTGTCCGCAGGCCCAGGGGCGCGAGGTGACGCAGCGCCGGCCGGAACCCGGTGGCCCAGAGGATCGCGTCGGCCGCGACGAACGCGCCGTCGGCCATCCGCACCCCGTCCTCCTCGATCCGCGCGAACATCGGATGGCGCACGAGCACTCCGCGGTCGCGCGCGGCCCGCGCCCAGGGCGTCCAGTGCATGCCCGTCACCGAGATGACACTGCCGGGAGGGAGCCCGCGGCTCACGCGCTCCTCGACACCGGCGATCGCCGCAATGCGAGCCGCCTCGTCGAAGTCGTCGTCGATCCACTGCGGCTCGCGCCGCGTCATCCACACGGTGTCGGCAACGCGCGAGATCTCGTCGAGCAGCTGGACGGCCGAGATGCCGGCGCCCACGACGATGACGCGCTGCCCGGCGAACTCGTCGGTGGAGACGTAGTCCGCGACATGGAGCTGGCGTCCGAGGAAGCGCTCCTGGCCCGGGTATCGCGGGACGAACGGGCTCGTCCACGTTCCCGTGGCGTTGACGATGAAGCGCGCCGACCAGGCGCCGCGATCCGTCTCGACACGCAGGCGGCCATCGGGGTGGTCGTCCTCCCGCCGCACCGCGCGCACGGCGACCGGACGGTGCACGCGCAGGTCGAACATCCGCTCGTACTCCGCGAAGTACGCGGGGAGGACGTCGCGGCTCGCGCTCGCCGGATCCGCCTGAGGCACAGGATGGCCGGGGAGCTCGTGGATGCCGTTGACCGTGCCCATGCGCAGCGAGGCCCAGCGATGCTGCCACGCGCCACCCGGTGCGGCGTTCGCGTCGAGCACGACGAAGGTGCGCTCGCCGCCCTCGTCCACCGGAGCGAAGCCCCGTCGACGGAGGTGGTAGGCCGCGGAGAGTCCGGCCTGCCCGGCGCCGATGACGACGACGTCGACGGGCTGCGGAGTCATATCCGGGGGAACGCGGGCGGCGCGGTGCGTATTCCATGCGAGTGCATGGATGTACGCGGAGTCGATCATTCCGCATACGGAGGAGGCCGCCCCGCGACGCACGTCGCGGGGCGGCCCCTGATCCGGTCGCGTCAGACGCGTCGACGGCGCACGACGAACAGCAGCGCGCCGACGGCGATGAGCATGGCTGCCGCGATGCCGCCCACGACGGCCATGTCGCCACCCGTCGGTGCGAGCTCGCCCTGCGGCTTCTGCTCGGCCTGCGGCTCCTGCGGCGCAGGCGACTCGGGCGCGGGCTCCTCCGGCGCGGGCGTCTCCGGCGCGGGGCTCTCCGGCGCGGGCGACTCCGGTGCCGGCGTCTCCTCGGGTGCCTCGGGAGCCGGGGTCTCACCCGGGACGTGCTCGGCGGCGCGGCCGAGCGGCGCGGGGTCGACGACCTCGTGTGCGGCGAAGTAGTCCACCGTCGCCGACAGGTCGATGAGGCCCGTGTCCGCCGTTCCGACGCCCTCCGCGAAGGTCGTGAATCCGTCGCCGCCCGACGCGATGAACGAGTTCGTCGTCACGAGGAACTCGTCCTCGGGGGCGATCGGGTCTCCGTCGAACGTCATCTCGACGATGTGCTCTCCGGCCGCAGCGTCTTCGATGTACTCGTACGCGAAGCCGTCCGAGATGCCGAGGTGCAGCTTCGGGCGCTCGTTGCCGGGCTGCCACTGCTCCTCGAGGATCTGCTCGAGATGCGCGCCGGTGAGCGTCGTCGTGACGAGCGTGTTGCCGAACGGCTGGACGGCCGCGGCCTCTTCATAGGTCACGGTGCCGTCCTCGCCGTAGAGCAGGTCGTCGCGCAGACCACCCGGGTTCATGATCGCGATGTCGGCGGGTCGGCCGCCGTAGTTCGCGTACTCCGCGGACGTCGCCCACCGGTAGATGTCCGCCACGAGGTTGCCCATCGTCGACTCGACGCCGCGGTCGTCGCCGGGCGGGGTGCCGCCGCGGAGGATGTCGGCGCTGATGCGCCCGACGACCTCCTGCCCGAGCACGTCCGCCTCGGCCGCCGCGGCGTCGACGATCGCCTGCACCTCGGGGTCGGCCGGGAAAAGCGGGACGTCGATCTCCTCGCCCAGCTCGTCGGTCTCCTGGGCGACGAGGTCGACGGTGGAGCTGGCGATCGAGAGCAGCTCGCCCGTCGCGTCGTCGACCTGGAAGTCGAGGGCGCCGAGCGTCGTGCCGTACTGGTGCGCCGAGATCACGGGGCGGTCGGCGATGTCGCACGAGTACAGCTGGTGCGTGTGGCCCGACACGATGGCGTCGATCTCGGGAGACGCCTCGCGGATGAGCTCGCCGTACTCCGACTGCTCATCGGCGACCGAGGTGCAGTCCTCCGATGCCGCACCCGAGTGCGTGAGCAGCACGATGACGTCCGCGGCGCCATCCGCCGTGATCTCCGCGGCCACGCGGTTGGCGGCCTCGAGCTGGCTGCCGAACTCGAGCTCCGAGATGCCGGCGGGGCTCACGAGCGTCGCGGTGTCGCTCGTGACCGTGCCGATGAAGGCGACGCGGACGCCGCCGACCTCGCGCACGGCGTACTCCTCGAGCGCGGGGGTGTCGGTGCCCTTGAGGTACACGTTCGCGCCGAGCGCGAGGTCGGCACTGCCGTAGCGCGGGATGACGCGGTCGCGCAGGTCGGCGAAGCCCTGGTCGAACTCGTGGTTGCCGACGGCGCTGACATCCAGCCCGGCGGCGACGAGCGCGTCGATCGTGGGGTTGTCGTCCTGGATGAACGAGGTGAACGTCGAGGCGCCGATGTTGTCGCCGGCCGACGCGAAGATCGTGTTCGGGTTCTCGGCCTTGAACTGCGCGACAGCGCCCGCGAGCACCGCGGCGCCCGCCTCGTCGCCGTTCGCCTCGATTCGACCGTGGAAGTCGTTGATCGTGAGGATCCGCCCCTCGGTCGTGCCATCGTCGATCGTGTAGAGGGTGGTCGACCCGGACACCTCGTTCCCGACGGCGAGCAGGGGCTTGCCGGTGGGCGACGCGCTCGCGGGGATGAAGTCGAGGCCCTCGGGCCCGAGGTCGCCGGCCTGCGAGAGGATCTCGGCCTGGCGCTCGGGAGCGGCCTCGATGTCGTCCGCAGCCGACACCGAGAAGTCGCGGTTGTTCACGTAGGTCACGTACGCGGGCGACGCGGGGTCGGAGATGTCGTACGCGATGACGCCGCCGAGGCGCTCGAAGCCGATGAAGGCGTAGGTGCGGCCGTCCACCTCCCCGACGGCGAGATTCTCGGGCTCCACGCCCTTGGCGTCGCTGCGGCTCTCGAGCTCGCTGTCGTCGTGGCCCGCGTTGAAGTGCTCCGGCAGCAGCCCGGCCGTGATCTCCTCGAACTGCGCGCCCGAGTCGAAGACCTGCGTGCCGTCGGCGGTGTAGATCGAGAACGAGCGCGCCCCGTAGGCGTAGAGCTCGTCGTAGCAGCCCTGCTCCTCGTCGAAGCCGAGCTCGGTCGTGACCTCGAGGCGACCGAGCTGGTCGTCCTCGAGCAGAGCCGCGTCGAAGGCGGTCTCGCACACGGGCCCGTAGCCCGTCATGAGCCCGGTCTCGTCGTCGACCTCGCCGAGGTCCTTGACGCGGGCGGGCTCGACGTAGTCGCCCCACTCGCGCGCATCGCCCTCGTTGGCCGTCACGAGGTAGGTCTCGCCGTCCACCTCGTACGACGCGATGCCGTCGGGCATGTACATCCCGTGCAGACCCTCGAACGTGCGCAGGTCGATCGTGGGGGCGTCTTCGGGATCGCGGTCCGACGGGTCGAGGGCGACCTGGCCCCAGTCCTTGAAGCCGAGCGACCAGATGTCGGTGACGGTCGCGGTCGGCACGTCGATCACCGCGACCGCGTTGGCCTCCTGGAGTGCCGCATAGGCGGTCGTCCCCGAGACGGCGATGTACTCCGGCTCGAGATTGCGCGACACGGGAAGGTCGTCGCCGTGGGGGCGCGGGCCGAACACGCGGACGTCGGCGGGGAGTGCGCCGCCCTCGAACGCGTGGAAGTCGGCGATCCGGACATCCGCCTGTGCGGGCGCGGCGAGCGTGCCGGCCTCCGGCAGCGTGACGATGCCGATCGAGCCCTCGGGATCGCTCGAGAAGTCGTCGGCAGGCTCGCCCTCATTCGCCACGAGCGCGTATGCGCCGTCGGGTGAGACGGTCACCATGTCGGGCAGAGCGCCGACCGTCACCGTGCCGAGCACGGTCGCCGACTCGGCATCCGCGTCGAAGAAGAGCAGCGCGCCGTCCGCGGTCTTGTCATCGGCGACCTCGAGCGCGACGACGCCGAGCCCGTCCTCGCGGATCGCGACGGAGTTGGCGACGAAGCCCTCGGCGCCGATCGTGTAGAGCAGGGTGGGAGCGGCTGGGTCGCTCATGTCGAGAACGCTCACCGACCCCTCGGCGGCGTTGATCGAGAAGAGGCGGTCGCCGTGGGCCTGCACGATCTCGGACGCGCCCTCGTCGAACACGCCGGTCTCGAACGTGCCCGTGGGCACGAGATCGAACGGCGCGTCCGCGGAGGCGTGGACGAGCGGATCGGGGACGAGAGCTGCGCTCGCCGCGGTGACGGGCGCGATCGCGAGCGCGCACGCGGTCGCCGCGACGGCGGCCGCGCCCACGGCGCGACGGAAGGGAGAAGAAGGCATCGCTGTCCTCGTGGTCGGAGAGAGCGCCGGGTCGGGATGCCCGGGCACCGCGCTCCACCCTGTCGTCGGCAGGTGTCGCCGACGTGAACGGATGGCGAACGCCTGTCGGCGAGGTCGGCGCCCCCTCCGCGCGCACAGCACGGCGCCCCGCGTCGACGGATCGTCGCGGGGCGCCGTGGGTGATCGCTACGCGCGTTCGCGGCGTCGACGGGCGACGAGGAGCGCGCCTGCCGCGACGAGACCGGCCGCGGCCGCGGCCAGGCCCCACGTGACGTCCGTCCCCGTCGGCGCGAGGTGCTCGTCCTCGGGCTTCTGGGTGGGCGGCGTCGAGGGCTCGCTCGTCGGCTCGGGCGTGGCCGTCGCCGTGGGCTCGGGAGACGCCGTCGGCGTCTCGGTCGGCTCCGGCGTCGCGGTCGGCGTGGCGGTCGGCGTCGCGGTCGGCGTGGGCGTCGGCTCCGCGACGTACTCGGCGGCACGGCCGAGCGGCGCGGGGTCGACGACCTCGTGCGCGGCGAAGTAGTCGACCGTCGCCGACAGGTCGATGAGACCCGTGTCCGACGTGCCCGTGCCCTCGAGGAAGGCGGTGAAGCCGTCGCCGCCCGCCGAGACGAACGAGTTCGTCGTCACGAGGAACTCGTCCTCGGCGGCGATCGGCTCGCCCTGGAACGTCATCGACACGACGTGCTCGCCCGCGGGCGCGTCCTCGATGTACTCGTACGCGAAGCCGTCCGAGATGCCGAGGTGCAGCTTCGGGCGCTCGTTGCCGGGCTGCCACTGCTCCTCGAGGAGCTGCTCGAGCTGGGCGCCCGTGAGCGTCGTCGTGGTGAGGGTGTTGCCGAACGGCTGAACCGCCGCGACCTCCTCGTACGTCACGGTGCCGTCCTCGCCGTAGAGCAGGTCGTCGCGCAGGCCGCCGGGGTTCATGACGGCGATGTCGGCGGGCTCGCCGCCGTAGTTGGCGTACTCGGGCGACGTCGACCAGAGGTAGATGTCGGCGACGAGGTTGCCCATCGTCGACTCGACGCCGCGGTCGTCGCCCGGCGGGTTGCCGCCGCGCAGGATGTCGGCGCTGATCGTGCCGACCACCTCCTGGCCGAGCACGTCCGCCTCCTCGGTCGCCGCGTCGACGATCGCCTGAACCTCGGGGTCGGCGGGGAACTGCGGGACGTCGATCTCCTCACCGTTCTCGTCCAGCTCCTGCGTCGCGAGGTCGACCGTGGACCCCGCGATCGACACGAGCTCGTGCGTCGCGGTGTCGACGCTGATCTCGAGCGAGCCGAGCGTCGTGCCGTACTGGTGGGCGGAGATGACGGGGCGGTCGGCGATGTCGCACGAGTACAGCTGGTGCGTGTGGCCCGACACGATGGCGTCGATCTCGGGAGACGCCTCGCGGATGAGCTCGCCGTACTCCGACTGCTCGCCGGCGATCGCCGCGCAGTCCTCGGTCGCCGCGCCCGAGTGCGTGAGCAGCACGACGACGTCGGTCTCGTCGGCGATCTCGGCGGCCACGCGGTTAGCCGCCTCGAGCTGGCTGCCGAAGTCGAGCTCCGAGATGCCGGCGGGGCTCACGAGCGTCGCGGTGTCGCTCGTCACGGTGCCGATGAAGCCCACGCGCACGCCGTCGACCTCGCGGATGGCGTACTCCTTGAGCGCAGGCTCGGTCGTGCCCTTCGCGTAGACGTTCGCGCCGAGCGCGAAGTCCACACCCGCCGCCCACTCGCCGCTGCCGTAGCGCGGGATGACGCGGTCGCGCAGGTCGGCGAAGCCCTGGTCGAACTCGTGGTTGCCGACCGCGCTGACATCCAGTCCGGCGGCGACGAGCGCGTCGATCGTGGGGTTGTCGTCCTGGATGAACGAGGTGAATGTCGAGGCGCCGATGTTGTCGCCGGCCGACGCGAAGATCGTGTTCGGGTTCTCGGCCTTGAACTGCGCGACGGCGCCCGCCAGGACGGCCGCGCCGACCTCGTCGCCGTTCGCCTCGATCCGACCGTGGAAGTCGTTGATCGTGAGCACGCGGAGATCGGTCGTCTCGGGCTCGACGGCGGCGTGCGCCGCCCCGGGGAGGAAGGCGAGAGCGCACGCGGCCGTCATGGCGGCCACGCCGGTCACGCGTCTGAGGGAGGGAGAGGGCATCGTGATCCTCGTCGTGAGAGAGCGGATGGATGGCGCGGGTCGCGCACACTCCGCCATCCTGCCCCGGCGACGGGGCGAGGGGAAGAGCAGGCCGCGGAAGACGGATACGCTGGCGAGCACCATGGGAACTCCGCGCGACCCCCGCATCGTCGTCCGCGTGCTCGGGGGAGCCGCGGCCGGGGGAGCGGCGGTCGGGGCCCTCGGCGTCGCGCTCGCCGCGGCGTTCGCGCGCCGGGTCGTCCGCTGGCGACCGCACGACGACGAGCGCGTGCTCGCGGCAGACGAGCGGATGGTCGTGCTCGCGGCATCGCTCAAGACGCGTCATCCCGGGGTGTTCGGCATGCGGTACGAGGACGGGTACGCCCTTGTCGGCCCGGTCGTCGCCGAGGACGCTCGGACGGTGACGCGCGAGCTGCGCGAGGTCTCCGGACGCCCTCCCGGTCGAGGAGGCGTCAGCTGGGAGGGGGACGTGCACGCCCTCCCCTCGGACGTCGGACCGCACGTCGATGTGCTGATCGACGCACCGAGCGGGCCCGCGCCCGCGTGGCGCTTCGGTCCGGCCGAGAACGCGACCTGGGCCATCCACATCCACGGCATCCGCTCGACGCGCGACGGCGCACTGCGCACCGTGCCCGCGGCCGACGCCGAGGGCCTGTCGAGCCTCGTCGTCTCGTACCGCGGCGACGGCGACGCGGCCCCTGCACCGGGAGGCGCGAGCCGTCTCGGGCTCGACGAGGCGGACGACGTCGATGCCGCGATCGGCTTCGCGGTCGAGCAGGGCGCCGAGCGGATCGTGCTCGTGGGCTGGTCGATGGGCGGCGGGATCGCGCTGCGGCTCACGGAGCGCAGCGCGCATCGCGAGCGGATCGCCGGCCTCGTGCTCGTCGGCCCCGCGACCGACTGGCGCGCGGCCATCCGATCGGGTGCGGCGGCCGGGGGCGTCCCGCTGCCCGGGGCGGCCGCGCGCATCGCGTGCGCCGCGCTCGGCCATCCGCTGCTGTCGCGGCTCGCGGGCATGCGCGCACCGGTCGACCTGGACGAGCTGGACTGGACGCGACCCGGGCGCCTCGCCGTGCCCACGCTGGTCGTGCATTCGCGGGCCGACCGCACGGTGCCATTCGACTCGACCGAGCGGTTCGCGGCGGCGAACCCTGGGCTCGTCGAGGTGCAGGAGGCGCCGGCGGCCGATCACTCCTGGGAGTACAACGTCGCGCCCGAGTGGTTCACCGAGACGGTGCGCGCGTGGCTGCGCGCGCACGTCGCCTGATCACTGCTGGCCCGTGTAGAAGTCGAAGGTCGCATCGGCTGCCGCCTGAGCGGCCTGCGGGTCGGCCCCTGCCGCGACGTGGGCGGCCGCCCAGCCGTCCGCGGCGGCGCGCGTGAACGCCCGCCCCTCGTCCGACAGCTGCCACGCCTCGGCCTCGGCGGGCGAGACCGCGCCCTCGACCGCGCCGAGGTGCAGCGCGAGGCCGAGGAGGCCCTGGTCCCATCCGACGCCGGTCGCCCCGGGGCCGAACGTCTCCCACATGCCCGGCGGCACATCCGCCGTGCGCGCGGTGTGCTCGAGCTCGAGCCGGGTGCGGCCGTCGGCGACGGACCTGAGGCGGACGGCGAGCCACGTCACGCCTCCGCCGTACTCCCAGGTGACGCGGTAGCCCGCCGAGCCGCCGTCCGGTGCGGCGCACGCGAGCACCTCGCCGCCCGCGTTGCCCTCGAGCTGGTACCGGCCGCCGAGCCGCAGGTCTCCTGACACGGGGAGGAACCAGCGGGCGATGCGCTCGGGCGCGGTCACGGCCTCCCACACGTCGTCGATGCCCGACGGGTACTCCTGCGCGATGGTCTGCACGTGCGCAGCGTGCCCGTCGACCTCGTCCTCCCGCAGCTCGCGCGAGACCGCATCGAGCTGCGCCTGGATGTCCACCATGATCATTCCTCTCTGTCGCCGGGAGGCTCCCGGTCATCGTCTTCGCGCTCGGATGGCCCCTCCGCACGGCGCGCGCGCCGCCCGCGCGCGAGCTCGGTGTCGAGTGCCGCGAGGGGGCCCCGCCAGAAGCGCTCGAACGGGGTGAGCCATGCGCTCGCGGCCTGCATCCCGCGCGGGTCGACCGCGTAGATCCGCCGGACGCCCTCGGCGCGCACGGTCGCGAACCCCTGCTCGCGGAGCACGCGCAGGTGCTGGGAGACGGCCGGCTGGCTGATGCCGAACTCGGCCTGGATCACCGAGCCGAGGTCTCCCGCGGCGGTCTCGCCGTCGGTCAGGAGCTCGAGGATGCGCCGGCGGACCGGATCCCCGAGGACATCGAGCGCGTGCATGCGCCCATTCTTCACCTGGCGCTTATATAAGTCAATGCTTAACTCAGTGGTCAGCGCGCGGCGCGGCCAGCGGCGTAGCCCTCGGCGTACGCCTCGTCGGCGCCGAGTCGGAACATGTCGCGCTCCCCGGTGCGCACGATCGACCGGGCGCCCGGCAGGTCGAGGTCGCCGACGAGGTCGCCGCGCCCGCGCACGACCGCGACGGGCATCCCCGTCGCCTTCCGCTTGACGAGGTCGGCTGCGGCGCACAGTTCGTCCGCGACGCACGGGAGGGTCACGACGAGCGGACGGCCCTGCGCGTCGACCTCGCCGCGCAGATCCTCGAAGACGTGCACGCCGCCCGCGCCGATCGCGTGGTCGGTCTGCCCGTCGCGCCAGGCTCGGCCGAGGGTGTCCGAGACGAGCACCCCGAGGCGCACGCCGAACCGGTCCCGGAGCGCCGCCGCGAGCGCGCGCGCCGACGCATCCGGATCCTCCGGCAGCAGCAGGACCGTGCCTTCGGGTGTGTTCGACGCGTCGACGCCCGCCGCCGCCGACACGATCCCGAGCCGGTTCTCGACGATGCGCGTCGTGTGCCCGGACGGCGCGGTGCGCGTCGCGACGACCCGCACGGTCTCGCGCGTGATGGCGTCCTCGCGGTCGTCGGCGACCACGAACCGGCCCTCGGCCTTCGAGACGATCTTGCTCGTGACGACGAGGATGTCGCCATCCGCCACCGGGACATCCGCCGCCGCGAGCGCGTCGCCGATGAGCTGGGCGAGGTCGTCGTCCGCCGTGACCTCGCCGATGCCGGCGAGCGCCCAGATCTGCAGCACGCGCGTCAGCTGCGCGAGTAGCGCACCTCGGTGATCGTCTCACCGAGGAACGCCTCTTCGCGCCGACCGCCGTCGAGGCGCAGGTTGCGCTTCTCGTAGAAGTCGCGGGCGCCGGGGTACTGCTCGGCCAGCCACAGGTACAGCGGCTCGTCCTTCTCGACGACCGCGTCGAAGAGCGCGCGGCCGATGCCCTTGCGGTGCCACGAGTCGAGCAGGTACACGAAGTACAGCTCCCGGGCGGCCGGGGCGTCCGTGTCGCGCGCCGGACCGGAGCCCGCGAAGCCGATGATCTCGCCGTCGACGAGAGCGGCGGCCATCCGGTACTCGGGGCCGAGGGCCGTGTAGTGGGTCCAGAGCTCGGCCAGGCGCTTGGGCGAGACGTTCTCGAGCGTGGCCTTGCTGATCAGCTGGTCGTAGGTCTCGTGCCAGACCTTCGCGTGCACGCGTCCGAGTGCCTCGACGTCGACATCGCGGACAGGTCGGACGAGCACGTCGGCGTGCGTTTCGGTGGCCATGCCGTCAGATTACGCGCGCCCGGAGGAGGGGCGAAATCGGAGGGGGATGGCCGGCCGCGGGGTTGTGGGACGAGCACAAGGAAAGCGGCCCGGGCGCGCGCCGCCGGTAGCGTCCGGACCCGTGAACGTGCTCTGGCGAACCCTCTTCGTGATGCTCCGAGCGAAGCTGCGCAGGCGCCGTCGCGGGACGCGGCCCCTCACCGACGTCTACCGCATCCGTCTCCGCGTGCTGCCGACCGACATCGACCTCCTGCGGCATCTCAACAACGGGCGCTACCTGTCGCTGTTCGACCTGGGGCGCTGGGACATGCTCGAGCAGGCCGGACTCACCGATGTCTTCCGCGCCCGCGGCTGGTACCCGGTCGTCTCGAGCGAGACGATCACCTTCCGCCGCTCGCTCGACCTGTGGCAGCGGTTCGACCTCGAGACGCGCTGGATCGGCCGCGACCACCGCGCGCTCTACATGGAGCACCGCGCCGTGGTCGACGGCGAGGTCTTCGCGCGCGCCATCGTGCGAGCGCGCCTCCTCGGCCCCGGCGGGCCGGTTCCGCACGACGACCTGTTCGCCGCGGTGCACGTGCCCGAGGGCCTTCCCGAGGTCGACGAGTGGATCCACACGTGGGCCGACGCGGCGGCGCTGCCGTCGACGCGGCGCCCCGCCCCCAGCATCTGGGACTGATGTCGCCCGGTCCCGGGGCATTACCGTGAACGCATGCTCCGGATGCTCGGGACCATGGGGAGGCTGCTGCTCGCGCACTGGCCGGCGCTGCTGGCGTGGTTCCTCTTCGGGCAGCTCGGGCGCCACCTCGCGGTCGAGGCCGCCGCCTACGTGGGGCTCTACTCGGGCATCGGCGGGCTCATGCTCCTCGCGCTCGGCGTGCTGTTCCGGCTCGTCGCGCTCGTCGCGATGCTCCTCGTGATGCGGGACGGGATGGCCGCGCTGCAGCAGGTCGCGCCGACTCCCGTCGATCGCCGAGAGCGGCGCGACTTCTTCATCGACGCCCTGATCGCGGCGATGATCCCGTTCATCGCGTTCTACGTGGCGGCCGGCTATCTCGAGGAGGACCGGCTGGACTGGGCCCGGCGCGCGGGCGAGCTCTACGCGACGGACCTCGGCTGGGGCGACAGCGGCGCCGACCTCTCGCGGATCGTCGAGGTCGAGGTGAGCGCGCTGACGATCGTGCTCATCGTGGTCGCGTTCACGGGGCGCACTCTCTGGACGAGGTTCCGCGACCGGCTGCCCGAGTGGACGGCGGCCGTCGCCGTGGTCTTCGAGCTCGTGTGGACCTTCTGCGTCGGCTTCATCATCCAGTCCTTCTCCGCGCCCGTCCGCGACTGGGTCGAGAGCCGCGCCGCGACGGCCTGGGCCGAGGGCGTGGGCGACGCCATCGCCCGCGCGGCGACTCCCGTCGCGTGGGCGTGGGAAGCACTCTGGTGGCTGGTCACGCAGCTCGTCGAGGTCGTCTCCCTTCCGCTGGCGTGGCTCGCGATCGCGGGCGTCGTCTACGGCGTCGCGATCAGCGCGCGCGGGCTCGAGCTCGATCACCGCGTCATCCGGGCGGCGCGCACGCGTCTGTCGCGCCTTCCCGCGTCGGCGCAGCGACGGCTGAACGACCTCGGCGGGATGGCCGCGTCGCGCGTCGCGCCCATCTACGGCGCGATCCGGCTGATGCTCCGAGGCGGGCCCGTTCTCATCGGCGGGTTCATCCTGCTGTACAGCGTGACGCTCCTGCTCGAGCCCGTCCTCCTCTACGCGATCACGCGCCTCGTCGGCCCGCACGATCTCGCGACGTTCTGGGGCGTCTTCGATCGGCTGATCCTCCTGGTCATGCCGCTGATCGTCGAGCCGCTGCGGCTCGCGCTCGTCGCGTCCGCCTACGACGCGACCCTCGATCGCGTCGTGCTGTCAGCGGGGCAGCTCGAGACGGACGAACGCCGGGGTCTCGCCCTGGACCGGGATGTCGAGAGCAAGGGCGCCGTCGACCTGGCGAGGGACGAGGAAGCTCAAGCCAAGTAGGAAATCCCCGTCGGACGCGTCGCAGAACGCGTCGACCTCCGGGTCGTAGGGCACGTCGAGGTCGGGCGGGTTCGCATTCCACTGCCGGTGCGAGCCGCCGATCTCGCTGAGGCGGATGATGCTGCAGGCGAGTTCGTCGTCCGAGGGCGACACCTCGACGGTGACCGTGATCGCCCGCCCGCCGGGAGGCAGCGGCGACGTGACCTCCGTCGAGACGTCCTCCACGCTGCGCACGCGCCAGGTGGCGCCGCCGAACGCGCCGGTCTCGCCGGCGGCGACCGTGTGCGGGAAGACCGGCATCGTCTCGTGTCGCGACCACCACGCGGGGCCGCCGATGCCGGCGATCGCGCCGACGAGGAGCACGCCGAGCGCCGTCAGGGCGAGGGCGTTGCGTCGCAGCCAGGACCTCTGCATCTCAGCCGCTCCATCCGAGGGGCAGGAGCTCGACCGACGGCCGCACCTCGAGGGAGCCGAGGTCGAGGTCGAGGGAGATCAGTGCGTCGACCCACGGCTCGAGCTCGGTGCCGATGTCGATGCGGGCCCGCTCGTCGGCGGCTTCCAGCGGCAGCTCGAAGGCGACGCTGCCGGTGCGCGGAAGCCCGACGTGGGTGGGGGCGCGATAGAGGGAGTCCTCCGGGCGCTCGCTCGCCGTGTACACCGTGCCGTCGTCGAGGGTCAGCCGCACGTGCTCGAGGGAGCGGTCGGCGTCGGTCTCCATGGCGGCGATCTCCAGGTCGAGGACCAGCCACATCCCCGTGTCCCGCCATCCGCTCTCGTCCGAGATGCGCTCGCCGAGCCGTGCGTCCGTGACGGCGCCCGCGAGCGTGCGGGTCTCGACGTGCTCGCCGACCGATGCCCAGGTGCGGAACGGCTCGCGCATGACGTCGTCGTCGGGGGTGAGCTGCATGACGCCCCAGGCCGCGCCGACGAGGGCGAGGCCGGCGCCCCAGCGGAGGGCGGCTGCGCGCCGGATCACGATGCCCCGCTTCCAAGGTCCTCGACGGCGAGGGAGACGGTCGCGGCTTCGGCGAAGTCCGTCCACTCGTCCTCGTGCTCGAAGGTCGTGTAGACGAAGAGCTCGGGGTCGCGGAGGGCGATCTCCACGGGCTCGCCGTCGGCATAGCGATCACCCGGGACGACCCAGGACAGCACCAGGGTCTCGGGCACATGCGGCTGCAGCACGACGCCCGACGTCTCGTCCTCCAGGCGCACGACGCTCATCTCGGCGTCCCGGTCGAACTCGTCGAGCTCCGTGTGCGGCGCGAGCACGCTCGACTGCAGGGTCGTCGTCGCGTAGAGGGGCCGGTCCCACCGGCTCTCGACGTCGACGACCAGGGCGAACACGCGGTCGTCGGAGTCGTCGTCGGGGGAGCTCCCCGACCCGGACAGCTCGTCGATGACGATCGCGCGCTGCACCGTGATCCGCAGGGCGTCGTTCACGTGCTCCTCGCCCGCGGCGACCGAGACGATCGTGGGCGGGGGCACGGGCGCGTCCTCGAGACCGCCGAACATGGCCGTGGCACCGAGCGCGAGCCCGGTGAGGATGGTGGCGCTCCACCCGGTGGGGATGCGGTCGATGAGGTTCCGCGCCCACGCGCCGAGGGCGGGTGCTCCTCCGCCGCTGAGCGCGGCAGCGTTCACGGCGGTCGCCGCCGACTCCGAGGCGGCGGCCTCCGTCGGCCGCGCGCCCTCCGCCTCCTCCATGACGCAGAGCATACGACTCAGCAGACCCACATCATCCATGCCCGCCGCCGCGGGGATCGCGCTCGTAGGCTGAGCGCATGGCCGAGCAGACACCATCCGAGGGCACGGACGAACTGGTCGAGCGCGCCGTCGCGCTCGCGCGGCGCTGGGTCCACGAGGCGGCTGAGGCGGAGGTCGATCCGGCCGCGAAGCGCCTCGCCGGCGTGCTGCAGGATCCGAACGGCCTGCCCTTCACGCTCGGCTTCGTCGACGGGGTCATGCGCCCCGAGAGCCTCTCGGCAGCGGCGTCGCAGCTCGCCCGCATCGCCCCGAAGGCGCCGCGCTTCCTGCCCTGGTACCTCCGCCGCGCCGTGCAGGCGGGCGGCGTCCTCGCTCCCGTCGCCCCGATCGCGGTCGTCCCGGCGGCCCGCGCCGCTCTGCGGCGGATGGTCGGGCACCTCATCGTCGACGCGCGGCCGGAGAAGCTCGGGCCGGCGATCGAGAAGCTCCGCGAGAAGGGTGCGCGGCTCAACCTCAATCTCCTCGGCGAGGCCGTGCTGGGCGAGAAGGAGGCGCGGCGTCGCCTCGAGGGCATCCACGATCTCGTCCGCCGCCCCGACGTGGACTACGTGTCGGTCAAGGTGTCCGCGATCGCGAGCCGCCTCTCGATGTGGGCGTTCGACGAGACCGTGGAGCTCGTCGCCGAGCGGCTCCTGCCCCTCTACCTCTCCGCGGCGAAGAACGGCACGTTCCTCAACCTCGATATGGAGGAGTACCGCGACCTCGATCTCACCATCGCGGTCTTCCAGCGCGTGCTCGACGACCCGAGACTGCACGGCTACCACGCCGGGATCGTGCTGCAGACGTACCTGCCCGACGCGCTGCCGGCGCTCGACCGCCTGACGGACTGGGCGACCGAGCGCGTCGAGGGCGACGGCGCGCCCATCAAGATCCGGCTCGTCAAGGGCGCGAACCTGGCGATGGAGCGGGTGGACGCGACTCTGCACGGGTGGGAGCAGGCGCCGTACGACACCAAGCTGGACACCGACGCCAACTACATCCGCTGCCTGCGGGCGGCCTTCTCGCCCGAGCGCACGCGGGCCGTCCGCATCGGGGTGGCCGGCCACAACCTCTTCGACATCGCCTTCGCGTGGCTGCTCGCGGGGGAGCGCGCGGTGCGCGATGCGGTCGAGTTCGAGATGCTCCTCGGGATGGCCGAGGGCCAGATGAAGGCGGTCTCGCGCGAGGTCGGGCGCGTGCTCCTCTACGTCCCCGTCGTGCACCCCGACGAGTTCGACGTCGCCGTGAGCTACCTCGTGCGGCGTCTCGAGGAGAACGCGTCGAGCGAGAACTTCCTGTCGGCCGCCTTCTCTCTGCACGAGGACGAGACGCTCTTCGCGCGCGAGGAGAACCGCTTCGCGGGCGCCGTGCGCCGAGCCGACGACGCGTCTCTCGCGCGCGGGCCGCGCCGTGCGCAGCGGCGGGTCGACGACGCGGACCTCGATGGCGGTTCGGGTGACGCGGCGTCGGATGGCGATGGCCAGCTCACGCAGGTCGTGCTCGACATCGCAGCGGGCGAATCCGCGTCGGCCGCGGGCTTCGAGGACGACTGGGTCGAGACCGCCGTCTTCGCGCGAAAGGAGAGCGCGGCGGCGGCAGGCGCGCCGGGGTTCCGGAACACCCCGGACACCGATCCCGCCCTGGCCGCGAACCGCGAATGGGCGCGGGAGATCCTCGCCCGCATTCCCGACTCGCGCGCAGGAGCCGACACCGTCGCGACGTCGCACGTGGCGAACGCCGGCGCGCTCGACGAGATCGTCGAGCGCGTGCGCACGGCGGGCAGGGAATGGGGCGCGCGCCCCGCGGCCGAGCGCGCGGCCGTGCTGCGCCGTGCCGCCCGGGCGCTCGAGGCGCGGCGGGCCGAGCTCATCGAGGTCGCCGCGTCGGAGACCGGCAAGGTGCTCGCCGAGGCCGACACCGAGGTGAGCGAGGCCGTCGACTTCGCGAACTACTACGCCGCGAACGCGGGCGAGCTCGACCGGGTGGCCGGGGCCGTCTTCCAGCCATCGGCCGTCACGGTCGTGGCACCGCCCTGGAACTTCCCCATCGCCATCCCGTCGGGCGGCGTGCTCGCCGCGCTCGCCGCGGGCTCGGGCGTCGTCTTCAAGCCCGCGCACCTGTCGCGGCGCTGCGCGGCGGTCGTCGCCGAGGCGCTCTGGGACGCGGGCGTGCCCCGAGACGCGCTCGCCCTCGTCGCGCTCGACGAGCCCGAGCTCGGGCAGCGCCTCGTCTCGCATCCCGCCGTCGAGCGCGTGATCCTCACGGGCTCGTGGGACACGGCGCAGCTCTTCCGGTCGTGGCGCCCCGATCTGCCGATCCTCGCTGAGACGAGCGGCAAGAACGCGATCGTCGTGGCGCCGTCGGCGGATCTCGACCTCGCTGCGGCCGATGTCGTGCGCAGCGCGTTCGGCCACGCCGGGCAGAAGTGCTCTGCCGCATCGCTCGCGATCCTCGTCGGGCCGGTCGGCCGCTCCCGGCGCTTCGCGCGGCAGCTCGTCGACGCCACCCGGTCGCTGCGCGTCGGACCGCCGCACGACCCGCTCTCCGAGATGGGGCCCGTGATCGAGGAGCCGCAGGGCAAGCTCGCGTGGGCGCTCACGGAGCTCGAGGAGGGGGAGTCGTGGCTCCTCAAGCCGCGCCGTCTCGAGGACGCTGATGCCCGCTACTGGACGCCGGGCATCCGGATCGGCGTGCGGCCCGGTTCGCGCTTCCACCGCGAGGAGTTCTTCGGGCCCGTGCTCGGGATCATGCACGCCGCGAGCCTCGAGCAGGCGATCGAGCTGCAGAACGCCGTCGACTACGGTCTCACCGCCGGTCTGCACACGCTCGACCCCGACGACCTCGAGCAGTGGCTCGAGACCGTGCAGGCCGGGAACCTCTACGTCAACCGCGGCATCACGGGCGCGATCGTGCAGCGGCAGCCGTTCGGCGGCTGGAAGCGCTCGTCGGTCGGAGCGGGCGCCAAGGCCGGAGGGCCGAACTACCTCGTCGGCCTCGGATCGTGGCGCGCGACGAGCGGAGGCCCGTCGTCGCAGTCGCTGCACCTGCGCGGGCTCGACACGCGCATCGCCGCGCTCATCGAGGCCGCGCAGCCCTCGCTGTCGTACGACGAGTTCGAGTGGCTGCGGCGCGGCGCGCTGTCCGACGCGATCGCGTGGGACCGCGAGTTCGGCCGCGTCAAGGACGTCTCGCGGCTCGGAATCGAGCGCAACCTCTTCCGCTACCGTGCGGCCTCTGTCGCGATCCGGGCGACCGCCGACGCTCCGTGGCAGGCCGTGCTGCGGGTCGTGATCGCGGGCGTCCGAGCCGCCGACTGGTTCTCCCTCAGCGTGCCGTCGGGGCTCCCGGCGGCCGTGCGCCGTGCGCTCGGCGAGCTCGACGTGCCGGTCTTCGTCGAGAGCGACGCGGAGTGGATCGAGCGGATGGCCGGAGCCGCGCCCGCCGACGAGGCCCTCGAGGGCGGCGAGGCTCGAGACGTCTCCGAGGAGGAGGCCGACGACGCGGCGGTGCCGACCTCGGAAGACATCCTCGGGATCCGACGCGAGCGGCCGTCCCGCGCGCGCCTCGTCGGATCGCGCGAGAGCGTCGAGCGTCTGCATCGAGCGCTTGCCGCGCGCGTCGAGGGCGATCCCGATCTCGCGGTCTATGCGGGAGAGGTCACCACGGCCGGACGCCTCGAGCTGCTGCCGTTCCTGCGCGAGCAGTCGATCTCGATCACGGCGCACCGCTTCGGCAATCCCGACGACCGCTTCTCCGACGTGATCTGACGGTCAGCGCGGCGCGGGGCCTGATCAGCGCGGCGGCAGCACGTCGGCGAGATGCGCTCGCAGCTGCGCTGCCACGTCGACACTGTCGCGATCGTAGAGCCAGTGGTACTGGAGCCCGTCCCACAGGGCCAGCACCCAGAGCGCCTCGTGCGCGGGGTCGCGATGCGGCGGGAGGTCTCCGGCCGCCGCAGCGGCACGGAACATGCTCTCGAACCCGTCGAGCGCGGTCGCGTAGCGGTGCGCGACGTACGCGTGCGCCGGATGGTCGGCGGGCACGGCCTCGCACGAGATGACGGCGTAGACCTCGATGAGGCCGGGCTCGTCGCGCTCGTTCGCGGCCGCGGCATCCGCGAACCCTCGGATGACGTCGGCAGGCAGGTCGCCGGACATCGAGCCCACCACCCGGTCGATGCGGCGGTCGCGCTCCTCGAGCACCGCGAGCAGCAGGGCGTCCTTCGAGGGGAAGTGATGGTACAGAGCGGACTTCGACACGCCCACGCGCTCCGCGATGTCGCGCAGGCTGGTGTCGCCGTAGCCCTCGCGGGAGAACAGGGTCGTCGCGTCGGCGAGGATGCGCTCGCGTCGGGCGCGGCCTGATCGGTACCCCGTCTCCTCGGCGGGCGGCGGGACGAGCGGCGGCATCTGCGGCGTCTCGGGGGGCCTCGCCGGCGCCCCGTCCTCGGGGTCGCGCCAGCCGAGCGGGAACGACAGGAGGCTCTCGTGCCGCTCGAGCGCCGCGACGACGTCGGAGCGGTCGGGAAGGTACCGCTCGATCACCTGGAGGGCGTCCCACGCCGCCATGAGACGCACGGCCTCGGCGTCGGGGGTGCGGTCCGTTCCCACGAGGCCCTCCGCCTGGGCTGCCTCGATCGTCGCGGCGGCGAGGGGGCGGAACGCGTGCGCGCGGTCCCGCAGCGCGGCGTGCGCGGGATGCGCCGCGGCGGAGGCCTCGCCGATCAGGGAGGAGAAGAGGGGGAGGTAGCCGGGCGTGCGCGCGTTCCGCCGCGCGATCGCCGAGAACGGCAGCTCCCCGGCTGAGCTCGACGAGAGGTCGTCGAGCAGCTCGTCGCTCCTGTCCTCGTCGAACCGCTCGAGCACGAGGCGCAGGAGCTCCTCCTTGCCCGAGAAGTGCTTGAGCAGCGCGGGATGGCTGACGCCGGCCTCCGCGGCGATCTCGCGGAGGGAGACGGCGCGGTAGCCGCGCTGGGTGAAGAGCGCGAGCGCCGCATCGACGAGCGCCGCGCGCGTGCGCTGGGTGCGGGCCCCGCGGCTCGCGTCGGCTGTGATCTGCACGTGCCCTCCCGGCTTCCATCGTACTTCGGTTACCGATCGGTCGAGGTTCAGTTACCAGTTGGTCGTTTTTCATGTACGCTGGCGCGTTCGTCGGTGCAGACGAGAGAAGAGGACACGACGATGACAGAGATGTCAGCGGCCGCATCGGCGGCCTACGCAGGGACCACGGGCTTCAAGGCGCCGGGCACGACGCCGGCCCGCACACCGCGCGGCTACACGCCCGGGCTCGCGACGGTGAACTTCGGCATCTACATGGCGCTGCTGACGCCGGTCATGGTGTCGATGGCGTTCAAGGTGCAGCACATCGCCAGCTCGACCGAGGAGGCGACCGGCCAGCTCGGCCTCGTCCTCGGCGTCGGCGCGCTCTTCGCCCTCGTCGCGAACCCCCTCGCTGGCCGTCTGTCCGACCGCACGACGTCGCGCTTCGGCATACGCCGCCCGTGGATCCTCGGCGGCGGCGTCGTCGGGCTCGCGGGCCAGGGCCTCATCGGCGCGGCCACCTCCGTCTGGGCCGTGCTGATCGGATGGTGCGTGGCTCAGACCGCGCTGAACGCTGTGCTCGCCGCGGCGAACGCCACGCTGCCCGACCAGGTGCCGGTCTCGAGCCGCGGCCGCGTCTCAGGCGTCGTCGGCATCACCACGCCGCTCGCGATCCTCGGCGGGAGCTTCCTCATCAACTTCATCGCCGACGATCTCATGCGCTTCCTCGCGCCGGGCCTGCTCGCGCTGCTGTTCATCATCCTCTTCGTCCTCGTCCTGAAGGACCGCCGCCTCGAGCACAAGCCCGCTCAGCGCTTCACGGTCGGGCAGTTCTTCGGGTCGTTCGTCTTCAACCCGCGCAAGCACCCCGACTTCGGCTGGACCTGGCTGACGAAGTTCTTCGTCATGTTCGGGTACGCCGGCATCGCGACGTACCTGCCGTACTTCCTGACCGAGAAGTTCGCCCTCGACGAGCAGGGGGCGATCTCGACCATCCTGCTCGCCAACATCGCGTCGACGCTCGCGATGGCCGTGTCGAGCCCGATCGGCGGCTTCCTCTCCGACCGCTTCGGCAAGCGCCGCCCGTTCGTCGCGGCTGCCGGGCTCATCATGGTCGTCGGGCTGGTGCTCCTCGCGTTCGCGCCGTCGATCCCGGTCATCGTCGTGGCGCAGGCGATCATCGGCCTCGGCGCCGGCTCGTTCTTCTCGGTCGACCTCGCGCTCGCGACGGAGGTGCTGCCGAACGCCGAGGACACCGCGAAGGACCTCGGTGTGCTCAACATCGCCAACGCGCTCCCGCAGTCCATCGCGCCGGCGATGGCCCCCGGCATCATCGCCCTCGGCGCGGGCACGGCGATCGGCGGCTACTCGACCTGGTACCTCTTCGGCGCCTTCGTGGCCTTCCTCGGCGCCGTGCTCGTCTACCGCATCAAGGGAGTGAAGTGACCGACCTCCAGGCGCCGACTGCCCGTCCCTGGCTCGACGCCAGCCTGCCCGTCGAAGAGCGCGTCGAGCTGCTCCTCGCTGAGATGACCCTCGAGGAGAAGGCGGGGCTCCTCTTCCACACGATGATCGGCATGGGCGACCTCGACGCGTCCAACCCGATCTTCGGGACGCCGTCGGCCGTCGAGTACGTCGAGCAGCGGCGCATGACCCACTTCAACCTCGTCGGCGGGGCGGCGACGGCGCGAGAGATCGCGGCGTGGCACAACGCCGTCCAGCGGCTGGCGGCGTCGACGCGGCTCGGCATCCCTGTCACGCTCTCGACCGACCCGCGGCACTCCTTCACCGACAACCCCGGCACCGGGATGATGGCCGGCCCGTTCTCCGAGTGGCCCGAGCCGCTGGGCCTCGCGGCCATCCGCTCGGAGGAGGTCGTCGAGCGCTTCGCCGACATCGCGCGCCAGGAGTACCTCGCCGTCGGCATCCGCGTGGCACTGCATCCGCAGGTCGACCTCGCGACAGAGCCGCGCTGGTCGCGGCAGATCGCGACGTTCGGCGAGGACGCAGAGCTCACGGCCCGCCTCGGCGCCGCATACGTGCGGGGCTTCCAGGGTGAGGCATTCGGGGCCGCGTCCGTGTCGACCATGACGAAGCACTTCCCGGGCGGCGGGCCGCAGAAGGACGGCGAGGACCCGCACTTCGCCCACGGTCGCGAGCAGGTCTACCCGGGCGGAGCGTTCGAGCACCACCTCGAGCCGTTCGAGGCCCTGTTCGACGCGGGGACGCGCCAGGTCATGCCGTACTACGGGATGCCTGTGGGCACGGAGCACGAGGAGGTCGGCTTCGGCTTCAACAAGTCCGTCATCACGGGCCTTCTGCGCGAGCGGTTCGGCTTCGACGGCGTCGTGTGCACCGACTGGGGCCTCATCACCGACGCCGAGATCTTCGGCGACCCGTTCCCCGCGCGGGCCTGGGGCGTCGAGCACCTCTCGCCGCGCGAGCGCATGAAGAAGGTGCTCGAGGCGGGAGCCGACCAGTTCGGCGGCGAGGCGTGCCCCGAGCTGCTCGTCGAGCTCGTCGCCTCGGGCGAGGTGCCAGAGGCGCGGATCGACATCTCGGCGCGCCGCCTGCTGCGCGATAAGTTCGCGCTCGGTCTCTTCGACGACCCGTTCGTCGACGAGGACGCGGCAGACCGCATCGTGGGCAGCGCGGAGTTCCGCGCTGCCGGAGAAGCCGCGCAGCGTGCCTCGATCACGCTGCTGACGAACGGGGTCGACGGCGCCCCCGCGCTCCCGCTGCGCCGAGGGCTGCGGCTCTACGTCGAGGGCATCGATCGGGAGGTCGCTGCCGCGTACGGATCGGTCGTCGATCGTCCTGAGGACGCGGACGCGGCCATCCTCCGCCTGCAGGCGCCGTACGAGGCTCGCCCGACCGCGTTCGAGAACCTCTTCCACTCCGGATCGCTCGACTTCCCCGACGACGTCGTCGCCCATGTGCGCGACATCGCCAGCCACGTGCCGACGGTCGTCGACGTGTTCGCCGAGCGGCCGGCCATCCTGCAGCCGATCGTCGAAGCCGCCGCTGCCGTCACGGTCAACTGGGGCGCGAGCGCAGCCGCGCTGCTCGACGTGCTCACCGGCGCGTCGGCTCCCTCAGGGCGCCTCCCGTTCGATCTGCCCCGCTCCATGGCGGCCGTCGAGGCGTCGCGCCCCGACGTGCCGTTCGACACGGCCGACCCGCTCTTCCGGTTCGGTCACGGGCTCGGCTACTCGGCCTGAACCCGGACCGCCGGCGTCGGCTCGTGGCCCGACGCCGGCGGTGCTCCGTCCTGCCACGACCCCTCGATCGAAGGAGATCTTCGTGCACACAGCACACGTGCGCCGCATCGGCCTCGCCGCTCTCGCCACCGCCGCCCTCGTCGGCGGGACGACCGCTTGCGCGGCGTCCGAGAGCGCCGATGCGACGGCATCCGCCCCGCCCAGCGAGCAGGGCGCGGTCACCGTGTACCTCACGCGCCACGGCGAGACCATCCTCAACGCGCTCGAGCGCGCGCAGGGCTGGGCCGACTCGCCGCTCACCGAGGACGGCGAGCAGCTCGCCGTCGACCTCGGCGAGGGCCTCGCCGAGGAAGGTGTCGAGTTCGAGGCCGCCTACTCGGCCGACATGGTGCGCCACTTCGACACCGCATCGCTCGCGCTCGAGGGCGCGGGTCAGACCCTCGAGCCTCAGCGCGACGAGCGCCTCCGCGAGATCGCGTTCGGCAGCTTCGAGGGCAGCGAGAACGAGGTGATGTGGAACACCGCGGCGCAGAGCCTCGGCTACGCCGACCAGGCCGAGATGTTCGGCGACTTCGGCGCCGACTTCTCGTTCACGGACGCGCTCGACGCGATCGCCGCGGCCTCGACCGATGAGGAGCTGCCCGCCGAGACGAGCGACGACGTCGGCGCTCGGGCGATCGAGGCGCTCACGGAGATCGCGGAGGCGCAGAGCGAGGCCGGCGGCGGCGATGTGCTCGTCGTCTCGAGCGGCATCACGATCATGGTCGCGCTCGAGGCCCTCGACGCCGACCTCAGCGAGGTCACGGCGGGCATCGAGAACGCCGCCGTGAGCAAGCTCGTCTACGACGACGGCACCTGGACCGTCGAGAGCGTGAACGACCTCAGCTACGTGGAGGCCGGCGCCGAGCTCTGACGCTCGCTCCCGGCGCCCTGTGCACGCGCCCCGCGGATCGGATGGTCCGCGGGGCGCGGTCGTGTCCGGCGTCGCGCTGGCGTGTCGGGAGTCGCGCTGGCGTGTCCGGCGCGGCGCAGGCGTGTCCGGATTCGGATCGGTGGGGCGCGTGTGCGCGTGTCGGCCCCAGGAGCTCACACCAGCCCCACCGGTCCGATTCCGGGAGCGTTCACCGGCAGCGGGCGCTCACAGCGGGCACGCCCTCGGCAAGATCGTCGTGGTGCCCTGACGCCGCGTTCTCACCGACGACTCGGGATCGCCGTGGAAGAATGACCTCGGCGTGCCCGGATCGCGGCTTCCAGCTCCGCCGGGCCTCTGGACAGCGTCCGCCGCCCGTTGCCACGACGAGGAGCGAAATATGTCCGTCGCGTCTCCCGCGCCCACCGAGGCGCCGACTCGCACTCAGCACAAGCGGCGCTATCTGATGTGCCGCCCCGAGCACTTCACCGTGTCGTACTCGATCAACCCCTGGATGGAGCCGACGCGGCCGACCGACACCGCGCGGGCGGTCGCCCAGTGGC
The DNA here is from genome assembly GCF_049065455.1 of Microbacterium sp. SA156. NCBI lineage: Bacteria > Bacillati > Actinomycetota > Actinomycetes > Micrococcales > Microbacteriaceae > Microbacterium > Microbacterium sp. SA156. Next base: position 46,023 of record NZ_JBAKGU010000015.1, read on the forward strand.
AGGTGCTCTACGACACCTACCGCGAGCTGGGGCACGAGGTCGAGCTCATCGAGCCCCTCGCCGACTACCCCGACATGGTCTACACGGCGAACGGCGGCTTCGTCATCGACGGCATCGCCTACGGGCCGAGCTTCCGCTATGTCGAGCGCCAGGGCGAGGCGCCCGCGTTCATCGACTGGTTCCGCGCGAACGGCTTCGAGACGGTCGTGCCCGAGGAGGTCAACGAGGGCGAAGGCGACTTCCTCCTCGCGGGCGACGTCATCCTGGCGGGCACGGGCTTCCGGTCGACGGGCGACAGCCACGCCGAGGTGGCCCGCGTGTTCGGCCGAGAGGTGATCAGCCTCAACCTCGTCGACCCTCGGTTCTATCACCTCGACACGGCGCTCAGCGTGCTCGACCCGGTCGAGGACGAGACGACCGGGCCGGCGAACATCGCCTATCTCCCCGGCGCATTCGACGAGCGCAGCCGCGCGATCCTCGAGGAGCGGTTCCCCGACGCGATCCAGGTCTCGGATGAGGACGGCGCCGTCTTCGGCCTGAACTCCGCCAGCGACGGGTACAACGTCTTCATCTCGCCGCGCGCGAAGGGCTTCGAGGCGCAGCTGCGCGAGCGCGGGTACAACCCGGTGCTCATCGACCTGTCCGAGCTCCTGCTCGGTGGCGGCGGCATCAAGTGCTGCACGCTCGAGCTGCGGGGCGCGAAGTGACCACGGCCGAGACCGCGACGAGCCACGTCGCGCACAACTACCACCCCCTTCCCGTCGTCATCGCGGGCGGCGAGGGCGCGTGGGTGACGGATGTCGAGGGCAAGCGGTACCTCGACATGCTCGCGGGGTACTCGGCCCTCAACTTCGGCCACCGGCACCCCGACCTCGTCGCGGCCGCGACGGAGCAGCTGGGGCGGATCACGCTGACGAGCCGCGCGTTCGACAACGACCGCCTCGAGCCGTTCGCGACGGCACTCGCCGAGCTGTGCGGCAAGGACCTCGTCCTCCCCATGAACACCGGCGCCGAGGCCGTCGAGACCGGCATCAAGGTGGCGCGGGCGTGGGGCTACCGGGTGAAGGGCATCGCCGACGACCGCGCGAAGATCGTGGTCGCACACGGCAACTTCCACGGCCGCACGACGACGATCGTGGGCTTCAGCGACGACCCCGAGGCGCACGACGACTTCGGGCCGTTCCCGGCCGGATTCGTGGCCGTGCCCTACGGCGACGCCGACGCGCTCGCCGCGGCGATCGACGACGACACGGCAGCCGTGCTCATCGAGCCGATCCAGGGCGAGGCGGGCGTCGTGATCCCGCCGGATGGCTACCTCCGGCGGGTCCGCGAGGTCACGCGCGAGCGCAACGTGCTCTTCATCGCGGACGAGATCCAGTCGGGGCTCGGCCGCGTGGGCGAGACGTTCGCGTGCGATCGCGAGGGCGTGGTCCCCGACGTCTACCTGCTCGGCAAGGCGCTCGGCGGCGGCATCCTGCCGGTGTCGGCTGTCGTCGCGGATGCCGACGTGCTGGGCGTCATCCGCCCGGGTGAGCACGGGTCCACGTTCGGCGGCAATCCGCTGTCTGCGGCCGTGGCGCTTCGCGTCGTCGAGCTGCTCGCGACCGGCGAGTTCCAGAAGCGCGCGCAGCTCCTCGGTGCGCACCTGCGGGAGAAACTCGAGGCGCTCGTGGGGCAGGGCGTCACCGAGATCCGCGTCGCCGGGCTCTGGGCCGGTGTCGACATCGACCCGTCCATCGGCACGGGGCGTCAGGTGTCGGAGGCGCTCATGGCGCGCGGCGTGCTCGTCAAGGACACCCACGGGCAGACCATCCGGATCGCCCCGCCGCTCGTCATCCGCGCGACCGAGATCGACTGGGCGCTCGAGCAGCTCCAGGTCGTGCTGGCGGATCTCGCCGGCTGATCCCGTTCCTCCAGAAGCCCTCCGCCCCGCCAGGGGTCGGAGGGCTTCTGTCGTCCGGCGGTTTGCGGATGGTCCCCGCGCCGCGTAAGGTACCGACTCGGCGTCGTTGAATCGTTTTATGAGAGCGCTCACATCGGAGCGCGAGGACGCGGACGACGTCGAACGGATTCAAGGAAGAGACGACTCACATGGCACGCATCGGAGCGAAATCGACCACGGGGTGGAAGGCCACCATCTCGGTCGCGATGTCCAACTACATCGAAGCGGGCTCGATCATCGCGATCGCGACGAGCCTCGGATTCTGGCAGGCGCAGTTCGGGTTCACCGACGGCTTCGCTGGCCTCCTCGCCGCGCTCAGCGCGAACGCGTTCGGCGCCGCGATCGGAGCGATCATCGGCGGGCCGCTGTGCGACCGGTTCGGGCGCAAGTTCATCTACACCTACGACCTCATGGTCTACATGGTCGGCGTGCTCATCGCGGCATTCGCCGTGAACGAGTGGATGCTGCTCGCGGCGTTCGTCATCACCGGCATCGCCGTCGGCGCGGGCGTGCCCGCCTCGTGGACCTACATCGCCGAGGAGGCGCCCGCCGACAAGCGCGCGGCCCACGTCGGCACGGCGCAGCTCGCCTGGTCGGTGGGCCCGATGATCGGCTTCCTGCTCGCTGCTCTGCTCGAGCCGCTCGGACTGCTCGGCTCGCGCATCATCTTCGTGCACCTCTTTGTCGTCGCCTTCGTCACGTGGTGGGTCCGGCAGGGGCTCTCCGAGTCGAAGCGCTGGAAGGCCTCGCGCGACGACGCCTCCGCCAACGCGGTCGGCGGCAAGGGGCTCAAGGCGCTCTTCGGCCGCAAGCAGAACCTCACGGCGCTGCTGTTCCTCATCGGCGTCTACGGCTTCTGGAACACCGTCGCGGGCCAGGCCGGCATCTTCATGCCGCGTGTCTACGACGCGGCGGGCCTCACCAATGCGCAGCAGCAGTTCTTCCTGCAGTCGCTGCTGTGGCTCTTCACCGTGCTCGGCACCTACTTCGGGTTCATGCGCTTCGCCGACCGCGTCTCCCGTCGCCTGCTCTATGTGGTCGGCGCGGTCATGGGGATCGCCGGATGGGTGGTGCTCGTCTACCTGCCGGCCTCCGCCGTCACGATGCTCGCGTTCGCGGTGCTGTGGGGCTTCGCCTCGGGCATCGGCGCGCAGGCGTTCTACGGCCTCTGGACCGCCGAGCTGTTCTCGACTCGCTACCGCGCGTCGGCCCAGGGCGTGCTGTTCTTCGCCGCTCGCATCATGGTCGGCATCCTGAGCTACGGCTTCCCGGTCTGGCTGACCACGATGGGTCTGCACGGACTCGGCGCGCTGCTCATCGCCATCCTCGCGGTCGCCCTGCTCGTCGGCGCGATCTGGGCACCCGAGACGCGCGGCAAGACGCTCGAGGAGATCGAGGAGGAGCGCTACGGCGCTCCCGCGACGTCGCTCGTCTGAGCTCCCGCAGCACGAAGCCCTCCTGCGCTGACCGGCGCAGGAGGGCTTCGTCGTCGCTGCTAGGCGCCGCGGGCGTCGGCGATGTCGCCGCCGTGCGATATACATGGGGAGTTCTACCCGGGGAGTATTCCTGTATTGCAGAAGAATGCTCCGGCCTCACAGAGGAGTCCCCATGTCGTTCGACAGCACCCCGCCGCCCCCTCCGCCGAACGGTCCCGCCGTGCCTCCGCCGACGGCGGCGTACCCGCCCGGCGCCCCGATGGCCCAGGCTCAGACGCAGGCTCCCTTCGGCGCGACCGCCCCCGAAGGCGACAAGTCGTTCATCGCGACCTGGCTGTTCGCCTGGCTGCTCGGCTTGTTCGGCGTCGATCGCTTCTACCTGGGCAAGATCGGCACCGGGGTGCTCAAGCTCGTCACCCTCGGCGGCATCGGCATCTGGTGGCTCGTCGACCTGATCCTCGTCCTCGTGGGCGCCACGCGCGACAGCCGCGGCCGAGGGCTGGCCGGCTATCGCGAGAACCGCAAGGTCGCTTGGATCGTCACGGGGGTCGTCATCGTCCTCGGACTCATCGTCAACGCGATCACCGGCACCGCGCTCTCGAACGCGGCCTTCGAATCCCAGCGTTCCTCCTTCAGTGAGCTGGCGGAGGAGGAGCCGGAGACGGTCGCCGATCCGGTCGAGGAGGAAGAGACGGTCGCCGAACCGGTCGAGGAGGAGGATGAGCCGGTCGAGCCGAGTGCGCAGCCGAGCGTCGACACCCGGGTGGAGGTGCCCGATCTCAGCGGCGTCACGGTGGGCGAGGCGCGCCTCGCACTGGAGGCGCTGGGGCTCGCTCTCGCGATCCCGGAAGGGGTCGCGGACGACCACCTGATCGAGACCCAGTCCGTGTCGGCCGGCGACAAGGCGGAGCCCGGCAGCGAGGTCTTGGTGACCGCGAAGGCACCTGAGCCGGAGCTCACGCTCGCGCAGCAGAACGCCGTGGAGTCGGCGGAGAACTACCTCTCCTTCATGGGCTTCTCGCGCACGGGATTGATCGAGCAGCTGGAGTTCGAGGGCTTCAGCACGGAGGAGGCGACCTTCGCGGTCGACTTCGTCGCTCCCGACTGGAACGCGGAGGCGGCGGAGAAGGCGCAGGCCTACCTCGACACGATGTCCTTCTCGCGCGAGGGTCTCTACGATCAGCTCGCCTTCGAGGGGTTCGAGCCGGCCCAGATCGACGCGGCTCTCGCCGCCGTCGGCTACTGAGGAGACGCTCATGGAAGCAACCGCGCTCAGCCTCATTGCGTGGGCAGTGCTCAACAGCCACTGAGCTCCCGCAGCACGAAGCCCTCCTGCGCCGACCGGCGCAGGAGGGCTTCGTCGTCGCCGCTAGGCGCCGCGGGCGTCGGCGAGCTGCGACTCGAGGTGGAACACCTCGGGGAATGTCTCGGCCGCCTGGTCGGCGCGGCCGTCGAGCGACACGAAGAAGGGGGCCATCGACTCCTCCCAGCGCGCCGCGATCTCCGACTCCGCGAGGTAGGCCTGCGCGGCGGCGTCATCGTCGGTCTCGTAGAACCCGATGAGCTCCCCGCCGCCCAGGTGGAAGATCGAGTAGTTCCGCCGCCCGGCTGCGGCGATCTCCTCGAGCATCTCCGGCCACACCGGGCTGTGGCGCGCGATGTACTCGTCGAGCATCTCGGGCTTCACCCGGAGACGGAAGCAGACGCGGGTCGTGGAGCTCATGGGCGGGGCCTCTCTCGATGGCGGGCAAGCGCTTTCATGCTAGCTGCCGAGCCTCAGCGGCCGCGCCGCGCCATCCGCTCGTCCTCGTCCTCGTCGTCGATGCGGATGGCCGTGGTCTGGGCCACCTGGTCGCTGAACTCCTCGGGCGCGACGGTGGGGTTCGCCTTCGTGATGATGTCGAGCGGGCGGGTCTCGTCGAGGGAGACGCCGAGGCGGCGGTCGGCATCGCGGTGCAGGCGCCCCGACCAGATGACCCAGGTGAGCCCGATCAGGCTCGCGAGCACGCCGGCCGCGCCGCCGAGGACGATGGCGGCGCGAGGGCCGAACGCGTCGGCGACCCACCCCGCGATCGGCGCGCCGATCGGGGTCGAGCCCATGATGACCGCCATGTAGAGGGCGAGCACGCGGCCGCGCAGGGCCGGGTCGGAGTTCGTCTGCACGTAGCCGTTCGCGGTGGTGAGCATCGTCACCGTGCCGAAGCCGACGAAGACGAGGGCGGCGGCGTACGTCCAGTAGCTCGGCATCGCCGCCGACACGAGCGACGCGACGCCGAATCCGCCCGCTGCGATCATGACGACGCGCAGTCGGGCGCGCTCGCGTCGGGCGGCGAGCAGTGCGCCCGTGAGCGAGCCGATCGCGAGCACCGAGCTCAGCAGCCCGTAGCCGTCCGCACCGTGCCCGAACTCGATCGCCATGGTCGACGCGAAGATCGGGAAGTTCATGCCGAACGCGCCCACGAGGAACACCATGACGAACGCGACGATGAGGTCGGGGCGACGGGAGACATAGCGGAAGCCGTCGGCGACGCGCGCCGCGCCCTGGCTGCGCACGCGCGGCACGAGCTCGTCCCGGCGCATGAGCATGAGCGCCACGATCATGGCGAGGAAGGTGGCGGCGTTCACGAAGAACACCCATCCGCTCCCGACCGCGACGATGAGCAGACCGCCCACGGCCGGGCCGATGAGGCGCGCCATGTTGAACGACGCCGAGTTCAGCGCCACGGCGTTGGCCGCGTACCGGCGCTCGACGACGTCCGACACGAACGCCTGCCGCGCGGGGCTGTCGAAGGCGTTCGCGACGCCGAAGGCCAGCGCGAAGAGCAGCATGAGCGGCAGGGTCATCACGCCGGCGAGGAGGAGCGCGCCGACCCCGAGCGCGAGGAGCAGGAGCACGCCCTGCGTGACCATGAGAAGACGTCGCCGGTCGAAGCGATCGGCGACCCAGCCGGTCACGCTCACGAGCACGAGCGGCGGGCCGAACTGCAGCGCCATCGTGACGCCCATGGCCGTCGCGTCGTTGTCGGTGAGCTCGGTCAGGACGACCCAGTCCTGCGCCGTCGACTGCATCCATCCGCCGACGTTGGAGATGAGGGCCCCGAGGAACCAGATGCGGTAGTTGAACGAGGCGAACGAGCGGAACATCGCGTTCATCGCTCGACCTCCCGCATGATGATCGCCGCCGCGCTGCGGAGCGTCTGGCGGTCTTCGGGTGACAGGTCGGCGAGCACCTTCGAGAGCCACTCGTCGCGTCGCCGCGCGGTCTCCTCGACGACGCGACGCCCGCTCTCGGTGATCTGGATGTCGACCTTGCGCCGGTCATCGCCGTTCTCGGTGCGGCTGAGGTGGCCGAGCTCCTCGAGGCAGTTGACCGTCCGGTTCATGGATGGCGCGGTGATGCCCTCGCGCTCGGCGAGCGCGGACAGCGTGTGCGGCCCGTGCACCTTGAGGGCGACGAGCACGGCGAACTGCCCGTCGGTCATGTCCGAGACGGCGCGCTGCTGCTTGAGCCGCCGCGAGAGGCGGAAGACGGCGGCCCGGATCTCGGAGGCGTCGGAGGAGAGCTTCGTCGATGCGGATTGTTTAGCCATGTCAACCATTAGCATAGCTCATTAGCCTTGCTAAATAAAGGGGTGTGTACGATCGACGCATGCCCGAGTTCGTCGACGCGCACGGCGTCGCCATCGTGTACGACGTCTACGAGCCGGAGGGGCGGCCCCGCGGTGTCGTCCAGGTGCTGCACGGCGTCGGCGAGCACGCGGGGCGCTATGCCGCGCTCGCCGAGGCGCTGACCGGGGCCGGCTTCGCGGTCTACGCCGACGACCATCGCGGTCACGGCCGCACGGGCATGCGCCAGCACGGTGACGCGGCGAAGCTCGGTCGCCTCGGCGTCGGCGGGCACCGCGCGGCGGTCGACGCGGTCTGGCAGCTGTCGCGGCGGATCCGCGACGAGCGCCCGGGCCTCCCGCTCGTGCTCCTCGGCCACTCGTGGGGATCCTTCCTCGCGCAGATCCTCTTCGACGCCCACCCCGAGGCGTACGACGCGCTCGTCCTCGTCGGCTCGTCGCTGCGGTGGCCGGGCGCCCTGAACCCGGGCGACCTCAACGCGCCGTGGAAGGCGCCGGGCGCGACCGGCGTCGAGTGGCTCTCGACCGACCCGGCCGTGCAGAAGGCGTTCCTCGACGATCCGCTCACGGTCAACGTGCCGCTCGTCAAGCTGTTCGGCGTGGTCGAGGCCGCCCGGATCTACGGGCGCCCCCGCCGCGACCTCCGCGAGCGGGCGGGGGCCGACGTCCCCGTGCTCCTCCTCGTCGGGCGCGACGACACGGTCGGCGGCCCGCGCGGCGTGCACAAGCTCGCGCAGGCGTATCGGGAGCGCGCCGGGCTGACGGATGTGACGACGCTCGTCTACGACGGGCGGCACGAGATCCTCAACGAGCCCGTGCAGGGGCGCGTGCGCGCCGACATCCTCGCCTGGCTCGACGCGCGCGTGCCGGCGCGGTCGTAGCGTGCGAGAGAGCGCTCGCTCTCTCGGCGTCGTCTCGACGCGACGACGTAGGCTGGACGCGTGCACGGCGAGTACAAGGTCCCCGGTGGAAAGCTCGTGGTCGTCGACCTCGAGGTCGAGGCCGGGAGGATCAGCTCCTTCCACCTGGCGGGCGACTTCTTCCTCGAGCCCGACACGGCGCTCGACGACATCAACCGCGCGCTGATCGGCATGCCCGACACTGCCGACGTCCCGGCGATCGCCGCGGCCATCCGCGCGCGCCTCCCCGAGGGCGTCCAGATGCTCGGGTTCACGCCCGAGGCCGTCGGCACGGCCGTGCGCCGCGCGCTCGTGACGGCGTCGACCTGGACCGACTTCGAGTGGGAGATCATCGACGACCCCGCCGTCTCGCCGCTCGTCAACCTCGCGCTCGACGAGGTGCTCACGGGGCGCGTGGGCGACGGTCGCCGCAAGCCGACGCTCCGCATCTGGGAGTGGGACGAGTCGGCGGTCGTGATCGGCTCGTTCCAGTCGTACCGCAACGAGGTCGACCCCGAGGGCGCCGCACGCCACGGCTTCCAGGTCGTCCGCCGCATCTCGGGCGGCGGCGCCATGCTCATGGGCGCCGGGCAGATCATCACCTACTCGCTCTACGTGCCGGCATCGCTCGTGGCGGGCCTCACGTTCGCCGACTCGTACGCCTTCCTCGACGACTGGGTGCTGCAGGCGCTGCGCGGGCTCGGCATCGAGGCGACCTACCAGCCGCTCAACGACATCGCGAGCCCCTCGGGCAAGATCGGCGGGGCGGCGCAGAAGCGGCTCGCGAACGGCGGGGTCCTCCACCACGCGACGCTCTCGTACGACATCGACGGCCAGGTCATGACCGAGGTCCTGCGGATCGGGCGCGAGAAGCTCAGCGACAAGGGCACGGCGTCGGCCGCGAAGCGCGTCGACCCGATCCGCAGCCAGACGGGCATGTCGCGCCGCGAGATCATCGACCGCTTCATCGCGTCGTTCCAGGCGTTCACCGGCGCCGAGCGCGGGCACGTCGCGCCCGACGAGCTCGCAGAGGCCGAGGAGCTCGTGCGCACCAAGTTCGCGACCGACGCGTGGCTCCACCGCGTCCCGTGAGCCAGGACATCCTCGACGACGCACCGCTCGCCGCCCTCACACCGGGCCGCGGCGCGGTCGCGATCCACTACGGCGACAACCTCGACGTCGCGGCACGGCTGCCCGACGGCGCCTTCACCATCGCGTACCTCGACCCGCCGTTCAACACGGGGCGCGGCCGCGAGACCGACGAGAGCCGCCGCGGCTTCTCGATCCACGTGCCGGACGAGCCCGAGGCCGCGGCGGATGTCCCCGAGCCCGTCCTCGAGGACGGCGCGCTCTTCGGGAGCCCGGACGGCGCCGACATCGCGGCGATCGACGCGCACGAGGCCGAGGTCCGCGCGGCGACGCACACGGGCTTCCACGGCCGCAGCTACGAGCGCGTGCGGGGTGCGCTGCGCACCTTCGACGACCGGTTCGACGACTACTGGGGCTTCCTCATGCCGCGGATCGAGGAGGCCTGGCGGCTCCTCGCCGACGACGGCACGCTCTACCTGCATCTCGACTACCGCGAGGCGCACTACGCCAAGGTGATGCTCGACGCGGTCTTCGGGCGCGACGCGTTCCTCAACGAACTCATCTGGGCGTACGACTACGGGGCGAAGTCGCGCCGCCGATGGCCGACGAAGCACGACACGATCCTCGTCTACGTCAAGGACCCCGACCGCTACTGGTTCGACTCCGAGGCCGTCGACCGCGAGCCGTACATGGCACCCGGGCTCGTCACGCGCGAGAAGGCGCGTCGCGGCAAGCTGCCGACGGATGTCTGGTGGCACACGATCGTGCCGACGAGCGGGGCAGAGCGGACCGGATACGCGACGCAGAAGCCCGAGGGCATCCTGCGCCGCATCATCCAGGCCTCCTCGCGCCCGGGGGATCGCGTCCTCGACATGTTCGCGGGCAGCGGCACGACCGGAGCGGTCGCCGCAGCGCTCGGCCGCGACGCCGTGCTCATCGACGACAACCCCGACGCCATCCGGATCATGGGAGACCGCATCCCCGACGCGCGCGTCGTTCTCCGCAGGTAGCGCCGCCCCGCCTCAGACTCGGCGCCGGCGCGCCGCGAGGACCACGGCCCCCGCTCCGAGCACGAGGACGCCGGCGACGCCGGTGCCGATGACCGTCGAGCCGCCCGTCGGCGCAAGCGGAGCATCCTCGTCGGCCTCGGGCGAGGGCGCTGAGGTGGGCGTGGGCGAGGGCGCCGCGGTCGGCTCGGCAGTGGGCTCCGGCGAGGGCGCCGCGGTCGGCTCCGCAGTCGGCTCCGGGGTGGGCGCCGGCGACGGCGCCTCCTCGACGGGCGAGGTGGTGAGGGACCAGTTCTCGGTGAAGAAGTCGGCCGGGTCGATCACGCCGCGCGACTGCGCCCAGTCCACGAGCAGCTGCCGGATCTCGAGGCGCTCGTCGTAGACGACGGGCGCCTCCGCGACGTGCGGGTAGCCCGAGCCGCCGCTCTGCCGGTAGTTGTTCACGGCGAGCACGAACTGCTCGTCGTCGGACACGGGGGTGCCGTCGGGGTGACGGAGCCCCGTGATGCGCTCGCCGACCGGCTGCGAGATGTCGATCGTGTAGTCGAGCCCGGTGAGCACGTCGTACGCGTAGTCGGGGATGCCCTCAGGGGCATCCTCGTAGCGGGCGTTCGTGCCGTTCTCGGGATCGAACTCGGCGCCCTCCTCCGTCTGGACGAAGTAGCGCGCGGAGTGCTCGAGGTAGTCCTGCACCTGCGCGCCCGTGAGCACGACGCCGAGAAGCGTGTTCTCGTAGATGTAGAGGCCTGCGAGATCGCGGATGGTGACCTCGCCCTGCGGGAAGCGCGCCGTCCGCGAGAACGGCGACGCCTGGGAGAGCACCGGCAGGTCGGCGTACTCCGTCGTGTCGAGCGCGTTCGCGACGGTCTCGGCCTGCACCTCGCTGATGAAGTCGATGATCGGGGTGTCCTCGTAGCGCGACGTCTCGGTGCGCAGCTCCTCGGTCGACGTCGCGACCGGGGTGTTGACGTACGACACCGTGGTGTCGTGCGCGCGCTGAACGGCCTCGGCGAGCCCGGCGCTCTCGCCGATCCCCTCTCGCCCGTAGTGCGGCACGACGACCGGGGCGTGGCCATCCGACCAGTCGACACGGAAGCCGTCGCCGTCGGCGACGAGCGTCAGGTCGACCTGGCTCGCGCTGCGCGCCCAGTACTCCGGCTGGGTGATGAGCACCTTCTCGCCCGCGGCGTTCTCGACGACCTCCTCCGGCTCGTCCTGATGACTGTGGCCGGCCACGACGACGTCGATGCCCGGCACCTGGGTCGCGATGTTGCGGGCGGCGTCCTCCTCGAGCAGAGCCGGGTCGTAGTCCGCGTCGGCAGTGGTGCCCTTGCCCGTGTGCGCGAGCACGACGACCACATCGGCCTGCTCCTCGACCACGGGCACCCACTCCGCCGCGGTCTCGACGACGTCGCGGAACTCCAGCACGCCGTCGACGATCGCCTTGTCCCACACCCGAACGCCGGGGGTCACGACCCCCAGCACGCCGATCGTGACGGTCTCGCCGTCGATCTCGCGATCGATGAGCGTGTAGGGCTCGTGATAGGGCTCGCCGGTCGCGGCGTCGATGACGTTCGCGCCGAGAAGCGGAGCGTCGAGGCCCTGCTCGTAGGCGGCGAGGAGGTCGAGACCGTAGTTGTACTCGTGGTTGCCGACGACTTGCGCGTCGTAGCCGATCGCGTCGAACGCCGTCGCCATGGGGTGCTCGAGCTCGCCCGACAGCACGGACGGCGCTCCGTCGCCCATCCCGTAGTAGTAGGTGAGGGGAGTGCCCTGGATCGCATCGCCGTTGTCGAGGACGACGACCGACTCGGCGCCCTTCTCCGCGCGCACCTGATCGACGGCGGTGGCGACCCGGGTGAGCCCGAGTGCGTCGTCGGCGGGGAACGGCGCGTTCTGGAAGTAGTCCCAGTCGACGACGTGTCCGTGCACGTCGGTCGTGGCCATGAGCGTGAGCGGGATGCGCTGCTCTGCGTCGTCCGGAGCGGCCGAAGCGGCGGGTGCCGTCGGCAGCAGGACGAGCAGGGCGGCGGCGGGCGCGGCGATGATCCTGCGCATGAGTGCCTTCCTGGTTCGGGAGAGGGCGTCGCGGTGGCGACGGGGGACACCTTACGGGGGCCCGATGACATGCGGATGTCGCGAGCGGGAAGGCGGGTACCCTGACGGCATGCGCTTCGGAACCTTCATCCCCCAGGGCTGGCGTCACGACCTCGTCGGCATCGATCCGGCCGAGCAGTGGAGCGCGATGCTGTCGCTCGCACAGGCCGCGGACGCCGGCCCGTGGGAGTCGCTGTGGGTCTACGACCACTTCCACACGACGCCGGTGCCGTCGCGCGAGGCGACCCACGAGGCGTGGACCCTCATGTCGGCGTTCGCGGCGTCGACGAGCCGCGTCCGCCTCGGGCAGATGTGCACGTGCATGGGCTATCGCAACCCCGCATACCTCGCGAAGGTCGCCGCGACAGTCGACCATGTCTCGTGCGGGCGCGTCGAGATGGGCATCGGCGGCGGATGGTACGAGCACGAGTGGCGCGCGTACGGGTACGGATTCCCGAAGATCGGCGATCGACTCCGTATGCTCCGCGAGGGTGTCGAGATCATGAAGCAGGCGTGGGAGACGGGGGCGGCGACCCTCGACGGCCGCTTCTACCAGGTCGACGGCGCGATCGTCGAGCCCCGCCCCATCCAGCGCCCCGGCATCCCGTTCTGGATCTCGGGCGGCGGCGAGAAGGTCACCCTGAAGATCGCCGCGGAGTACGCGCAGTACACGAACTTCGCCGGCGCGCCCGACGCGTTCGCCCACAAGAGCGCCGTGCTTCGCGAGCACTGCGACGCCATCGGCCGCGACTTCGCCGAGATCGTCCGGTCGGCGAACTACAACACGGTCATCGGCGAGACCGAGTCCGAGGTCGAGGAGCGCCTCGCGGCGATCGAGGCGCGCGTCCGGCCGCATCTCGGCGACGCGACGGATGGCTTCATCGGCGAGTACCGGGGAGCGGTCGCGGTGGGCACGGTCGAGCAGGTGACCGAGCGCCTCGCCGCGCTCGGCGACCAGGGGCTGGCCTACGCGATCCACTACTTCCCCGAGGCCGCCTACGACCGGTCGGGCGTCGAGCTGTTCGAGCAGAAGGTGATCCCCGCGCTCAGCTGAGCGCGCGGCCTCACGCGAGCGGGATCGCCCCGTCGTACGCGTCCAGCGACTCGGTCTCCGCGGTCGCGGGGTACGCGAACACGCGAGACGGCGCCGAACCCGCTGACCAGGGACTCCAATCGGCCGCGCGGGTCCGGATGAAGCCGACCGCCGCGCCGTGGACGGCGTCGGCGAGCTCCTGCGGCGGGTCCTCGCCGGTCATGAGGTCGACGCCCTCGGCGTCGAGCACGTCGAAGAAGAACGGCACGTCGAGGCAGTGGAGCGACCACCCGCGCGCCGGCGACACCCACTCGAAGCGGTACGCCCAGGTGCGGCCGCCCGAGGTCGCGGCCGATCGCGCGCGGGCGATGCGCACCACGTGGCGGCGGAAGAGCGCGTCCGTGACGAAGCGGCCGATCGCGGCGGGAACGCCGCGCTCGCGCCGCAGCTCCGCGTTCGCCCGGAGGTAGGCGCGGCGCCGCTTCCGAGGGAGCCCGAGCACGGTCAGGACGAGCCAGGCCGGAACCCAGCGGAGCCACCGGCTGTGGTCGTCGACGATCATCGAGAACTCGTCGTCCGTGGTGCCGATCACGAGGGGCTTGTCGGAGCCGACGCCCTTCGCGAGGGCACGCAGAGTCGGCTCGAGGATGAGCTCGCCGTCGATCGCAGGACCCAGCCGCAGCCCATCCGACAGCACGGCCTGGGCGCCGTGCAGATCGCGCATGGCGATGAGGTCCTTCGCGGCGTCGCGCACCTGCTTCTCGGTGAGGGCGCGCCATCCTGCCACGGTCGGCTCGACGCCTCCCTCCGCTGCGGCCCGGCGCCCGAAGCGCTCGGCCTCCTCGGGCGTGATCACGCCGATCGTGGCCGACATCGCCCAGACCGCCGAGAAGAGGTGCTGCGCCGCAGGCATGCCGAGAAGGGTGAGCACCGCTCCGCCGCCGGCGGATTGACCCGCGATCGTCACGCGGTTCGGGTCGCCGCCGAAGGAGCGGATGTTGCGCTGCACCCACTCGAGGGCGGCGAGCCAGTCCCGCACACCGCGGTTGCTGGGCGCGTCGGCGATCCAGCCGAACCCGTCGAAGCCGAGGCGGTACGACGCCGTCACGACGACGACGCCGTCGCGGGCGAAAGAGCGCCCGTCGTACCAGGGGCTCGCGATCGAGCCGGAGACGTAGGCGCCGCCGTGGAAGTACACGAGGACGGGAAGCTGCGCCCCCGGATCGGTCGTCGGGGTGAACACGTTGACGTTGAGCGTCGAGCGACCGGGGACCGACGGCTCCGGGATGAGCGTGATGCCGGTCGCCCCGCGCTGGGGCGTCGCCCCCTGCCGGGTGGCGTCGAGCACGCCATCCCAGGGCTCGTGCGGCGCGGGCGCCTGGAAGCGGAGTCGCCCGATCGGCGGCTGCGCGAACGGGATGCCGAGGAACGTCGCGCAGTCCCGTCGCCAGAACCCGCGCACGCGACCCGCCTCGGTGTCGACGACGGGCTGCTCGACGCGGTGCGGATCGGTCGGGATGCTCGCGGTCACGGTTCCAGTATCGCCGCCCCCGGGAGACTCAGAAGAGCTGGCGCCAGTTCGCCTTCGCGAGGTCGAGGAGCTCGTCGCCGCGGCCGGAGAGGACGGTGCGGATGGCGTAGAGCGCGAATCCGCCGACCTGGTCGGCCGTGATCGTGGGCGGCATCGACAGCTCCTGCCGCTCGGTCACGACGTCGAGGAGCGCTGGCCCGTCGTGGGCGAGGAGCTCCTCGATCGCAGCAGGGAGGGCATCCGACCGCTCCACCCGGATGCCCTTGATGCCGAGCGCGTTCGCGACGGCAGCGAAGTCGGGGTTCTCGAGACCCGTGCCGTAGGTCACGAAGCCGGCGGCCTTCATCTCGAGCTCGACGAAGTTCAGCGACGAGTTGTTGACCACGACGGTCTTCACGGGCAGATCGTTCTGCGTGAGGGTGATGAGCTCGCCGAGCATCATCGCGAGCCCGCCGTCGCCCGCGAGGGCGACCACCTGGCGGCCGGGCTGCGCGGCCTGCGCGCCGATGCCGTGCAGGAGCGCGTTCGCCATGGATCCATGGCTGAACGAGCCGATGAGACGCCGGCGCCCGTTCATCGTGAGGTACCGCGCGGCCCAGACGGTCGGCGAGCCGACGTCGGCGGTGAAGACGGCGTCGTCGGCAGCGGCCTCGTCGAGAAGCCGCGCGAGGTACTGGGGGTGGATGGGGTGCGCCCCGCGGCGCGGCACCGCGAGCTCGTCGAGCTTGCGCCGCGTCTTGACATAGTGGTCGCGCGCGTCGTCGAGGTGCTGCCGACTGCGCTTCTCGGAGAGACGGGGGAGCAGCGCCGCCGCGGTCGCCTTGACGTCTCCGACGAGCCCGAGGTCGAGCGGATGGCGGCGGCCGAGCTGGGAGCCGCGGATGTCGACCTGGATCGTCGTCGCGTGCTCGGGGTAGAACTGCGGGTACGGGAAGTCGGTGCCGAGCATCAGGAGCGCGTCGGCGCCCTCCATCGCGCGGTAGCCCGAGGCGAATCCGAGCAGTCCCGTCATCCCGACGTCGAACGGGTTGTCGTACTCGATGAACTCCTTGCCGCGCAGCGCGTGGACGACCGGGGCGGCGAGCCGGTCGGCGAGGGCGACGACCTCGTCGTGCGCGCCCTGGACGCCGGCGCCGGCGAGGATCGTGACCTTCTTCGCGCCGTCGAGCAGCTCGGCCGCGCGGTCGAGCTCGGCGTCGTTCGGCAGGACGACGGGGCGCGCCCGGTCGATGACGGTCACGCGGTCGGAGGCGGCCTCCGCGAGCGCGACGTCGCCGGGGATCACGACGACCGCGACGTCGCGCTCCTGGATGGCCGTGCGCATCGCGATCTCGAGGATGCGCGGCATCTGGCTCGCGTCCGCGACGTACTCGACGTAGGCGCTGCACTCGCGGAACAGCTCCTGCGGGTGCGTCTCCTGGAAGTAGTTCGTGCCGATCTCGGAGGTCGGGATGTGCGCGGCGATCGCGAGCACGGGAACCCGCGAGCGATGCGCGTCGTAGAGCCCGTTGATGAGGTGTAGATTGCCCGGACCGCACGAGCCGGCGACGACGGCGAGGTCGTCGGTCAGCGCCGCCTCGGCGGCCGCCGCGAACGCCGCCGACTCCTCGTGGCGCACGTGGACCCAGCGGATGGATCCGTCCTTGCGGAGCGCGTCGGTGAAGCCGTTGAGCGAGTCGCCGGGGATCCCGTACACGCGCTCGACGCCGTTCGCCCTGAGGGTCGCGACGATGTTCTGGGCGACGTCGGTCATGGGTCGTGCCTCCGTTCGAGCCTGCCTGCGGTACCTCCGACGTTACGCCCGATCCGGACCCCGGAGGCGGTCCGCGGGAATGTCCGAGGGGGCGCGTAGCTTCTCCTCGACAGATCCTCTTGACGGCGTACTTGCCTTTTGCAAGTATCCGAACGACGGCGTGCGACGACGGAGAGAGACCATGGCGGATACGCAGATCCATCCCGGCGACGGCAACCCGGCGCCTCCCGAGAACGGCATGCGCAGCTTCCTGCACGTGCTCGTGAACACGGCATTCGCGAACATCACGACGAGCTACCTCTGGTGGGCCCTGACCTTCTGGATCTACCTCGAGACCCGCAACGTCATCGCGACGGGCGTCATCGGCGGCGCATACATGCTGTTCATCGCGCTGTTCAGCATGTTCTTCGGGACCCTCGTCGACCGCTTCCGCAAGAAGGCGGTCATGGCCTGGGCGACGCTCATCGCGTTCAGCGTCTTCTGCCTCGACGCGATCTTCTTCTTCGTGCTGGGCGAGGAGCGCATCGTCGACCTCACTCAGCCGTGGTTCTGGATCTTCGCCGTCGTCATGCTCGCCGGTGCCGTGGTCGAGCAGCTGCGCAACATCGCCCTCTCGACGACCGTCACGCTTCTCGTGCCCGTCGACCGCCATGCGAACGCGAACGGCATGGTCGGCACTGTGCAGGGCCTCGCTTTCCTCGTCACGAGCGTGTTCAGCGGACTCTCCGTCGGGCTCCTCGGCATGGGCACGACGCTGCTCATCGCCCTCGTCGCGATGGCGTTGTCGCTTCTGCACCTCGTGGCCATCCGCATCCCCGAGCGCGAGATCGTGCACGCCGAGGGGCAGACCCGGTGGGTGGATGTCGCCGGCGGGTTCCAGGCGGTGCGCGCGGTCCCGGGGCTGCTCACGCTCGTGCTCTTCACGACGCTGAACAACCTCGTGGGCGGCGTCTACATGGCGCTCATGGACCCGTACGGGCTCGAGATGTTCTCGGTCGAGATGTGGGGTATCTGGCTCGCGGTGGGCTCGACCGGCTTCATCGTCGGCGGCGCGGTGATCGCGAAGCTGGGGCTCGGCAGGAACCCGATCCGCACGATGCTGCTCATCGCCGCGCTCGTCGGCGTCGTCGGGGCGGTCTTCACCCTGAGGGACTGGGCGTGGCTCTACGTCGGCGGCATCTGGGTCTTCATGTGCCTCATGCCCGCCGTCGAGGCGGCCGAGCAGACGGTCATCCAGAAGGTGACGCCGTACGAGAAGCAGGGGCGCGTCTTCGGCTTCGCGATGACCTTCGAAGCGGCCTCGGCGCCCATCACCTCGTTCCTCATCGCGCCGATCGCCCAGCTCTGGGTCATCCCGTACATGCAGACGGACGCGGGTCAACGGCAGTGGGCGTGGCTGCTGGGGGAGGGCGAGGCGCGGGGCATCGCGCTCGTGTTCGTCGCGGCCGGCGTCGTCGCCATCCTGCTGGCGCTCGGCGCGTTCCTCCTGCCGGCCTACCGGATGCTGTCGGCCCAGTTCCTGAAGAGCGACGGCGAAGAGCCGAACGCGGCACCCGAGGCGCCGGCCGCTCCGACGCCAGGGACCGCGGGGCTCGTCGCGACTCCGCACGCGGAAGAGGAGCGGGCCGCGCCGGATCAGTCGACCGACCGGTAGCTTCCCGCGCGGAGCCTCTCGGTGATGTCGAGCAGCGTCCGCAGGTCGTCGTCGTCGAGGCACGACATGCGCTCGGCGATGCTCTTGCCGTGAGCCGCGGCGATCGATCGGAACGCGCGGGCGCCGTCCTCCGTCGCCGTCACGAGGGAGCCGCGCCCGTCGTCGGGGTCGCTGCACTTCGTGACGAGCCCGCGCCCGACCATGCGGTCGACGAGTCGGGAGACGCTCGGCTGGCTGATGAGCATGTTCGCCGTGACGTCGCGCAGCCGCGCCGTCATGTCCGGGGCGCGGGTGACCGTGAGCAGCACGTCGTACTCCGCCTGCGAGAGGTCGCCGCCCACGAAGTCGTTCGAGACGTCCTCGAACACCTCGTGCTGCGCACGGAAGAGGCTCTCCCACGCGGCGATAGCGAGTCTGCGGTCGGCCATGCCTCTCAGGCTAGCGTTCCATGCGCGCCTATAGGAGTTGATCGGGGCGCGCGTGCTCAGCCGGCACAAGTAAGGGCCGGGCGGAGAGGAAGCCGCCCGGCCCTTGTCCCTTGCACCAAGAGTGTCCTGCAATCACATGTCGGCAGCTGCCACAGCAAAACAGCTGCCGTGCGATGACTCTATAACGGGGAGGTAACGGGAGCAACCCTCGGCGTTATCTTCCTGTGATTTCTTCACCGACGCATAGCGATCAGTCAGGCAGCGCCTCGACCTGGTGCGGGACCGGGTCCTTCGGCGGAGGTCTGGGCTCAGGATGCGAGCGGAGTCGACGGCTGCTCCTCGCGTGCGGGAGCGCCGAGCCCGAGCAGCGCCCGCCCCCGCTCGTACTTCGCGAACAGCACCTCGCGCGTGGCCGCGTCGAGCGCCGCAAGCCGTTCCGGGCGCGTGTTGTCGGCGAGGTCGTGCTCCTTCACGGCGCGCGCGAGCGGATTGGCGCGCACGCGGCCGTAGTAGGCCTCGACGGGCTCGTCGTCGCGGATCGAGAGGGCGTCGACAGCCTCGACGACGTGCGCCGGGAACTCCGCGCGCAGGTCCTCGATGGAGGTGTCGGTCTTCTCGAGCACGTCGTGCAGCCATCCGATCGCCGCGAGCACGTGGTCGCCTTCGGCTCGTGCGGCGACGCGTGCGGGATGGTCGACGTACGGGTTCCCGAGGAGGTCGACCTGGTCCGCGTGCGCCGCGCGCGCGAATCTCTCCGCGCGTCGAGCGATCCATCCACTCACGCGTCCATCTTCCATCGTTGACCGATGGACCGCATCCCAGCGTGGGCGAGGGCGGCACCATGGCGCCGTGCTCTTCTACCCCACGGGGGCCGGTCGCGATCCGATCTGCAGGACCGGGGCCGCGCAGCAGCTTCCTCCGGCTTCGTCGAACGCGGCCGCGCCTCCGCAGACTCCCGTCTCGGGAAGAGCGAGTTCGCTCCGCGCGGCCGCCTCGTGATCGCCGGCGAGGTGGGCTGCGACGCTGCGCACCTGCTCGTAGCCGGTCAGGGCGAGGAACGTGGGCGCGCGGCCGTAGCTCTTCGCTCCGACGATGAAGAGACCGCGTTCGGGCTGAACGAGCTCGCGTGCCCCGGTCGCGGCGACCGTGCCGCACGAGTGGATGTTCGGGTCGATCTCGGAGGCGATCCCCGCGACGGCCTCGAGGGTCGGGTCGAGGGCGACGCGCAGCTCGGACAGCAGAGACGTGTCCGGCCGGAAGCCGGTGAGCGCGAACACGTGGCCGAGCCCCGCGAGCTCTCGTCCGTCCTCGGAGACGAGGTCGATACCATCCGCGTGAGCCCGCACCTCCGCGACGCGAAACCCTGCGACGACCTCGACGAGGCCCTCTTCTACGGCGCGGCGCGCGCGGCCACCCAGCGCGGCGCGCTCGGGCAACCCGTCGGCGTCGCCGGATCCGAAGACCGCCGCACCCCGCCGCAGCGCCCAGGTGACGACCGTGCCGGGGGTCTTCCGGGCGAGTTCGGCCAGCCGGAGCACGGCGTGCGCTGCCGAGTGCCCGGCGCCGACGACCGCGACCCGGCGCCCCGCGAA
The DNA here is from genome assembly GCF_049065455.1 of Microbacterium sp. SA156. Taxonomy (NCBI): domain Bacteria; kingdom Bacillati; phylum Actinomycetota; class Actinomycetes; order Micrococcales; family Microbacteriaceae; genus Microbacterium; species Microbacterium sp. SA156. Next base: position 66,110 of record NZ_JBAKGU010000015.1, read on the forward strand.
CGCGGATACGTCGTCGGGGATGCGATACGAGATCGCCCCAGCCGCCGAGCTCTCCCCGATGGCGGGAAGCCCGTCGGCGCCTGCGGGATTGGGGTGGCTCCAGGTGCCGCTCGCGTCGATCACCGAGCCGGCGAGGATCCGCGCCTCACGACCATCCGCGTCCCTCGTGTGAACGGTGAACGCCTGCTCGTCGCGCCCGGCGTCGACAACGCGGTCGCGTCCGACGCGACTCACGCCGGTCGCCTCGACCTCCGTGCGCACGCGCTCGCCGAGGGCGGCGGCGAGGGGGAGGAGATAGCGGTCGACCCATTCTGCGCCGGTGGGGTACCCGGTCGTCGGTGCGGTCCATCCGGTCGGAGTCAGCAGGCGGCGGGCCGCGGCGTCGATGAGCTCCGGCCAGGCGGAGAACAGCCGCACGTGGCCCCATTCCGACACGGCGGCGCCCGCGGCGCGGCCTCTCTCGAGCACGATGACGTCCCGTCCGCGCTCGGTGAGGTGCGCGGCGGCGGCCAGGCCCTGCGGCCCCGCTCCGATGATGACGACGGGAAGCAGCGACATCGGATCTCCTCAGATTGAAAGATGTCAATGTGACGAGCGTGCCCGACCTATCGAGAGATGTCAATGCGTGCGACACTGGGGACATGAGTCTTCCTGCGGTGATCGACGGGACGGGCACGTGCTGCGTGCCGCCGATCACGTCGATCATGAGCATCGAGGAGGCGGAGCGAGTCGCGCGCGTCTTCAAGGCGCTCGGCGACCCGACGCGTGTGAGGCTGCTGTCGCTGATCGCGTCGGCGGATGGCTCTGAGGCGTGCATCTGCGATCTCACGGAACCGGTCGGGCTCTCCCAGGGAACGGTGTCGCACCACATGAAGCTCCTTGCGGAAGCCGGTCTCGTGACGCGCGATCAGCGGGGGAAGTGGGCCTACTACGCGATCGACAAGGGCGCGCTCGACCAGGCCGCCGCGGCCCTCCGCACCGCATGACCGCCGGAGCCGCTCCTGTCCGCGAGCTCGATTGGGACGGCAGCGTCAACATCCGCGATCTCGGCGCCCGCTAGCGTGGGCGCCGTGGTGGACGTGCGAGTCGGGGGCTGGGAGCACGAGTGCTGCGGCGAGGCCATCCGGCGCGGCGATCACGTGCGCTGGACATGCGTGCGCAACGGCGAGCGCCTTCATGAGGTTCACCACGTGATCCGGCTCATCCGGCGACTGGCGGCGGATCGCACGGTGCCTCGACCGACGCGATGGTGGCTCCTGGGCCTCCTCGGATACCTGCTCCTCCCGATCGATCTCGTGCCCGACGTGATCCCTGTTCTCGGCTACGCGGACGACGTGATCGTGGTCGTGCTCGTGCTGCGGCACGCCATCCGCACGGCGGGGCGAGAGCCGATCGAACGCCACTGGCCGGGCAGCGAGGATGGGCTCGGCAGTCTTCTCGCGCTCCTCGGGATGCGATCTCGCCGCTGAGCCCTGTCCGCCGAAGAGCCGACAGCGCTCGACCCGACGCTCGACGTAGCCTGCCGGGATGAGAACGCGCACGCTGGTCGTCGCCTCGGCTGCCCTGCTTCTGCTGACGGGGTGCGCGACGCCGACGGCCGCCGGCCGCGCGCCATCCGCCTCGCCGACACCGACCGCCGCGTGCCCCGAGCAGCCGGGAGTCGAGCTGCCTCCGGAGTGCGTCGGCTACGACCCCGAGCACTCGATGGCGCAGAACGACGCCTACCGCCAACGGGGCGAGCTCGACCCGGCGGTCGAGGAGGCGGCGCGCGACATCGCTGAGGCCGCCGCCGATGACCTCGAGGCCCTCCGCACGAGCGGCGAGCCGGTGACCGCGGACGCGGTCGTCGATCTGCTCGAGGCGGAGGGCCTGTCCAGTGTGCAGACCCGCGAGAGCGCCGGGTACGTGCTGTTCGGCGCTGTCGCAGCCACGGGCGGGTGCGTGTTCGGGGCGGTCGCGCCGGAGGCCGTCACGATCGACGTCGGCGGCGGCATCGCCGACGGAGGATGCCTGCCGGCGCAGTGAGCGTGCGCGTCGGCTCCGCGGGGAGCAGACCCGGGCACCGTCGCGCCGCCTTCCGCCGTTCCGGCGGCGACGCTAGCTTGTGCGCCATGAGCGCACCTCGAGCGGCGACGCACCCTCCTCGACCGACAGCCCTCCACATCGGAGTCGGGCTCATGGTCTTCACGTGCCTCCTGGGGCTCACCTTCGGCATCCTCGGCTTCGTCGATGCATCCGACCACGGCGATGAGGAGGGCGCCGCGCTCTTCCTCATCGCCGCAGCCGTCGTCGTCGTCGACCTCGTGCTGGCGATCCTCGTGTGGTTCGGGCGCATGTGGGCGCGCACCGTGCTGACGATCATCGTGATCGGCAACATGCTGCTCGGGATCTTCACCGGCCAGGGGCCGACGGGTCTTCTCGGGGTGGCCGCGGTCGCCGTGCTCTACCTCAAGCCGTGCACCGAGTGGCTGCAGGAGGCGCGCCCGTCGGAGTGACGGGCGCGGTCGCTAGAGCCACCGCTTGCGCTTGAACACGCCCCAGAGTGCGAAGCCGAGTCCGACCATGAGGGCGAGTGACAGCGGGTAGCCGTAGGTCCAGTCCAGCTCCGGCATGTGCTCGAAGTTCATCCCGTACACGGTGCCGACGAGCGTCGGCGCGAACAGGATGGCCGCCCACGACGAGATCTTCTTGATCTCCTCGTTCTGCGCGAGATTGAACTCCGTCATCCGGCGCATCTCGTCGTTCTGACGCTGAGCGGCGAGCGTCGCGTCGACCGTCAGCGCGTTCTCGAGGATCGACCGGAAGGCGCCCGTGCGATCGGCGATGCGCAGCGCGTGATCGAGCACATCGCGCAGGTACCGCTGCAGCTCGAGGTCGACACGGTACTTGTCGGAGCCGCGCAGGAGAGCCTCGAGCATCGCGACGAGCGGCTGCGTCGCCCGCTGGAAGCCGATGACCTCGCGGGCCAGTTCATAGATGCGACGGGAAGCCGAGTCGGCGCCCGAGAAGAGCTCGTCCTCGATCTCGTCGATGTCGTTCTCCAGGCCGGCGACCACGGGCGCGTACTTGTCGACGACCTCGTCGAGCACGGCGTACAGCACCGCCTCGGGCCCCATAGCGAGCAGCTGCGGCGAGGCCTCGAGCCGGCGGCGCACGCTCGCGAGATCGGGCGCTTCCGCGTGGCGGATCGTGACGACGAAGTCGGGCCCGACGAAGAGGTGGAGCTCGCCGAACTCGACCTGCTCTTCGTCATCGCGGTAGCGCGCGGGTCGGAGCACGACGAAGAGCGTGTCGCCGTAGCGCTCGAGCTTGGCACGCTGGTGCCCCTTGAGTGCATCCTCGACGGCGAGCGGGTGGAGCGAGAACTCGGCGGCGATGGCGCGGATCTCCTCCGCCGTCGGGCGATAGAGCCCGATCCACGCCATGCCGTCGCGATCGCGCATGGTCTCGCGGGTCGCGGTCAGGTCGGCCGGGTCGGCCGTGCGGTGTCCGTCCACGTACACCGCGTTGTCGATCAATGCCATCATCATTCACCTCTTTCTGCTCACTTCGAGGCACGCGCGAGCAGGGCTCCGCACGTGCAGAGAGGCCGCGCGCTCGAGCACGCGGCAGGCGCCGCCGATGGGCGAAGACGTCAGCGAGGAGTGACGCTGATCGACGAAGGCGAATCGGCGGCGCGGCGACTATCACTGGACATCGCGCATCACCTGCCTTCGGATCGGGGAACGGGCATGGAGAGCCCGGAGAATGATACGTCGCGGCTGCCGAGGCGTCAAAACCCGGGGGCGCTCCGCCGGGGAGACCCCGACCTCTCAGCGCGCGACGTAGCGGAGGAGTGCGGCTCCGTGCGGTGCGAGGGAGAGGCGGATGGCAGTGCTGCCGTGAGCGACGCCGCGCACGGCGGCATGATCGGTCGCGATCTCGGCACCCGTCCACAGCTCGCGCAGCTCGCCGTCGAGCTTCGCAGGGAGGTCGACGTTCTGCGCGTCGAGGGCGACGTCCCGCGCCTCGTCGTGGAGGTTGAAGGCGGCGACGTAGTGCTCGCCGTCGGTGCCGTCGGCGGTCCACAGCACGAGGCCGTTCTCGCGGAACACCTCGCGACTCGCCTCGGCGCGCAGCAGCGCGAGCGCATCGGCGTTCGTGAAGAGCGCGATGGTGGCGAGGTCGCTCGTCGGAAGGTCTCCGCCGATCATGAGGGGCGACCGGGCGACGAGCCACAGCGTCATGAGCGAGACCCGCTCGGCGGGGGTCAGGCGGTCGTGACGCGGCTCGCCGCGCTCGGCCCGGATGCCGATCCGCCCGAGCGGCAGCATGTCGCCGTCCGGCCATCCGCTCGCCGACGCGTGTGGCGCCCAGCGCGAGAAACGGGCGAAGTTCGCCTCGACGTCGTGCCAGTCGTCCCACAGGTCGTCGCAGATGCGCCACATCGTCGCGTGCTCGCGCAGGTGGTCGAGGCGCGTGAGCGAGAGGTCGCGGCCCGGCGAGAGGCTCAGCTCGATCGGACGTCCGGTGCGGGCGATGGCGCGCGCGTAGGCTTCGATGTCGGCCGCCTGGTACGGCCACAGCATGTCGTCGGCCTTGATGAAGTCGACGCCCCACGCCGCGTAGAGCTCGAGCGTGGAGTCGTAGTACGCCTGCGCCGCGGGGTGGTCGTGGTCGAGCCCGACCATGTCGGGGTTCCATTCGCAGGCGTTCGCGGGGTCGGCGACCTCCGACGCGCGCGCGTCGGTGCCGAGGATGGGTGCGTCGGCGGCGACCGCGCGCCGCGGGATGCCCCGCATCGTGTGGACGCCGAAGCGGAGGCCGAGCGCGTGGATGCGCTCGGCCAGCGGTCCGAACCCCGCGCCGCCGGCAGAACTCGGGAAGCGCCCCGGGTCGGGGACGAGCCTGCCGTGCTCGTCCATCGCGAGCGGCGCGTCGTCGTTGTACCCGTGCGAGCGCGCGGTCGGGTCGGACCAGTCGATGTCGACGACCACCGTGTCCCACCCGTAGGGGAGGAGGTGCTTCGCCATGAACTCGGCGTTCGCGAGGACCTCGGACTCGGTGACGGTGGTGCCGAAGCAGTCCCAGCTGTTCCAGCCCATGGGCGGGGTGGTGCGCGCGAGCGGCATGGTGTCCCTTCGTCGGGTTCGCGGGGAGGGCACGACGCGGTGCCGCGGACGACGCTACCGGAATTCTCACGTTGGAGGAGACCGGCGATCGGATGGCGCGAGCGCGCTCTACCCTGGACGGATGGCGGAGGTCGAACGCGATCCCGAGCAGCTGCTCACGGTCGGCGAGGTGAGCGCGCGAACCGGAGTCGCCGTGTCAGCGCTGCACTACTACGAGCAGCTCGGACTCATCGCGGCCTCGCGCACGTCGGGAAACCAGCGCCGGTTCCGTCGCCACATGATCCGCCGCATCACGCTCATCGCGGTGGCGAAGCGGCTCGGCATCCCGCTCGCCGACGTCCGCCGAGCGCTTGCCGACGTGCCGCTCGACCGACGGCCCACGCAGGAGGACTGGCAGCGGGCCTCGCGCGAGTGGAAGCGCGTGCTCGAACGACGGCGGCAGGCGATCGAGCGTCTCGAGCATGAGCTGACCGGCTGCATCGGCTGCGGCTGCCTCTCGATGAACGCGTGTCGCCTGCTCAACCCCGACGACGAGCTGGGCCAGGAGGGCGCGGGCGCGCGGCGGCTCGACGTCGACGACGGTTCCTGAGGGTCTGCCGCGATCGGCCGCCGATTTGACCTCAAGTGCACCTGAGGTTCTACCGTCGAAGCATGCACAGCCCATCCGTCGATGCCTTCAAGACCGCGTTCCGTCTGCATCCGGCGGGGATCGCGGTGGTGTCGGCTCGCACCGCGGAGGGGCCCGTGGGGCTCACGGCCTCGAGCGTCGCGTCGGTCGGACTGGACCCGCTCGCCCTCGCGTTCTCCGTGACCCGGTCGCGGGGGAGCGCCGGCGGCATCCTCCGCGCCGAGTCGTTCGTCGTGAACCTCGTCACCGCGCGCCACGTCGAGACCGCGCAGGCCTTCGCGGTCACGGGCGCCGACCGCTTCACTCCCGAGCAGGGCTGGTCGACGCTCGAGACGGGCGAGCCCTACCTCCCGTCGGCGCGCTTCGCGCTGCGCTGCCGGCCTCTGCAGGTGACCCCCGTGGGCGCGTCCTCCCTGGTCCTCGCTGAAGTCCTCGACGTGATCGAAGGGGAGGCCGGCGAGCCGGTCGTCTACTTCGATCGCGCCTTCCACGTCCTCAACCCCACAGCGGTCGGCTGACCGCATCCACCCAGAGAGAAGGAAACGATGCCCGCATACGCACTGCCCGATCTTCCCTACGACTACTCCGCGCTCGCGCCGCACATCTCGGCGCGCATCATGGAGCTGCACCACTCGAAGCACCACCAGGCCTACGTCACGGGTGCGAACACGGCGCTCGAGCAGCTCGCTGAGGCTCGTGAGACGAACAGCCTCGCCAACGTGAACAAGCTCGAGAAGGACCTCGCGTTCAACCTCGGCGGTCACATCAACCACAGCGTGTTCTGGCAGAACATGTCGCCGGATGGCGGCGGAGCGCCCGAGGGCGAGCTCGCGGCCGCGCTCGAGGACGCGTTCGGCTCGATCGACGGCTTCCGCGCGCACTTCACCGCGACGGCGCTCGGCGTGCAGGGCTCGGGATGGTCGGTGCTCGCGTGGGACTCGGTCGGCGCGCGTCCCGTGATCTTCCAGCTGTTCGACCAGCAGGGCAACGCGCCCCTCGGCGTCACCCCGCTTCTTCAGCTCGACGTGTGGGAGCACGCGTACTACCTCGACTACCAGAACGTGCGCGCGGACTACGTGAAGGCGTTCTGGGAGGTCGTCAACTGGGCCGACGTGCAGCGCCGCTTCGAGGCCGCCCGCACGGCGACGTCGGGCCTCATCGTCCCGGCGGCGAGCTGAGCCCTCGCGCAGACGGCGCGCGACTCGCGACACGGCTGCGGCGGGCAGCGCTTCTGGCGCTGCTCGCCGTGCCCGTCGCGGTCGGCGCCGTCGCGAGTGTCATCGGGCGCTGAGGTCGCCGAGCGCCTCCGCGGCCGCCGTGATGCGCTCGGCCATCCCCGCGAAGATGAATCCGTGGAAGGGCAGGACGGCAAGCCAGTAGAGGCGTCCGGCGAGACCGCGCGGGAAGAACACCGCTCGCTGCCGGTACCGGGCGCCGGCGCCGTCCGGCTCGACCCCCAGCTCGAGCCACGCGGCACCCGGGACCTTCATCTCCGCCCGCAGCCGCAGGAGACGGCCGTCCTCGATCGCTTCGACACGCCAGAAGTCGATCGCGTCGCCGACGCGAGCCGCGCTGCGGGAGCGTCGCCCGCGGCGCAGTCCGACCCCGCCCGCAACCCGGTCCATCCAGCCGCGCGCCGCCCAGAGGACGGGTGAGGAGTACCAGCCGTTCTCGCCCCCGATGCCGAGCACGATCTCCCAGACGTCCTCGGCCGAGGCGCGCGTGCAGCGTTCGCGCTCATCGGTGAAGACGGTGCGGCCGGCCCATTCGGGGTCGCTCGGCAGCGGGTCGCTCGGTGCGCCGGAGACCTCGGCGTCCTGCCAGCTCGTCTCGACACGGTCCGCGTCGAGTCGGCCGAGCGCGAGGCGCACCGCCTCGCGATACGGCGTCAGCCCGCCTGCGGGAGGCGGGATGAGGTCGTCGGGCACGCCGTCCTTCACGATGCACTCGTTCTGAAGCGACGCGATCAGCGGGCGCGCGATCGCACGCGGCACCGGAGTGACCAGGTTCACCCAGTGAGATGCGAGGGTCGGCGTGAGCACGGGCAGCGCGGCGATGGCGCGCTGGCGCAGCCCCGCCTCGATCGCGTAGCCGTTCATCATCTGCCCGTATCGGAGCACGTCAGGACCGCCGATGTCGATCGCACGGCCGATCCCGCTGGGAGCCCGTGCGGCTCCGAGCAGATAGTGGAGCACATCGCGGATCGCGATCGGCTGGATGCGGTTCCGCACCCAGCGCGGCGCGGGCATGTACGGGAGGACCTCGGTGAGATGGCGGATCATCTCGAATGATGCCGAGCCGGAGCCGATAACGACGCCCGCCTGCAGCACCAGAGTCGGCACCCCCGAGTTGAGGAGGATCTCGCCGACGGCGACGCGCGAGCGGAGGTGCGGTGAGAGCTCGGCATCGGCGGGATGCAGCCCGCCGAGATAGACGAGGCGGCGGACACCGGCCGTGGCCGCCGCCTTCCCGACGGTCTGCGCCGCGAGCTCGTCTGCGCGCTCGAATCCCCGGCCGGCTCCCATGGAGTGGACGAGGTAGAACAGCACATCGACGTCGTCGCATGCACGCGCGACCGCGCTCGCCTCGGCAGCGGAGCCCTCGACGATCTCCACCTCGTCGCCCCACGGCAGCGATCGTGCACGAGCGGCGTCTCTCACGAGCACGCGCACGCGGTATCCGGCTGCGACGAGCCGCGGCGTCAGCCTGCCGCCGACATAGCCCGTCGCCCCGAGCACGAGCGCGCGAGGTGGTGTGCCGTCCGCTCGCGGAAGCGCGCGCAATGCCGGTTCGTGTCCCGTGGGCGCCGTCAGGTCGATCATCCGCTCAGGCTAGGAGGCCCCGTTCGCCGCCGCCCAGCGCTTGACAGCCGGCGCGACGACGCGATTCCTTGCGCCGAGATGACGGCTGGTTAGAATATCGGTGTTCTGTGCCGGCTGGCACGGGGGAAGACGTGGCCCTGACTGCGGGTGCGCGACCGGATGGCACGGAGAGCAGCTATGACCGCTGGCGAAGACGACGCCGTGGCCGCGTCTTCGCATGGGGGCGCGCGTCGGAGTCGTCGGGAGGGCCTCCCTGAGGCGGTGCCCGTGCGCCGTCTCGACACGGCGCCCGTGACGCCGCTCATCCTGCCGTCGTACGGGTCCGCTCCGCGTCGCGGCGGTGCCTCGGGCATCGCGGCTCTGCCGTTCGCGGCGCCGGTCACGCCCGTGCGCACCGAGGACGCCGCGAACGGATCGTCGTTCCGCGCGGGTCAGCTCGTCGCCGCAGGCACGGCGGCTGCGGTGATCGCCGCCGTGGCGACCGCGTTCACTCCGGGAGGCGGCGGCGGGACGCTCCTCGGGTCGGGCTTCACCTTCGCTGAGGCACAGCAGGGGACCTACGCGGGCACCCCCGAGGCGGACGGCGAGGGCGGACTCGCCGTCGAGGTGGTCGAGCCGCCCGCCGATGACCTCGAGCCGCTCGGGATCCTGCCGTCGACGCTTCCTGACGACCTGCGCTCGGATGAGCCCGACGATCGCTCCGGCGGCGGAGGCGACGACGACAACGGCGGCGGCGATGACCCCCAGGACGAGCGCGACGGCGACGACCGCGAGGGGCAGGACGACCGGGGCGGCCGAGACGACCATGGGGACGAGGACCAGGACTCGAGCCCGAGCCCCTTCCCGTGGTGGCCCGACTTCGATTTCGATCTCGACGACCCGTCTCCGACGACGAAGCCGCAGCCGTCGCGCGAGCCGAGCGATCCATCCGACCCCTCGCCGACGCGGGAGCCGTCCGAGCCTTCTCCGACCCGGGAGCCGTCCGAGCCGTCTCCGACGAGGGAGCCCTCGGACCCGTCTCCGACACGCGAGCCCTCCGAGCCCTCGCCCACCCGGGAGCCCTCGGAGCCTGCGCCCACACGCGAGCCGTCCGAGCCGTCTGAGCCCTCGCCGACCCGCGAGCCGTCCGAGCCCGTTGAGCCGTCGCCATCCGAGCCGACAGAGCCGACCGAGGAGCCTTCGACGCCGCCCACGAGCGAGCCCTCACAGCCGCCGAGCCCGAGTCTTCCTCCCACGAGTGAGCCCTCTCCGCCGCCCACAAGCGAGCCGCCGGCCCCGGCACCCGATCCCCTCCGGTTCGCCGGGCTGAGCGAGAACTACACGCTCAGCCTCTTGGGAATCAAGGTGCTCGGAAGCTACACGCTCTCGGTGGTCGGCGAGCCCGGCTCGACGGCGACCGTCACCTACGGCGGATCCGCCGCGGGCTCGGTCACGTTCGGCGGCTCCGGTGCCGCGTCGATCACGCTGGGCAGGTCGCTCGTCGACCTCAAGCTGAGCAATCCGCTGATCCGCGTCGCGTACTCGGATGGCACGCCGGGTGCGCCGATCGAAGAGTACCGCGACAGCATCTGACTCCCCGCTCGATAGTCTGCTCGTCCGAGCATCCGAGAGGGGATGACATGGTCGCCGTGTACGTGGATCCTGTCGACGGCCGCTCCTATGGTCTGGACACGCCGCGCTGGCGCTCCGACGCGGGGCGGCCCCTCATGGTGAGTGCGCAACGCGGGATCGCCCGCGACGAGATCGAGACGCGCGAGCGCTCGCTCTGGCGGTATCACGCCGCGCTCCCCGTCGACATCGCGCATCCGATCACGCTCGGCGAGGGCTGCACGCCGCTCGTGGAGCGGGAGTGGGGGCGTCATCGTCCGCTCTTCAAGCTCGAGTGGTTCAGTCCGACGGGGAGCTTCAAGGACCGCGGCTCGAGCGTCATGCTGTCGTACCTGCGCGAGCGCGGAGTCGAGGCCGTGCTCGAGGACAGCTCCGGGAACGGCGGATCGTCGATCGCCGGGTACGGCGCGGCCGGCGGGATGGGAGTGCGCATCTTCGCGCCGGCCTCGACGTCTCCCGCGAAGATCGCGCAGGTGCGCGCATACGGTGCCGAGGTCGAACTCGTCGACGGGCCGCGGGAGGCCTCTCAGGAAGCGGCGATCCGCGCATCGGACGAGACGTTCTATGCGAGCCACAACTGGCAGGCCCTCTTCCTCGAGGGGACGAAGACGCTCGCCTACGAGCTCTGGGAGGACCTCGGGTTCCGCGCGCCCGACAACGTCATCGTGCCGGTCGGCGCCGGGAGCAGCCTGCTCGGGTGCTGGCTTGGCTTCCGCGAGCTGCATTCCGCCGGTCAGATCGAGCGGATGCCTCGGCTCTTCGCCGCACAGCCCCGGGGGTGTTCCCCGGTGGTCGCCGCGCTCTCGGGAGAGCGGTACGCGCATGCGCCGACGATCGCCGAGGGCACCGCCATCCGATCGCCTCTCCGCCTCGACCAGATGCTGCAGGCGCTCCGCGAGACGGATGGCGCTGCTCTCGCGATCTCGGAGGAGGGCATCGTCGCCGCCCTGCGCGCGCTGTGCGATCGCGGGCTGTTCGCCGAGCCGACCAGCGCGCTCGCGGCGGCCGCCTTCGACGAGCTCGTCGCGCGCGGGGTGATCCGCGACAGCGAGACGACGGTCGTCATGCTCAGCGGCTCGGGGCTCAAGGCGGCCGAGACGATCCGGTCGCTGCTGTCCTGAGGCGTCCGGTGGCGTCAGGCGGCGTCGGCCTGCTGGCGCGCCTCGAGCACGTCGGGCATGTGCGTCGTCGCCCAGGTCTCCAGCGCGCGCAGCGGCTCGCGCAGGCTGCGTCCGAGGTCGGACAGCTCGTAGACCACGCGCGGCGGCACCTCGGCGTACACGGTCCGCGTCACGAGTCCGTCGCGCTCCAGTGCGCGGAGCGTCTGGGTGAGCATCTTCTGCGAGATGCCCTCGATGCGGCGGGCGACCTCAGAGAAGCGAAGCGGCCCGTCCTCGAGCGTGCCGAGGACGAGCGCGGTCCATCGATCGCCGATGCGGTCGAGCAGCTGCCGGCTGGGGCAGTCCTTGGCGTAGGGGTTCCACGCGTCCATCACGCCTCACTTACGTCGCGGTGACCAGGGCACGGAAAAGTGCCTGCTTCCCCACAGTAACAGGCTCTCCTAGAGTGACTATTGCGCGGTGATCGCCGCGGACCGACTACAGGAGGACATCCAGATGACACGTATCGCCGTCTTCGGAGGAACCGGCTTCGCCGGAGGGCACATCGTCGAGAACGCCGTGGGGCGCGGACACGAGGTGATCTCGTACAGCCGGTCGGTTCCCGCGACGACGATCGAGGGCGTCGACTACCGGACGGGGTCGATCGCCGATGCCGACACGGTGAAGCAGGCCGTCGCGGATGCCGACGTGGTGATCAGCGCCGTCGCCCCGCGGGGCGACATGGAGGGCGCGGTCGCGCCTGCCATCGCCCAGCTGGCCGAGGCCGCGCGCGCGGCCGGCACGCGGATCGGCGTGATCGGCGGCGCAGGGTCGCTGCACGTGTCGGAGGGCGGGCCTCGCGTGCTCGACAGCGGATTCCCGGAGGCGTTCAAGGCAGAGGCCCTTGAGATGACGGATGTCCTGGAGGCGCTCAAGGCCTCGCCCGAGGACCTGGACTGGTTCTTCATCAGCCCCGCGGGCGGGTTCGGCGCATTCAACCCCGGCGAGGCGAAGGGCACGTACCGTCTCGGCGGCGATGTGCTCCTCGTGGACGAGGGCGGGGAGTCGTTCATCTCGGGTGCCGACCTCGCGCTCGCGATCGTGGATGAGATCGAGGCGCCGAAGCACCACCGCAAGCGCTTCACGGTCGCCTACTGACAGCTGGGGACGCTGGGGAGAGGCGGGGCGGTCGCGATGGCGGCCGCCCCGCCTCGGCGCAGGAGCGCGACACGCCCGACGCTGACCTCGGTTTGCCCGACCCCACCGATCCGCGTAATGTATTCCCTTGTCGCCGCCAAGCGGTGAGGTTGAGCCGGAAGGTTCCCCGCCCCAGGTCTGCGACAGAAACCACCTCGAAGAAGAGACGCACTCGTGCGTCGACTCGAAGGGGTGGCGGTCGTTCCCTCGAGCGGCTGCGATCGACACGGCGTGTCGGATTCGCATCCTGGTGAGAGAGCGGCTAAGATAGAGAAGTTGCCCCGGAGGGCCACGGCGGGAGTCGTGGGGCTGGGTGCGTCTGATCCTTGAGAACTCAACAGCGTGCACTTGTCAAATGCCAAATTATCCTCGTCCTGACCCGTTTGGGTTGGGTTGAGAATTCCTTTGGATCAAATTTTATGGTTGTCAGTTTTTGGCATCCTTTTTGGTCATGATTGAACTCGCAGGTGCCTGTCCGTTTTCCCGGGTGGGTGTCTGCTTTCGTTTTTTACGGAGAGTTTGATCCTGGCTCAGGATGAACGCTGGCGGCGTGCTTAACACATGCAAGTCGAACGATGAAGCCCAGCTTGCTGGGTGGATTAGTGGCGAACGGGTGAGTAACACGTGAGCAACCTGCCCCTGACTCTGGGATA
>NZ_JBAKGU010000016.1:0-74285 GCF_049065455.1 Microbacterium sp. SA156
GGAAACGCCCGGCCACATTCCGAACCCGGAAGCTAAGCCTCTCAGCGCCGATGGTACTGCAAGGGGGACCTTGTGGGAGAGTAGGACACCGCCGGACTTAACCTGAACGAAAGGCCACCCAACGCCGGGTGGCCTTTCGTGCATCACACAGCACTCACCCGAACACCGCCTCGCGGCAGTCAGCCGCGCGGCGGGTCGAAGCTCAGCGGCGACCACTCGCCCGCGTGGGGCAGCTCGGCGTACCGCACGTCGGTCGTCTGCGCGGAGACCGATGCCACGCACGCCAGGAGAGACTGCGTCGGGTAGCCGTGTGGGCGGTTGTCGCGGATGATCGCGCGGTCGTCCTCCGGGCTGAGCTCGGCGCTCTGCGCGAGCACCTTCAGCCATGGCTCCCACCATCCGCTCGCATCGCCATCCGTCGACGCGGCCTCGAAGGCCGCGTGCCATGCCGCGATGCGCGGCGTGGCCGGGTCGTCCGCATCGGTGTGCGCGATCATGTGCGTGCCGGGGGACAGGCGTTCGCGTCGCAGCTCCTGCCCGTCCCACGAGACGACCGACGCGCTGTCTCCATCGACCTCGACGAGGTTGAAGCCCAGGGTGCGGAGCTCTCCCTGCGGGGTGGCGCCGCCGACCGCGTCGAGCACGATGCCCCCGCGCGAGGCGATCTGAGCGGCGGGGAGATCCGGTTCGCCGGCGCGGTTGAGCAGCACCGCGAGGCGGCCCGGCCGGGCTGCGAGCCATGCGCCTCCCGCGAGGCGATCCTGCACACCGACGACGTCCGGCAGCTGTGGCCACCACGAGCCGAGCGGGTTCCACGGGCGAGCCGGGTCCTCGTCGCGCACGGCGAGAAGGCGGATGGGCTCGGCGGTGGCGCCGGGCTCGGGAATGCGGATGACGACGGTGCACATAGCGATCCCGATCAGCCTACGGCCGCGCGGAGAGGTGCCGGGCGGCCAGACGGATGGGAGAATCGCACTCGATGAACATCGTCGTGGGAGTGTCCGGCGGCATCGCCGCGTACAAGGCCGTGCACCTCGTGCGGCTGCTCGTGAAGGACGGTCACGACGTGCACGTCGTGCCCACCGCTGACGCGCTGCGCTTCGTCGGTCTGCCGACCTGGGAGGCGATCAGCCGCCATCCGGTGACGACATCCGTGCATGAGGACGTCGCGAGCGTGCGCCATGTCGCGCTGGGCCAGGCGGCCGACCTCGTCGTCGTGGCGCCTGCCACCGCGAACACGCTCGCGCGGATGGCCGCGGGCATCGCGGACGACCTCCTCGGCACGACGCTGCTCGCGACGACGGCGCCGGTCATCGTCGCCCCGGCCATGCACACGGAGATGTGGCGGCATCCCGCCACGGAGGCGAACGTCGACACCCTGCGCCGCCGCGGCGTGCTCTTCGTCGGCCCGGAGTCGGGGCAGCTCACGGGGGACGACGTCGGGCCGGGTCGGATGGCCGAGCCCGAGCGGATCCACGAGGCTCTGCGCGCGATCCTCGCGCGACGCCAGGATGCCGCCGGGCTCCGTATCGCCGTCTCCGCGGGTGGGACGCGCGAGCCCATCGACCCCGTCCGCTTCCTCGGCAACCGCTCGAGCGGTCGCCAGGGCGCGGCCATCGCGATCGCGGCCGCCGATCGCGGGGCTGAGGTGACCGCGGTGCTCGCGCATGTGGACGAATCCGTCCGGAGCGCCCTCGAGGGCCACCCCGGCATCCGGGTGCGCGTCGCCGGCACGGCCGCCGAGCTCGCCGCGGAGATGCGCGAGGTGGCGCCCGGCGTCGATGTCGTGATCATGGCCGCGGCGGTCGCCGACTACCGCGTCGCGTCGGTGTCCGAGAGCAAGCTCACGAAGGAGGCGGCCGGCGGCGTGCCCCCGACGCTCGAGCTCGTCGAGAACGAGGACATCCTCGCGGGACTGGCCGCCGACCGGAGGCCGGGCCAGACGGTCGTCGGCTTCGCCGCCGAGACGCCCGCGGAGGGGGAGACCCTTCTCGAGCGCGGGGTGCGGAAGCGTCGACGGAAGGGCGTCGATCTCCTCGCGGTGAACGCGGTCGGATGGTCGGAGGGCTTCGAGCAGGCCGACAACGCGCTCACGATCATCGACGCGCAGGACCAGGTCGCGGCATCCGTCACCGGCTCCAAGCGCGAGGTCGCCGATGCGCTGATCGACGCCATCCTCGCCGTGCGGAGCTGACCCCCTCAGTCGTCGCTCGAGTGCAGTCCCCGTCGGACGGACAGGAGCGTCACCTCGGGGTGCTCCTCCGCGAGTACGCGCTCGGCGCGGTCGAGCACGTCGCGCACGTGCGCGAGGTCGGCGCCCACGACCGAGAGCCCGATCGCGGTCCGCCGGTGCAGGTCGTGCGCACCCACCTCCGCGGCGGCGGCCTCGGTGCGGCGGGAGAGGTTCGCGATGAGCGGCCGGATGACGCTCCGCTTCTCCTTGAGGGAGTGCACGTCACCCAGCAGGACGTCGAACTCGACCCAGCCGATCCACATGGCGCCAGTGTCGCATGGCCGCCTCGGCGCGCGTGAGCGCGCAGCGGATGGATCCACCCGAGATGTCCGGGATATCGCCAGCGACGCGGCGTAGGCTCCGCGCATGAGCAGCACCTGGATCGCGCAGCCCACGGTCGACGACGCCACGGTCACGGCGAGCACAGGGCGCGGATGGGACGAGTGGGTCGCCCTCATCGACGCCGGCCCGGGCCCCGAGGCCGGGCACACGGCGATCGCCCGCTGGCTCGTCGACGCGCACGCGGTCGACGCGTGGTGGGCGCAGTCCGTGACCGTCGGCTACGAGCGCATCCGAGGGCTGCGGCTGCCGGGGCAGATGCCCGACGGGACGTTCAGCGTCTCGCGCAGCCGGCGTCTCCGCGTGCAGGCCGACACCCTGCGCGACGCGCTGCTCGATGACGCGCTGCGGCGCGAGCTGCTCGGCGAGGTCGAGACCGAGCTGCTCTCGCGGCCCACGGCGAAGAACCTGCGCTTCCGCGTCACCCACGAGGGCATCGAGACGGGGATCGTGGCGTTCACCGCGGAGGACGCGGGTGACGGCACGCGCCTCACGGTCACGCACGAGAAGCTGCCCACGCCCGAGGAGGCGGAGTGGTGGAAGGCGCACTGGGCCGAGTGGCTCGACGGAGTCGGCTCGAACCCGTGAGCCTCAGTGCGCGGCGTGGTACGTCGCGCCGCTCTCGTCGGCCTTCCAGTAGCCCTTGACGACGATGCGCTCGGGGTCGAGCGACCAGCGGTCGACGGCGAGCGAGCGCCCGGCCTTGACGACCGCCTGCTCGGCGGCGATGAACGCGAAGACGTCGCCATCGGGCCGGTCGGCCTCGGTGAGCTGGTCGAGCCGGGAGATGAGCGCCGATGTCGGGCGGGCGCCGTCCCGATGCACGTACTCCACGGCGACCGGTGCATCGATCGGCACCTCATGCGCGGCATCCGCGACCTCCACGAGCACGCGGGCGCTCGCGCCATCCGGGATCGCCGCAGCGTAGCGGCGGATCTGCGGGATGGCGGTCTCGTCGCCCGCGAGGAGCCACGCGTCGGGCGCGCCGTCGATGCGCAGCGTGCCGCGCGGGCCCCCGACGCCGAGCAGCGAGCCCATCGGGGCGCCGGCAGCCCACACGCCCGCGACGCCCTCGTCGCCGTGCACGGCGAACTCGAGGTCGAGCCAGTCCTCGCCCCACCGCAGCGGGGTGAACTCGCGGCTCGGCGCCTCGCGCATCTCCTCGACGCTCGACGGGGCGCCGTCGGGGAAGAAGATGCGGATGTGGTCGTCGTGGCCGAGGCCCTCGCCGAAGCCCGCGAGGTCGTCGCCCTGAACGCGCACCCGGACGTAGTCCGGACCGATCCACTCGCGGGAGGCGAGCCGTGTGAACCGGAAGCGGAGGTCGACGCGCGAGCGCTCGAGTGCGAAGCGGGCGTCCGTGGAATTCGACAAGTGCATAAGACTTAGGTTAGCCTTCCTCCGATCCGGTTAGGTTCGGCTTACCTGAATCGAGCGTCCCGAGGATGAGCGGCGCTCCCGGCATCGTCCCCCACGAGACCGCGGATGACACCGCGCTCTCCGACCCAGGAGGCACCGCTATGTCCACGACCCGTCCGATCGCCGCGCTCTCGCTCGTCGCGGCATCCGCCCTCGCTCTCGCCGGCTGCGCTTCCGCTGCCGATGACAGCGCCGAGGCCGCTCCCGAGGAGTCGGCGGCCGCCGAGCCGACCTCGGTCGAGGTCGAGGACAACAACGGCACGCAGACGGTCGCCGTCCCGCCGACGTCGGTGGTCGCGACCGACAACCGCACGTTCGAGACGCTCAGCGACTGGGGCATCGAGCTCTCCGCCGCCGCCGTGTCGCTCATGCCCGAGACGATCCCGTACACGACCGACGACACGATCGTCGACCTCGGCACGCACAACGAGCCCGACCTCGAGGCCGTGGTCGCGGCCGAGCCCGACCTCATCGTGAACGGTCAGCGCTTCGCGCAGTACCACGACGACTTCGCGGCGCTCGCGCCGGACGCGACGATCCTCGAGCTCGACCCGCGCGAGGGCGAGCCCTTCGACGCGGAGCTCAAGCGCCAGGTCGCCGTGCTCGGCGAGGTCTTCGGCAAGCAGGCCGAGGCCGAGGAGCTCGCGGCCGACCTCGACGCCGCGATCGAGCGCGTGAAGGCCGCCTACGACCCGGCCGACTCGGTGATGGCGGTCATCACGTCGGGCGGGGAGATCGGGTACTCCGCGCCGGGCAACGGCCGCACGCTCGGCCCGGTGTTCGACATCCTCGGTCTCACCCCCGCGCTCGAGGTCCCGGAGTCGAGCGAGGACCACCAGGGCGACGACATCTCCGTCGAGGCGATCGCCGACTCGAACCCGGACTGGCTCCTCGTGATGGACCGTGACGCGGCCGTCGCCGCAGACGACCCGGAGTACACGCAGGCGGCCGAGGTGCTCGAGGACTCCGAGGCGCTCGCCGGCGTCACCGCCGTGCAGGAGGACCAGATCGTGTACATGCCCGCCGACACGTACACGAACGAGGGCATCCAGACGTACACGGAGTTCTTCAACGACTTCGCCGACGCCCTCGAAGCGGGCGCGTGATCCGACACGGCTGAACGGCGGCGGGCCCGCAGGATGCGGGCCCGCCGCCGACACAGAGGACCCCATGACTCAGGCCATCCCCACCGCGGCGCCCGCGCGCCGCAGCCGTCTCTTCGACGCTCGGCTGCTGATCGGCGTCGCCGTGGTCGCGGCGCTGCTCGTGCTCTCGCTCTTCGTCGGCGTCTACGACGTGCTCGGCGCCGACGACGGCGCCGAGATGTTCGCGATCACCCGGATCCCCCGGACGATCGCCCTCGTGCTCGCGGGCGCGGCGATGGCGATGTGCGGCCTCGTGATGCAGCTGCTCACGCAGAACCGCTTCGTCGAGCCCACGACGACGGGCACGACGGAGTGGGCGGGGCTCGGCCTCCTCGCGGTTATGGTGCTCATCCCCGACGCGAGCATCCTCACGCGGATGGTCGGCGCGGTCGTCGCTGCGTTCGTCGGCACGATGGTCTTCTTCCTCTTCCTGCGCAGGGTCTCGCTCCGGTCCTCGCTCATCGTGCCGATCGTCGGGATCATGCTCGGCGCCGTGGTCGGCTCGGTCTCCACGTTCTTCGCCCTGCAGACCGACATGCTGCAGAGCCTCGGCGTGTGGTTCGCGGGCAGCTTCACCTCCGTCCTGCGCGGTCAGTACGAGCCGCTGTGGGTCGTCCTGGCGGTGGGGATCGCGATCTTCATCGCCGCCGACCGCTTCACGGTGGCGGGCCTGGGCGAGGAGGTCGCGACCAACGTCGGCCTCGACTACAACCGCATCATGCTCCTCGGAACCGCCCTCATCGCGGTCGCCACGGGCGTCGTGACGGTGGTCGTCGGCAACCTTCCCTTCCTCGGGCTGATCGTTCCCAACGTCGTGTCGATGGTCCGCGGCGACGACCTGCGCAGCAACCTGCCGTGGGTCTGCCTGCTCGGCATCGCGATCGTCACGGTGTGCGATCTCGTCGGGCGGACGATCATCATGCCGTTCGAGGTGCCGGTGTCCCTGATCCTGGGTGTCGTCGGTGCCGCCGTCTTCATCCTCCTTCTCCTGAGGCAGCGTCGACGTGGCTGACACCCGAACCGTCCTCGCTCCCGCAGGCGCCGCGATCCGTCGCAGCGCCGCGCCGCTGCCGACCCTCCGCGCGCGGCGCCGCTACGCCATCCTGCTCGCGGTGCTCGCCGCCCTCGCGGCCGGCGCCGCGTTCGGACTGCTCGCGTGGGACAACCCGATGCCCGTCGGCTCCGAGGGGTTCTGGCGCATCGCGAACCTCCGCGCGACGAACCTCGTCGTGCTGACCGTCGTCGCGGTGTGCCAGGCGATCGCGACGGTGACGTTCCAGACGGTCACCGAGAACCGGATCATCACCCCGTCGATCATGGGCTTCGAGTCCCTCTACACGGCCGTGCAGACATCGGCGGTCTACGTCCTCGGCGCGGCCGGCGTGGTCGCGCTTCAGGGCGTGCCGCAGTTCCTCCTGCAGGTCGCCCTCATGGGCGGGCTCTCGCTGCTGCTCTACGGATGGCTGCTGTCGGGGCGGTACGGAAGCCTCCACATCATGCTCCTCGTCGGGATCGTCATCGGCGCGGGCCTCGGCTCGGTCTCGACCTTCATGCAGCGGCTGCTCACGCCGAGCGAGTTCGACGTGCTCGCGGCCCGGCTGTTCGGGAGCATCGCGAACGCCGACGCCTCCTACCTGCCCGTGGCCCTCCCGCTCGTGGGCCTCGCGGTGATCTTCATCCTCGCGAACGGCCGCCGGCTCAACGCGATCGCCCTCGGCCGCGACCTGAGCACGAGCCTCGGGATCGACCACCGACGCGAGGTCATGCGGATGCTGTTCTTCGTGTCCATCCTCATGGCGGTCTCGACGGCCCTGGTCGGTCCGATGACGTTCCTCGGCTTCCTCGTCGCGACGCTCGCCTACCAGTTCGCCGACACGTACGACCACCGTCTCGTGTTCCCGGTCGCCGCGCTGACCGGCTTCGTGGTCCTGGCCGGGGCGTACTTCGTCATGAAGAACGTCTTCGCCGCGCAGGGCGTCGTCTCGATCATCATCGAGCTCGTCGGCGGAACCGTCTTCCTCTTCGTCATCCTCAGAAAGGGCAGGCTGTGATCTCGCTCACCGGCGTCCGCAAGGACTACAGCACCGAGGTCGCGATCGGCCCCGTCGATCTGCAGATCCCCGAGGGCGGCATCACGGCCCTCGTCGGGCCGAATGGCGCGGGGAAGTCGACGCTCCTCACGATGATCGGCCGCCTGCTCGGCATCGACGAGGGCAGCATCGAGATCGCGGGCTGCGACGTCGCGAGCACGGCCTCGAAGGACCTCGCTCGCATCGTCTCGATCCTCCGCCAGGAGAACCACTTCATCACGCGACTGACCGTGCGCCAGCTCGTGTCGTTCGGGCGCTTCCCGTACTCCAAGGGGCGTCTGACGCGGGCGGACGAGGAGATCATCAGCCGGGCGATCGACTTCCTCGATCTCACGGCGCTCGAGAACCGCTATCTCGACCAGCTCTCGGGCGGTCAGCGGCAGCGCGCCTACGTGGCGATGGTGCTGTCGCAGGAGACCGAGTACGTGCTGCTCGACGAGCCGCTCAACAACCTCGACATGCGCCACTCCGTGCAGATGATGAAGCAGCTGCGGCGCGCGGCCGAGGAGCTCGGGCGGACGATCGTCATCGTGCTGCACGACATCAACTTCGCGGGCCACTACGCCGATCGCATCTGCGCGGTCAAGGACGGCAGGATCGTCGAGTTCGGCACGCCCGACGAGATCCTCACCGACGAGGTGCTGACGCGCGTCTTCGACACCCCGGTGCAGGTGGTGGCGGGCCCGAACGGGCCGCTCGCGGTCTACTACTGACCTACAGCTCGATGCCGTGATCCTCGTCGTTCACGCCCTGGTTGCGCCCGCGGCGCGACTCGAACGACATGAAGAGGATGAGCCCGACGACGAGGCCGAGCACGATGCCGAGGCCGACGTTGCCCAGGATCAGCCCGACGATGATGGCGAGCGCGAGCACGCCGAGGGCGATGAGCAGGGTGCGGCCGCGGGTCATGCCACCATCATGCCGCGCTCAGCGGTCGCGGTGGTCCTCCATGTGCAGGCGCGGCGCTCGCCGCGGCTCGCTCGCGCCGGACGCGAGGATGAGGCGGATGACCCGGTAGCGCTGCCCGCGCCAGGGTTCGAGCAGCTCGAGCATGCCGTCGTCGTCCGTCCGGCAGCCGGTGAGCGCATACCCGACCTGATGCGCGAGATGGAAGTCGCCCACGCTCACGGCGTCCGGATCTCCGAGCGCGCGAATGCGCGTCTCGGATGCGGTCCAGAGGCCGATCCCGCGGATGGCCGTGAGGGCGCGGTCGCGACCATCGCCATCCGCCGCGTCGAGCGCCGCCCGTACGAGCGAGGGTCCGCGTCGGGCCGCCTCGACGATGGTGCGCGCCTGCGGCGGCTCGAGCCCTGCTCTGTGCCATGCCCACGACGGGATGAGCCGCCAGCCGTCGATCGAGGGCGGCGCGAACAGGGGCCGCGGTGTCGGGCCGGGGACGCGTTCGCCGAACCACGTGACGAGGGAGCGCCAGGCGCCGAACGCCTGCCGCAGGGTCACCTTCTGCTCGGTGATGGACTGCGCGAGCGCGTCGAAGAGCAGGTCGCTGCGCGCGATGCGGAGGCCGGGGTGCCGCCGGTGCGCGTCCGCGATGAGCGGATGGGCGCGTGCGTCGAAGTCGCCGTCATCGTCGAGCGCGCCGCAGAGGGCGGGCACCTGGGCGATCGCCCACGCGCGCCCCGGGCCCCAGGCCGCGGCGCGCACCGCGCCATCCGCCGTCTGCCGCAGCGCCGTGCACGCGATGCCGTCGGGGGTGCGCGTCGCGCGCCAGACCACGCCGCGGTCGAAGGCCTGCGCCGGATCGCCCGGGCCGCGCTGCAGCACGGCGACCGTCGCGTAGAGGTCGAGAGGGCGCCGCGGGCGGTAGACCGTCTCGAGGCGCGGGCCGGGGTCGGGCCGCGGGTCGCGCTCGCGCGTCGCGAAGCGCGACTCGAGCGCGGCCTGAGGGATCATGCCGCCACGCTACGCCCCGCACCCGACAAAGCGGTGCGCGGCGCGGGTCAGAAGCGGTCGGGCGACGGGGCGCCGGCGCCGTACCGGATGGTGACGTCGGCGTGGCGGTCGAAGCGGTAGCCGACGCCGCGCACGGTGCGGACGATGTCCTCGTAGCGCCCGAGCTTCGCGCGCAGGCGGCGCACGTGCACGTCGATGGTGCGCTCGCCGGGCACGTCGTCCTCGCTCTGCGCCTGCCACAGCGACTCGACGAGCTCGGTGCGCTCGATCGTGCGGCCCTCGCGGAGGACGAGGTACTGCAGCAGCTCGAACTCCTTGAACGTGAGGGCGGCCGACTCGCCGTCGAGCAGGACGCGCTTGCGCGAGATGTCGACGACGACGCCCTCGGCCTGCTCGGGCTCGGTCGTCTCGGGCTGGACGCGGGCGACCGCACCCGGCTCCTTGAGGGCGAGGCGGACGACGTCGACGTCGCGGCCACCCGCGTTCTGCGGAGCGAGCGCGACGGCCGCGTAGGTCTCGGCGCTGGGGGAGAGCTCCGCGATGGTGCGGCGGAGCGCCTCGACGATCGTCGAGAGCGAGACGCCGTCGGCGACGGCCTTGGCCTCGTCGAGCCCGACGTAGAGCGCGAAGCCGCGGGGCGAGACGCCCGGCTGCGGGCCGGTCTGCGGCGCCTCGGCGGGGGAGGGGACGGCGCGGAGGTGGGTCGGACGGGCGGTGGAAGCGGCGGGGCGGACGGTCGCGGGGCGCTCGAGGAGGGAAGCAGACATGATGATGGAGTCCTTCTGCGGGGGAACCCGGTGGGTTCGGTCGTGCTGAGGTGCGGCCGGACCGGCGGTGATCGCCTGATCGTGAGCTCGGCCGGTGCCGGATGCGGCGGTGTCGAAGCTGCCGGGGTGATCGGAGCTCGGGGGCGTTGCGACCATGGGGGTCTCGCTGTGCCCTGGCGGTGCTGCTGAGGGGTTATCCGACGTCAGCTGCACATTCGACAGCACGTGACAACACAGCCGGCCATCATCATGCCGGCAGTCCCGTTCGCCTCCCAGGCGGACAAGGGCTGTGTGCTGTCAGTCATGTCGCCGATTATGTCCGGGCGTGTCGGGGTGTGTCAAACGGAGTCCGGATGTGACGGCCTGCGTGAAGAAATGTGACGGATGTGCGCGTCTGAGAGCCTCCCGG
This sequence comes from Microbacterium sp. SA156, assembly GCF_049065455.1. NCBI lineage: Bacteria > Bacillati > Actinomycetota > Actinomycetes > Micrococcales > Microbacteriaceae > Microbacterium > Microbacterium sp. SA156. The sequence continues at coordinate 10,314 of NZ_JBAKGU010000016.1, forward strand.
CAGGGCGATCTGCACGCGCCTTGATGTCGGTGGGCGGGCGTACTCTCGGAGGGTGACCGAGCTCCACTTCACCCACGCGCCCGAGGCGTCGCGCTACGAGCTGCGGCGGGGCGACGACCTCGTGAGCATCCTCGACTACCGCGACAACGGGCGCACGGTCGCGCTCACACGCGCGTACACGAATCCGCGCTTCCGAGGGCACGGCTACGCCGCGGTCGTGACCGAGCGCGCGGTCGCCGACATCGAGTCCCGCGGCGATCGGCGCGTGCTGCCGGTGTGCTGGTACGTGGCCGACTGGTTCGCGGAGCATCCCGAGCGCGCCGGCCTGCTCGCTTCGTGAGGCTCTGGACGCTGCACCCCTCGCTCCTCGATCGGCAGGGGCTCACCGCCGTCTGGCGTGAGGGGCTGCTCGCGCAGGCGGTGCTCCTGGGGCGGACGAAGGGGTACACCGCGCACCCGCAGCTCGACCGCTTCCGCGCCCACGCGGATCCGGAGGCGGCGATCGGCGCCTACCTCGCCGGCGTGCAGGAGGAGTCGACCCGCCGAGGCTATCGATACGACGCCGAGCGCATCGCGGTGCCGCCACACGGCGAGGTCGAGGCGATCCCCGCGACCGCGGGCCAGCTCGAGTTCGAATGGGGTCATCTGCTGCGCAAGCTGGCCATCCGCTCTCCTGAGCTCCATGAGGCGCATGCCGCGCGCCTCACGCGCGACAGCCATCCGCTCTTCGTGATCGTGCCCGGCGACGTCGAGCCCTGGGAGCGCGGGCGGGAGTAGCGTGGCGTCCATGCGCATCCTCCTCATCGGCGGCACCGGCAACATCAGCTCGTACGTGACGGAGGAGGCGCTCGCGCGCGGGCACGACGTCACCGTGCTGAACCGCGGGAAGAGCGAGGTGCCGGATGGCGTGCGCTCGCTCGTCGGCGACGCGGGTGACGCCGCATCGATCGAGCGCGCGGTCGGCGCTGAGACGTTCGACGTCGTCGCGAACTTCCGCAGCTTCTCTCCGCAGCAGGTGGCCGACGACATCCGGATCTTCGAGGGCCGGACGGCGCAGTACATCTACATCTCGAGTGCGTCGGCGTATCAGAAGCCGATTGCGCAGCTGCCGATCGTGGAGTCGACGCCGTTGCGGAACCCGTTCTGGCAGTACTCGCGCGACAAGATCGCGAGCGAGGACCTGCTCGTGGCGGCGTACCGCGCGTCGGGCTTCCCGATGACGATCGTGCGGCCGAGCCACACGTACGGTCCGTCGCTCATCCCGCTCGAGGGCAAGTGGACCGCGCTGCAGCGCATCCTCGACGGGCGGCCGATCGTCGTGCACGGCGACGGCACGAGCTGGTGGACGCTCACCCACTCGCGCGACTTCGCTCGGGCGTTCGTCGGGCTGTTCGGCAATCCGCACGCGCTCGGGCAGGCGGTGCACATCACGAGCGACGAGAGCCTCACGTGGGATGAGATCGCCCGGCTTCTCGGCCGCGCGCTCGGCCGCGAGCCGGAGATCGTGCACGTGGCGTCGGACGCGATCGCCCGCGAGCTTCCCGAGATGGGCCCCGGGCTCGTGGGCGACAAGGCGCACTCGGTGATCTTCGACAACACGCGGACCAAGCAGCTCGTGCCCGGATGGACGGCGACGACGCCGTTCGCGGAGGGTGCGCGCGAGATCGTCGAGTGGCATCGAGCGGATCTGTCGCGCCAGGAGGTGGACGCGGAGCTGGATGCCGCGTTCGATCGGCTCATCGCGAAGCACGGGGCGTAGGGGCGGGGTCGCCCGGCGGTTGAGCGATCGCTCCCTCCCGGTCGTTGAACGATGCCTCCCTTCCGGTCGTTGAGCGAGCGCCCTCCCGGTCGTTGAGCGAGCGGAGCGAGTCGAAACGCCGCAAGCCGACCTCATGACCTTCCTCACACTGGTCTCCGCGCGTCGAAACGGCGCAAGATGGTCCCGGAGAGGACTCCCATGACCCGCGTGAAGTCGACATTCTTGAAGGTGCTCAACCGCACCCTCAACCCGCTGACGCTGCGCGCGGCGCGGAGCGGGTGGGGTCCGTTCTCGCTCATCGAGCATGTCGGACGGCGCTCAGGCCGGACCTTCGAAGCACCGCTGATCCTCGCGCGCGTGCCCGAGGGCTTCGTCGCCGAGCTGACGTACGGCCCGCAGGTGAACTGGTACCGCAACGTGGTCGCCGGCGGCGGGCGCGTGCTCTACCGAGGAGAGTGGTTCGAGATCACGTCCGTCGAGCCCTGCGGCGTGGAGGAAGGGCTGAGGGCCTTCGGGGCGCCGGCGTCATGGCTGCTGAAGCTGCTGCGGAGGAGGGAGTTCCGGCGGCTGTGCGTGGAGCAATCGTGATTGGGAATGCCAAGTCGCGACACTCGTGCGACTTCCGATCTTTCCAACCCTTCACATAGCTAAACGATACTGTTGAACTATGGAAGTTCCGCGTGGCCCTCGAGCCAATAGGTCAACGTTTACTGCGGAACAAGAGGATCTGCTCAGAGCCGACGTGTTCCGGTGGCTGGACGAGCAGCTGCTGATCTCTGGGGGAGGCCCCCTGAGCCGGACGCTTCTGTCGTCATACCGGTTCCCCGGCATGAAGGGAACCCTGGTGGACAACTCGAAGGGAATTCGGAATCCCAGCGAATTGGACGCCACGCTGAGTATCCTGACCACCTACAAGACGCTCATCAGAGCTCGTTCGGGATTTGACTATCGCGACCAGATTGACAGCCAGGGACGCGTCACCTACTCGCTACAGAAGAAGGACGCGGGCGATAACGTCAAGCTCTTCAGGGCTTACCAGGCGAGAGTTCCACTGGTCTACTTTCATCCGGTCCGTGAAGGTCTCTATGACGCGCACTATCCGGTGTTTCTTGATCAGTTCGACTGGAACGAACGCGTTGTCCAGTTCTGGTTACCGGGCGTCCAGGACGATGAGCTCCACGGCATCGACCCTCTGTCGGAGATGCCTCAATATCGAAACTATAAGCAGCGGAAGATCTGGCAGCGCGCACACCAGGCGGGTTTTCGCCTCCGCGTGCTGAACGCCTATCGACACCGGTGTGCGGTGTGTGCTTTGTCTGAGACCGTTCTGCTCGAGGCCGCGCACATTTACCCCGACCTACATGAACGCGGAGAGCCGGTCGTAACGAACGGTCTATCGCTCTGCAAAATTCACCATGCGGCCTTCGATGGCCTGCTAATGGCAATCACTCCCAGCTACAGAGTGGAAGTGGCCGCGCGCGTCCGAAACAAGCCGGGTGACCTGATCCTCGGAGAGATACTCGGGAAGTCTCACGGGCGTGAGATCGCCCGTCCCGTCAAAAGGACGGACTGGCCGGATCCGCTTGCCCTCGAGTACAGGTTTGAACGGTTTCTCTCAAAGGCCAACGATGGTCTGAGCTAGGGCCTGTGCCGCGGGGATATCGGCTGGGGCCCACTCGAGTCCGTCGAGCTCCGAGGGGCGTAGCCACATCAGAGACGAGTGCTCGGACGCTTGAGGAGAGCCGTCCAGCAGTTCGCAGACGTAGGTAGAGAGCACGACCACGCCGAAGTCGTACTCATATCGTGTCGTGACGACATGCTCGTCCACCCGGATAACACAGGACAACTCTTCGTGAATCTCGCGCGCGAGGGCGTCGGCAGGGGCCTCGCCTGGCTCGATCTTCCCGCCCGGAAACTCCCACATGCCGCCGAGCGCGGCGCCGGGTCGGCGTTGCGCGCACAGCACGTGGCCATCACGAATGATCGCGGCAGCCACCACCGGGATCTCTCGGGCCACGGAAGCTTCCACGCGGCAAGCCTAGATCGGCCGGTCGGTCCTGCGCCCTCCTGACACCTGCCCGCCGCGTCGCCGCGGCAATGTCCGGCCCCCTCCTTACCGTTGAAGCATGCGGATCCTGCACACCTCGGACTGGCACATCGGGCGGACCTTCCACGGGTTCTCGACGCTCGATGCGCTGCGGGGCGTGTTCGATGCCCTTGTCGAGGAGGTGCGCGCCCGGAAGATCGACGTGGTCGTCGTCGCGGGCGATGTCTTCGACTCCGGTACGCCCGCCGCTGCCGCGTTCGAACTGCTCACCGACACGCTCCGGGCCATCCGCTCGGCAGGGGCTCAGCTCGTCGTCACGAGCGGCAACCACGACTCGGCAGCGCGGCTGGGCTTCCAGGCACCGCTGCTCGGAGCAGCCGGCGTGCACATCATCACCGATCCGCGCTCGGTCGGCACCCCCGTCACGATCGACGACGAGCACGGGCCCGTGCACTTCTACGGTCTTCCTTACCTCGAGCCCACGATCGTGCACAGCGTCTGGCCAGACGTCGACCTGCGCACGCAGGAGCAGGCCATCCGTCATGCGATGAGCCTCGTGAACGCCGATCGCTCCGAGCGCGGCGGGCGATCGATCGTCGCGTCCCACTGCTTCGCGGGCGACGTCGAGCCGACCGCGGGCGTCGAGCGCGAGATCCGGCAGGGGTCGCTCGACGTCGTGCCGCTCGTCGACTTCGACGGGCCCGACTACGTTGCGCTCGGGCACATCCACGGGCGGTCCCGTCTCGCGGAGAACGTCCGCTACTCGGGCGCGCCGCTGCACTACAGCTTCGGTGAGGGCGACAAGCCCCGCGGTGCCTGGATCGTCGATCTCGGCGCCGACGGTGTCGAGCGCATCGAATGGCTCGACCTCCCCATCCCGCGCCGGCTCGTCACTCTGCGCGGCACCCTCGACGAGCTGCTAGCCGACGAGCGCTACCGCGAGTACGAGGGCGACTGGGTCTGCGCCGTGCTGACCGACGTGAACCCGCCGCTCGAGCCGATGCGGAAGCTCCGCGCGCGCTTCGACGGATGCGCGACCATCCAGCTCGCACCCGCCGGAGGAGTCAAGGAGGAGCGTCGCACCTTCCGTGAGCGAGTCGAGAGCGCGCGCTCCGACCGCGAGCTCGTCGACGACTTCCTCGCGCACGTGCGCAACGGCGAGGGCGCGACCGATGTCGAGCGGGAGATCATCGGCGAGGTCGTCTCGACCCGCGAGGCCGCGGAGACGCGCGCATGAGAATCCACCGCGTCGAGATCGAGGGCTTCGGCCCCTTCCGCAGGCGCCAGGTCGTCGACCTCGACGCATACGCCGCCGACGGCCTCTTCCTCATCGGCGGGCGCACGGGCGCCGGCAAGTCGAGCATCCTCGACGCGATCACCTTCGCGATCTTCGGCTCGGTTCCGCGCTACGAGGGCGGAGAGAAGCGCCTCCGCAGCGACCACTGCGAGCCCGACGACCCGACGAGCGTCGCCGTCGAGTTCACGACCGGTGGCACCCGCTGGCGCATCGAGCGATCGCCCGAGTACGAGCGCCCGAAGAAGCGCGGCGACGGGATGACCACGGCTCCCGCACGCGCTCAGATGGGCGAGGTGGTCGGCGACTCCGTCGACTGGCGCGCCGCGAAGGACCGCGACGTCGCGAACCTCGTCGCCGAGGTCGTCGGACTCAACCAGCAGCAGTTCCTCCAGGTCATCCTGCTCGCGCAGGGGCGCTTCGCCCGCTTCCTGCTTGCCGACAACAACGATCGGCAGAAGCTCCTCCGCACCCTCTTCGGCTCGCGCCGCTTCGAGGACTACGAGAGGGAGCTCGATCAGCGGCGGGCATCGGCTGAGGCGACGGTCGCCGAGGGGCGTCAGCTCCTCTCGGTCGTGCTCGACCAGGCCGATGGCATCGCGGCGCGGCTTCCGTCCTCGTCCGAGGCTGCGGCGGATGGCGAGGGCGGCGCGATCGCGGATGCGGCGACAGCGGATGGCCCGGGCCGAGAGGTGACGGAGGCTGCGGTCGGGCGCGCCCCTGACGGCATGCGGATCGCCGAGCTCGAGCGCGCCGAGCAGCGCTCGCGCCACGAGGTGGAGATCGCGGAGGCCGCGGAGGCCGAGGCGCGTCGCCGCCGCGAGGCGGCCGCCGAGACCTTCGACCGGCTCCGCGGCGAACGGGAGAAGCAGGAGCAGCGTGACGGTCTGCGGCGCCGGCTCGACGAGCTCGAAGCGCGCATCGACGACATCGAGCGCGCGCGGGCGGAGCTCACCGCGGCGCGCCGGGCGGAGAGCGTGCGCGGCGCGCTCGATGGCGCCGGACGCGCCCTCGCCGCCGTCGCGACCGCTGTGAGCGCGGTCGAGGGCGCGGCGGAGCGGTGGTCCGAGTTCGCGTCGGGCGAGGGCCTCGAGCCCGCCGATCTCGAGCGGATCGCGACGGAGGCGCAGCAGCGGATCGGTGAATGGCGACCGGTTCTCGCCGTCGAGCAGAGTCTCGTCGCCGACGAGGAGACCCTCGCCGCCCTGCGCGACGAAGCCGCACGAGCGCAGGAGCGCGCAGATGAGGTCGCGGCGCGCCTCGCGGAGATCCCGCGTCGACGCGGGGAGCTCGACGCCGCGGCGAAGTCTGCCACGGAGACCGCGGGGCAGCGCCGCCACGCGGAGGACCGGCTGACCTCGGCGACGGCGCAGCTCGAGGCTGCGCGTGAGGTTGCACGACTCGCGTCCGCGTACGAGCGCGCCGCCGCGGCGGCCGAGGAGGCGCTGCGTGCGCGCGACGCCGCCGATCGCGAGCTCGCCGAGCTCCATCGGCGTCGCCTCAGCGGCTACGCCGCCGAACTCGCGGCGGAGCTGTCGGACGGCGTCGCTTGCGCGGTCTGCGGGTCCACAGCGCACCCCGCGCCGGCCGAGCGGGACGACGACCATGTATCCGCTGAGGAGATCGACGCCGCGGAGGAGCGGAAGGCGCATGCGAGCCGAACCGAGCTCGCGGCATCCGAGACCCGTCGAGAGGCGCAGCGCGCGCTCGCCGAAGCCGAGGCGAAGTCGGGCGGGCGGAGCGTCGAGCAGCTCGAGTCCGAACGCGACGCAGCGGCAGAGGAGCTCCGCGCGGCGACGGCCGCGGCAGAGGAGCTCAAGGCCATCGAGTCGGCCCAGCGCGAGCTCGCCGAGGAGGAGCAGCGTCTCGGGGCCGAGCGGACCGCGGTGGAGACCGAGAAGACCGAGCTGGCCTCGCGCATCCGCTCGGCGGAGGACGGGCTGGAGAAGAACCGCGCGACGGTCAAGGCAGCGAGAGGCGACGCCGAGTCGGTCGCCGATCGCATCGAGGCGGAGACCCGGCGCGCGGCGGCCGCAGAGGCCTACGCCGAAGCACAGAACGATGCGCTTCGTGCGGAGCGAGCCGCGACAGAGGCGGCCGAGGCGCTCGATCGGGCCGTCCGCGACGCGGGCTTCGCCGATGTCGAGAGCGCGCGCACGGCCATCCGCGACGTCGCCGCGCAGGAGCAGCTCGAGCAGCGGATCAGCACCCACGACGGCGATCTGCGCAGCACGAAGGCCGCGCTCATGGAGCTCGAGTTCCTCGTGCTGCCCGAGGAGCCGATCGACGTCGACGGCGCGCAGGCCGCGCTCGCCGCGGCCGACGACGCCCGCGACGCGGCTGTCGCGCACCTGTCGTCGATGCGTCAACTCGCTGCAGCGCTGCAGGACGCGCTCCGCCGGGCGCAGGAGGCGCATGAGAGCATCGCCGCCGCGGTGCGCGAGGCGACGATCATCCGCGACCTGGCCGACGCCGTCGCCGGGCGGAACATGAAGAAGATGGACCTCGAGACGTTCGTCCTCGCGGCCGAGCTCGAGGGCATCGTCGAAGCCGCCAACCGCCGCCTCGACGAGATGTCGGATGGCCGCTACGCGCTCCAGCACACCGACGCGCTCGCATACCGCAACGCGGCGAGCGGCCTCGGGCTCGAGGTGCTCGACCGCTTCACGGGGCAGCCGCGGTCACCTCGATCGCTCTCGGGCGGAGAGACGTTCCTCGCCTCCCTCGCTCTCGCGCTCGGCCTCGCCGAGGTCGTGACGAACCGCGCAGGGGGGATCACGCTCGACACCCTCTTCATCGACGAGGGCTTCGGATCACTTGACAGCGAGACGCTCGAGGTCGCGATGCGCACGCTCGACGGCCTCCGCGAGGGCGGCCGCACCGTGGGCGTGATCAGCCACGTCGAGGCGATGAAGGAGCAGATCCCCGCGCAGCTGCGCGTCGATCGCACGCCTCAGGGCTGGAGCACCGTGACCCAGGAGACCGTCAGTCCGCTCGGACGATGATCTGATCTCCGGACAGCTCGAACTGGAGAGCGGTTCCGACGGGGAAGATGTCGCGAAGCGGCGCCGGCGCGCTTTCGTCGATCATTGTCGCGATGGTCGCGGGGAATGGCCCGAACGCACAGGCCGCGAGCCCGAAGAAGTACCGCGCTCCGTCATCGGGGAGCGGAGCTGATGCCTGCATGCACCGTGTACCGCCTGCCGTGCGCCCCGAACCGCTGAGCGGGTAGGTCACGAAGCTGATGCTGTGGAACTCCTCGAAGACCGTGACATCTCCCGGCATATCGAGTTCCGGCGGCAGCTCGCCGTCCGGGTCGACGTGCAGCACGGCGACCCGGTGCACGTCGATGCTCGATACAGCGGCCACGCCCCCGAGGGTGACCGCGACGGCGAGGACGAGCGATGCAGCCCAGAGGGCGAGGAGTCTGATCGTGGGAAGCCCGCGCACGCGCGCCGCAAGCCGTTCGATCCATCGCCATCCCGACACGCCATCCGCCGGAGCGGACAGTGCTGGATCGCCCTCCGATGCCGCGCTCTGCGTGTCCGCTGCCGCACCGGGCCGCGCCGCGTCCGCCGCGAGCGAAGGGGAAGCAGCCGCGACGCCCTCGTCACCCGCGGTATCGACTTTCGCGGCCCGGGCCGCACCGTCGAGTTCCGCGAGGCGGGCGAGCGCGGCGGCGCGCGTCGCGCCGTCCGCCCCACGCCCGAAGGCCTGCTCGCGAAGGAGTCGCAGTTCGTCGTCGGTCGCGGGAGCCATCCCGCTCATCCTGCCATCGCGCGCGGGTGGCGCTGCGGGCCGCTAGGCGGACAGGCGGTCGAGTTCTGCGATCTCCTCCGGCGCGAGCTCGAGGCGTCCGGCGGCGAGGAGATCCGCCACCTGGTCGACGCGCGACGCCGACGCGATCGGGGCGACGACGGTGGGGCGCGACCGAAGCCACGCGAGCGAGATCGTCGCGATCGACACCCCGTGGGCCTGCGCGATCCGCTCGATGCCGTCGATGAGCGCGAGGTTCTTCTCGGAGATGTACTCCTTCGCAGCGCCCGCACGCGGAGAGCCGGCGTCGGCCGCCGAGCGGTACTTGCCCGCGAGGAAGCCCTTCGCAAGGGAGAAGTAGGGCAGGACGCCGAGGTGGAACTCCTCGGCGAGAGGGAGGATCGTCTGCTCGATGCCGCGCTCGACGAGGTTGTAGTGGGGCTGCACGGCGACCGGGTCAGGGGCGCCGATCTCGCGCGCGATGCGGATCCACTCGCGGATGCGCTCGGGCGTGTAGTTCGAGATCGCGGTGTACTGAACGAGGCCGTCCTGCACGAGCTCGCCGAACGCCGCGACGGTCTCCTCGAGCGGCGTCGACTCGTCGTCGAAGTGCGCGTAGTAGAGATCGATCGACTCGACGCCGAGGCGCTCGATGGACGCCTCCGCGGCGGCGCGGACGTTGGCGGCGGAGAGGCCGCGGAAGTCGGGGTGCTGGCTGACCTTCGTCGCGACGGTCACGCCCTGCGGCTTGCGATCGGCGAGCCAGGCTCCGATGATCCGCTCGCTGTCGCCGCCGCTGTTGCCGGGAACCCACGCGCTGTACGAATCGGCCGTGTCGATGAAGTCGCCGCCTCCTTCGACGAAGGCGTCGAGGATGCGGAACGACTCGTCGCGGTCTGCCGTCCACCCGAACACGTTTCCGCCGAGATTCAGGGGGAAGACGTCGAGCTCGCTCGTGCCGATCCGTGCCATGGTGCCTCCAGTCGTTCGTCGATCCGGCTTCCAGACTATGAGCGGTCGGATGGTCGGGGCGCGGATCACGGGGAGATCAGCGGATGCTGCGGCTGCGTTCGCGGGGGAGGGACGCGCGATCGTGTGCGACCAAACCCGAAGAAAACTTCTAAAAACTCTTGCGCGGCCAATCGAACAGAACTACTATGGAGTCATGTCGATGATGACATCAGCACTCAGCGAGAGCCTGGCGGCCCTGCGTGCCGACGTCGCTGACCTCGATGTGGATGGTCTCGCTCCGGACGAGCTGAGGGCGCTGACCGATGTGCTCGGCGCCCTCCGGCGGAGCGTCGACGCGTCGCTCGCCGCGGCCTCGGGAGAGATCGCCCGGCAGTCGCGCCGCGAGCTCGGCAAGGACGGGTTCGCGCGCAGGCAGGGGTACTCCTCGCCGGGCACCCTGCTCTCGGCCACGACGGGTGTGACGACGGGCGAGGCTGCTCGGCTCATGCGCGTCGGCGAGGCGATCGCGCCGCGGATGAGCCTCGTCGGGGAGCGGCTGCCCGCGAAGCACCCGCATGTCGCCGAGGCGCTTCGGTCCGGCGCCCTCGGCCTCGCCGCAGCGGAGGCCATCGTCGGCATGCTCGACCGGGTGGTCGTGCGCGCCGGCACGGCGGCCTGCGACGAGATGGAGTCGATCCTCGTCGCGCAGGCCCCCGGGCTCACGAGTGACGAGCTGCGGCGCCTGCTGCTCGATGCCGAGATGCGGCTCGATCCGGATGGCGCAGAAGACCGAGAGCAGGATCGCCGCGATCGGCGCATGCTCGCGTGGCGCACCGAGCGCGACGGCTCGGTGTCCTTCACGGGACGCGCCGACCCCGAGACGGCGGCGCCGATCGTCGCGCTGCTCGACGGCATGGTGACGCAGCGGATGCGCGCGAACGAACACGAGCCCGACGAGGCGCGCCGCGATCGTCGCACGCGGCTGCAGATGCAGATCGACATCCTCGCCGACGTCGCGCGGCATGCGCTCGGCTGCACCGCCATTCCGACCCGCCCCATCGCCACGATGGTCGTGCGGATGGACTACGACACCTTCCGCGCGGCACTCGATGAGCAGAACGGCGATGCGTCGGGCGGCGGCATGGCGACCATCGACGGAATCGAGCAGCCCGTGACCGCCAAGGCGGTGCGGCGCATGGCGGTCGATGCGCAGATCATCCCGTGCGTGCTCGGCGGCAAGAGCGAGATCCTCGACCTCGGACGCAGAGAGCGCCTCTTCACTCCGAAGCAGAAGCTCGCGATCTCCATCCGCGACGAGGAGTGCGCATTCTGCGGCGCCCCGCCCGGGCACGCTGTGGTGCACCACATCGAGTGGTGGTCGCGGGGAGGAAGGACCGATCTCGATAACGGGATCCTCCTGTGCGTGGCCTGTCATCATCGGATCCACGACGACGGATGGGATATCCGCATCGATGGCGCCGGGGTCGACGCGGTGCCGTGGTTCATCCCGCCGCCCTGGCTCGACCACACGCGCACGCCGCGTCGTGGCGGGCCGACCCGGTACCGGGTGGCCTGCTGATCGGCGGGCCCTAGGCTGGAGTCATGAACAAGAGCACCATCTGGACAGTCCTGGGCGTCATCGCCGCGGTCGTCATCGCGTGGTGGCTCGTGAACATCCTGTTCTCGGTGATGTTCTGGATCTTCAAGCTCGCGGTCGTCGCCGTCGTGGCCGTGGTCGTCTTCTTCGTGCTGCGGTCGCTCGTGAGCTCGCGGCGCGACTGAGCACCGCCGAGCCCGGAACGCTCAGCGCGGGAAGAGCGCGCGCAGCGAGAACCAGCGCTCGTCCGCGCTGATCGAGAGCGAGCCGCCGTACCGCTCGACGGCCGCCTCGATGTTCCGCAGACCGTAGCCGTGGCCGGCCTCGCGCTTGCGTGAGACGATCCGGCCATCCGAGCGCTTCACGATGCCGTCGAAGGTGTTCTCGACGCGCAGCATCACGAAGTCGTCCTGCGCGAAGAGGGCGACCCGCACGAGGCGCTCATCGGCGTCCGCGATGCGCTTCGTCGCCTCGATGGCGTTGTCGAGGGCGTTCCCCAGCACCGCCGTCACGTCGAGCGGGCTCATGAAGTCGAGCAGCCGGCCATCTGCCACGTACGAGACGTCGACTCCGTCCTCGTTGGCGCGCAGGCGCTTGCCGGTGAGGACCACGTCGACCACGCGGTTGCCCGTGCGCACCTGTGCCCCGTAGTCGCGGATGGACTCCTCGAGGTCGTCGAGCATCCGCTCGCGCAGCCCCGGATCGGTCTCGGCCCGCAGCGCATCGAGGTGGTGCTTCATGTCGTGGTACTTGCGGCTCACCTCGTCGATCGCGCGTCGCGAGAGCTCGTACTGGTCGTGCTGGCTCCGGAGCAGCTGCGACATCGCCTCCGCGTCGCGCCGGGTCTGCATCTCGCGGCGCACCTCGTGCTGCACGTAGAGCGCGATGTAGCCGCAGAGGTCCACGAGCGTGCGGATGTAGAAGATCTCGGGGCCGAGCCGGCTGCTGAACGGGGTGTTGGCGTTGGCGAAGCTGAGGTTCGAGATCCCGAAGGTCGCTGCGGCGATCGCCAGCGCGCTCACGAGCTCGCGCCATCCGACCTCGATCTCCGCGCCGCGCGTGAGATGCCGGCGCTCGGCGAGCCAGGCGAGCACGAGCACGCCGCCGTAGACGAGGGCGAGGAACGCCGCCCGCGCGACGCCCTCGGCGTCGGGCAGGTAGAAGCGCTCGAGCTGCCAGTGCAGCGACGCGACGAACTCGGCGAGCACGAACGCCCGCGCTGTCAGGTACCCCGCCGTCACCGCGGTGATCCGCAGCGACGCGAAGAGGAGCGCGAACATCGTGAGCGCGGCGCCGAGCATGCCGGGGATCCACAGCGCGAGAGGGAGGGTGTCTGCCCACAGCTGCAGGCCGACGAGAGCCGCGAGCCCGGCCAGGGCGACGCCGACGGTCGGGAGCCACCGCATGCGCCGGCGGACGATCGCGATGAACACCACGCAGGCGCCCCACTCGGCGAGAGCGGTGAACAGGCGGGGGATCTCGGCGAGCTCGCTCGTGACGACGTCGCTCATGCCGTGATCCCGCGCGAGCCGATGTAGCTCGCGAGCGCCGCGAGGAAGTCCTTCTTGCGCGGACGGCTGATCTGCAGCCGCGCGCCGCCGCGCATCCGGCAGTCGCTGCCCTCGACGCCCGTGACGTGGCGCAGATTGACGAGGTATCCGCTGTTGCACCGGTGGAAGCCCTCGTCCGCGAGCTCGGCCTCCATGGCCTTGAGCGTCGCGACCACCGTGTGGTCGGTCTCGAGCGTGTGGATCAGCACGTTGTGCTTCGCGCTCTCGAGGTAGACGATGTCGGCGACGTCGACGCGGTGGCGCGCCCCGTCGGTGGTCGAGAAGAGGAGGTGACGGCGCTCGCGCCGCCGCAGGCGGACGAGGCACCGCTCCATCTCCTGCTCGAAGGCGGCGTAGGACACCGGCTTGAGGAGGTAGCTGAGCGCGTCGACCTCGTATCCGCTGATCGCGTACTGAGGCGAGCTCGTCACGAACACGATGATGACCTCGCCGTCCACCTCGCGGATGCGGCGGGCGGCGGTCATGCCGTCCACGCGCTCCATCTGGATGTCGAGGAGGAGGACATCCCAGTCGGGCCGGTAGTCGTCGAGGATGTCCGCGCCGTCATGGAACGCGCCGATGTGGAACCGCTCGTCGTGCTCGCGCTGGAACCGGTCGAGGTGCGAGAGGAGACGGTCGATGCTCCCCGGGTCGTCCTCGACGACGGCGATGCGGATCATCTCTCTCCCTCCTCGGATCAGCTGAAACCGACGACCCGGCGCGCGACGCTGTACGCGAGCGAGGTCACGCGGCGCCCGGCATGACCGGGCAGGTTGCTGCTTGCGCCCATGAAGCTCCGTCGGAGCCTCGTGTAGACCCACGGGCTCTCCGCCTTGACCTCGCGCCAGAAGGCGTCGCGCTGAGCGAGGTGCGCACGCGTTCCTCCTCGCGCGAGAGTGGCGGAGGTGACCGCGCAGATAGCCTCGATGTAGTGCAGCAGCGCGGCGTACAGGGGCGCCGGCACCTCTCCGGTCGCGACCTCGGCGGGAGAGGGGAGCGCGCGCAGGGCGAGGCGGTTCACCCGCAGCTGCTGGTCGACGCGGCGCAGCATCGTGTCGGCCTCGACCGACTGCCCCTCGCGGCCGATGACGTAGTGGTAGAGCTTCACCGGCAGGTAGTACATGCTCCGCACGCGCGCGAGGGGCACGACGACGTAGAGGTTGTCGACGTAGAAGGTGTTCTCGGGCAGCCGGAGGCCGGATGCCCGCACCATCTCGGTGCGGTAGATGATCGCGTGCATCATGAGGTACTGGCGACGGCTGAACCGCTCGGTGTCGCCCCATTCGAAGACCCGTCCCGCGGGGAAGACGCTGTCGAACCGGGAGACGCGGTTCGACTTGCCGACGCGGTCGTGCACGTAGTCGGTGAACACGGCGTCGACGCCGCCGCACTCCTCGAGGGTGCGCAGGATCTGCAGCACCTGCTCGAGAGCGGGGATGCTGAGCCAGTCGTCGGCGTCGAGCACCTTGAGGTACGTGCCGCGGGCCTCGGCGAGACCGGTGTTGATCGCCCCGCCGTGCCCCCGGTTCGGCTGATGGATGGCCCGGAACACGTCGGGGCGCCGACGCGCGTAGTCGTCGGCGATCTCGGCGGTGGCGTCGGTCGATCCGTCGTCGACGACGATCACCTCGATGTCGTGCCGCATCCGCAGAAGGGGGACGAGGGCACGGTGAAGGTGGTCAGCCGCGTTGTAGGCGGGGACCACGATCGAGAGGAGGGGCATGGCTCTAGTCTGCCTGGGCGGTGGGCGCGGCCACGGCGGCGGCGTCGGGCGTCTGGCGGAAGATCAGCTTGAAGATCGGGTAGAAGACCCAGAACGAGATCGCCGAGTTGATGATCATCGTCGCGACGTCGGCCACGACCTCGCCCGTGCCGCCCCACATCCCGATGAGGAGGTCGTAGATCGGGGCCTTGTAGAACCCCTGCGCGGCAGCCGCGACGAACGTGATGACGACATAGGCGAGCGCGTACCATCCTGCCGCGACCCACGGTGAGGTGTTCGACTTGAACGTGATGTTGCGCTGGAGGAAGAAGTTGATGACCTGCGCGATGAGCAGCGTGATCTGGACGGCCAGGAAGTAGGCGAGACCGCCGCCCCCTTCAGGGAGGGCGCCGGCCGCGTAGTCGAACATGAAGTACGTCGAGCCGTCGACGTTCGAGCCGACCGGGAGCACCTGGAAGTCGACCCCGACGAGACCCGTGAAGCTGTCGAACGCCCATCGGAAGATCGGCATGAGCGCGAGCTGCAGCACCGTCACGCCGTTCGAGAGCACGAAGAACATGAGGAACTTCGACAGCTCGGGGTGCCGGTCCTGGAAGCCTCGCCACCAGTCCTTGATCGCGGTGAACATCATGCGCTCCTGTTCGAGGTGGGTGCGTCGGCGGCGGAGAGGAAGGCGTCGCGGGTGCGCCTCTCCTCCCGGCGTCCGCGGAAGAAGGCGGCCACGACGCGGCCCAGACCGCGGATCGTCTGCCCGTTGACGAGGGTGAGCAGCGCGTCGGTGAGCCGGCTCGTCGCGAGGCCGCCGCTCATCTTCGAGATGACGCGGAACGGCCCGTTGAAGAGGAAGAGGATGTTGAGGTCGGGCTCCCCGGACGCCTCGGCCTTGCGCCGACGACCGTCGACGATCCGGAACACAAGGCGCGCGAGGGGGCTGCGGGCGACGCGGAGCCGATCGATCGGATCGTTCACCCCGAGCGGGCCGTCGCCCCATTCCGAGTCCGGGCGCGGGCGGCCGAGCAGCGCGGTGAAGTCCGCGTCGGAGACGTCGTGCACGCGTCCCGTGGCATAGACGGCGAGTGCTGCCTCCGGCGCCCGCTGCGGCACGGTGCCCCCGATGGGCACGACGGCCTCGAGCGGCAGATCGCGCACATTCGGGCCCACCTGCACGAGGTAGTCGCCCTCCTCGATCTGCCAGGCGCCCGTGCGGACGTCGAAGAACCGGAAGGCGCGCGCGCCGAGCGGCACGGTGATCCGCGCGGACTCGC
The DNA here is from genome assembly GCF_049065455.1 of Microbacterium sp. SA156. Lineage (NCBI taxonomy): Bacteria > Bacillati > Actinomycetota > Actinomycetes > Micrococcales > Microbacteriaceae > Microbacterium > Microbacterium sp. SA156. Next base: position 26,256 of record NZ_JBAKGU010000016.1, read on the forward strand.
CGGCCGCGAGCCGCACCTTGCGGAAGCCCTTGAGCTCGCGCACCGCGCGCGGGACGCCGCCCGTGCCGCGGCGGCCGACGTAGACCTGCGCCACGTCGGCGCCTGCGACGCCGCCCGTGTTCGTCACGGTGAACGAGACCGCGTCGTCGCCCACCTGCAGGTCGGAGTACGCGAACGTCGTGTAGCTCAGTCCGAATCCGAAGGGGAACGCGACATCGACGCCCGCGGTCTCGTAGTAGCGGTAGCCGACGAAGGGGCCCTCGCGGTACTCGGCGGTGCGGTCGACGCTCGGGAAGCGTCCGGCGGTCGGCGTGTCGGCGAGGCGGTACGGGACGGTCTCGGCGAGGCGACCGCCGGGGTTGACGGCTCCGGTCAGCACGTCGGCGAGCCCCTCCGCACCGGCCTGTCCGCCGAGGTATGCGTGCACGAGAGCCGCCGCGTCATCCGCCCACGGCGTCTCGACGACGCCGCCCGCGCTCAGCACGACCACCGTGCGCGGATTCGCGGCCGCGACAGCGCGCAGCACGTCGACCTGCGCCGCGGGCAGCGCGAGGGAGCCGCGGTCGAGCCCCTCCGACTCGGAGATCTCGGGGAGGCCGAGCGCGAGGACCGCGACCTCGGCCTCGCGCGCCGCGGCGACGGCGCCTGCGAGGAGCGCGGCGTCGGGGAGGCCGTCCCGGCGGAACCCCGGCGAGAACGAGAGCACCTCGAGGTCGCTGTCGGCGAGCGCATCCCGCAGGTTCGTCACGCGGGTGGCGTTGACCGCCGACGATCCCGCGCCCTGGTAGCGCGGGGTCTCGGCGAAGTCGCCGATGAGCGCGACGCGCGTGCCGGACGAGAGGGGGAGGAGCCCGCCCTCATTGCGCAGGAGGACGGCCGACTCGGCCGCCGCGCGTCGGGCGAGGGCGTGGTGCGCGTCGGCGTCGAAGCGCGATCGGGCGCGCGTCGTCCGCGTCGTGACGCGCCGCACGAGGTCGAGGATCTCGGCGACCCGCGCATCGAGGTCCGCCTCGGCGAGCTCGCCGCGCTCGACGGCGGCGACGATCTGACGGGCCGAGTCGAACCCGGGCGAGGGCATCTCGATCGAGCCGCCCGCGCGCACGGCGGCGACGGCGTCGTTGCCGCCACCCCAGTCGGAGACGACCGCGCCGTCGAAGCCCCACTCCTCGCGGAGGATCTCGGCGAGAAGATGCGCGTTCTCGTGCGCGTAGGCGCCGTTCACGAGGTTGTACGACGACATGATCGCCCACGGCGCCGCGTCCTCGACGACGATCTCGAACGCGGTCAGGTAGATCTCGCGCAGGGTCCGCTCGTCGACGACCGAGTCGCTCACCATCCGGCGCAGCTCCTGGCTGTTGACGGCGAAGTGCTTGGGCGTCGCGGCGACGCCCTGCTCCTGGATGCCGCGCACGTACGCGGCGGCGAGGCGCCCCGCGAGCTCGGGGTCCTCGGAGAAGTACTCGAAGCTGCGCCCGCCGAGCGGGCTGCGCTTGATGTTGAGACCCGGCCCGAGCAGCACGTGCACGCCCTGGGCGGACGCCTCCGCACCGAGCGCTCGGCCGATCTCGGCGGCGAGCTCCTCGTCCCAGCTGTTGGCGATCGTGGCCGCGGTCGGGAAGCAGGTCGCCGGCTCGGAGGCGTTGAGACCGAGGTGGTCCGCGGAGCCGACTTGCTTGCGCACACCGTGCGGGCCATCCGACATCCAGATCGCGGGGATGCCGAGACGCGCGATCGCGCGCGTCTGCCAGGTGTTCTGACCGCTCAGCAGGGCGGCCTTCTCGAGGAGGGTGAGCTGGGCGAGGAGCGCCGGTGTGTCGTTCACGATGAGGTCTTCCTGTGCGGGGCCGGGAGGTCGCCCTCCCGGCCCCGGTTCATGGCTGGGTCAGTACGTCGCCGCGTCGGCCGGGGCGACGGTCGGGCGAGCGCGGTGACGGCGCACGCGCACGACCATCCAGACCACGCCGGCCACGACGAGCAGCGCGAGCAGGATCGTCCCGACGATGACGCCGATCTCCCAGCCCGCCAGCTGGTACGTGAGCGTCGCACCCGAGGCCATGCCGTTCACCGCGTTGGAGTTCGCCACGGTGTAGAGCACGTTGTGGATGGCGTACCGCAGGTTGTCCTGCGCGGCCGCGCTCGTCGAGTCCGCGATCGTCTTCGAGCCCTCGAACGTCAGCATGTGATCCGTTCCCCTGGCGTTCCACGCCTGGTCGGGGTACATGAAGTCGTACAGGTTGAAGTCGGTGATCGCGAAGCCGCGGAAGCCCCACTCCTCGCGCAGGACGTCGTGCATGAGCGCGGACGACCCGCCGGCCCACGTCGCGCCGATGCGGTTGAACGAGCTCATGATCGCGGTCGAGCCGATCTCGCTCGTCTGCAGCTCGCCATCCGCGTCGTAGTACTCGACCTCGCCGCGCGCGTCCTTCACGACCATCTCGAACGGCTTGAGGTACAGCTCGCGGATGGTCTGCTCGGTCGCCCAGGTCGAGAGCCCGCCGCCGTTCACGCGGTTGGTCTCCTGGTCGTTCATGGCGAAGTGCTTCGTGAACGAGTACACGCCCTTCGTGAGCGCGCCGTCGACGACCTGCGTCGCGAGGGCGCCCGAGAGCACCGGGTCCTCCGAGTAGTACTCGAAGTTGCGGCCCGCGAACGGCGAGCGGTGCAGGTTCACCGCGGGGGCGTACCAGCCGTTCGCGCCCATGTGCAGCGCCTCGTTGCCCACGGCCACGCCCATGGCGTTCGCGAGGTCGCGGCTCCACGTCTGGCCGATGAGGTACTCCGAGGGGAACGCGGTCCCGGTCCAGAGGTCGGGGTTGATGAACGACGAGAAGCCCGCGGGGCCGTCGAGGTCGTTCGTGCGGATCTTGCCGATCTCCGGCAGCCCTGCCGTGTTGTACGCGCCCGACGTGAGGAGCGTGAGCACCTCGTCGGGGTCGAGCTGGTCGAGGAGCTCCTCCCACGCGGGGTCCTCGTACGGCAGGCCGCGCAGATCGACGAGGGACAGGTCGTTGTCGGCGTTCCACGTCGGAGCCTCGGCGCCCTCGGCGTCGGACGCGGCGGCTGCGGCGTCGAACGGCTCGTACGCGGCGATCGTCGCCTCGCTCGCCTCGAGGTCGGCGCCCTCGGGAGCGGTCGGGAAGGTGCCCGCGAAATCCGCGCGCGAGAACGCCGTGCGGGTGCCGTCCTCGAAGGCGGCCGTCACGTCGTCGAAGCGGTTGGTCGCGGGGACCTCGTCGCTCGCGCGTCCGTCCGTGTAGACGACGGTCTCGTCGACCGTGTAGACGAGCGGCTCGATGCCGTCCTTGAGGCTGTGCGAGTCGGTCTGCAGCTTCAGCTCGTAGTCGCCCTGCTCGAGCACGTAGGCCGCCGCATCTGCCGCGTCGTACGAGGCCATGTCCTCGACGGCGAGCGTGAGCGTGACGGTCTCCGTCGCGCCGGGCTCGAGGAGCCCCGTCTTCGCGAAGTCGCCGAGCACCACGTGGGCCTTCTCGATGCCGCCCGGGGTGTAGGGAGCGGTGTAGTAGAGCTGGACGACGTCCTTGCCGGCGACGTCGCCCGTGTTCGTCACGTCGACGTCGATCGAGATCTCGCCGTCGACCTCGCCCAGGCGCGCGTCCGCGACGCTCCAGTCGAAGGTCGTGTAGCTCAGCCCGTAGCCGAACGGGTACACGACGGCCTCGTCGTAGTCGATGAAGCCCTCGACCGCGGCGGTCTCGTAGTAGCGGTACCCGCTGTAGATGCCCTCCTCGTAGTCCACGAAGTACGCGTCCTCGAGGTTCGAGTAGGCGAAGTCCCCGAAGTTGACGAACGTCGGGTCGGCCGTGAAGTCGGCCGAGAAGACGTCGACGGTGTGACCGGACGGGTTGACCGCGCCGCTCAGGATGCTGCCGAGGGCGTTGAAGCCCGAGACACCCGGCGAGCCGGCGAACACGATGCCGTCGACTGCGGGGTCGTCCTCGAGGATGCCGAGCTCCATCGACGTCGACGCGTTGACGACGACCACGACGGTCTCGAAGTTCTCCTCGGCGAGGGCGACGAGGTCCTTCTCGTCCTGGTTGAGCTCGAGCTGGTGCTGCCCCGGCTCGGCGGTCTCGTCCCAGGGGGTCATGTCGGTGGCGAGGTCTCCGCCCTCGCCGCCGGCGCGTCCGATGACGACGATCGCCGCGTCGCCGTACTCCGCGAAGCTGTCGAGCGCGTCCTGCGAGTACTCGTCGACCGGCATCTCGCCGATGTTGTAGTTCGACTCCTCGGGCTTGTCCATGACGATGTTCGTCCGGCCGCCCTCCGCTGCGGGGTTCGCCTCGGCGAAGGCCGCGAGCTCGTCGAAGACCGTGTCGTTGACCGTGAAGCCGGCGTTCTCGATGCCCTGGCGGATGTTCACGGCCGTGCGCGTGTCGGCGGTTCCCGATCCGGAGCCGCCGTACACGGGGTCGGCGGCGCCACGCCCGAGGAGCGTCACGGCGCCCGTCTCGAGCGGCAGCGCGCCGCTGTTCTTGAGGAGCGTCATGCCCTCGTCGGCGATGTCCTCGACGAGCTCGGCCGACGCCGCCTTGGCGTCGTCCTGCGTCGCGTGATCGCTCTCGTAGTAGGTCGTGTCGAGCTCAGCGCCCTCGGCGGTGTTGCTGACGACGTACGTGCCGGTGCCCATGAACGATTCGATCGCCCCGCGGAACATCCCGATCGCGATGTTCGCGCCGACGGCCAGGACGGCCACGAACGCGACGATCGGGATCCAGATCGCGAGGAACCTCCTGTTCGACATCGGCGCCTTGGCCTTCGTTGAACCCACGTGTTCTCTCCTCTTGATGCGGGCCTCCCTCGGCGGAGGCCGGCGTCCCGCCTCGGTGCGCAGACGCCGCCACCCATTCCACCGATGTTCATGCACGGGCATGGGCGCTGCCGCACAATCTGTCGTTTCCGGCGGATGAACTGTCGGCCGCCCGCGGTCCGTCACACGGCCGACACATGCGTGGAGCATGCTGGCGTCATGGAGTTCCCACCCCTCGCCACCTCGTACACGATCTCCCTTCCCGCCTGGATCGCGGAGGAGCTCGCCGACGTTCCCGATGTCATCCCGACCCTCGAGGAGCGCATGGCCCTCGTCAACCGGCTCGCCGACCGCAACTGGCGCGAGGGCAACGGCGGCCCGTTCGCGGCCCTCGTCGCCGAGGCCGACACGGGCCGGATCGTGTCGGTCGGCGTGAACGTCGTGCTGTCCACGGGCATCACGTCGGGGCACGCCGAGGTGACGGCGCTCGGGATGGCTCAGGCGCGGGTCGGCTCGTGGGACCTCGGCGCATCGGACCAGCCTCGGCACGAGCTCGTCGTGAACTGGCGCCCGTGCGTGCAGTGCTACGGCGCAGCGATGTGGTCGGGCATCACGACCCTCGCGATCGCCGGATCGGGGCCCGAGTGCGAGGAGATCACGACGTTCGACGAGGGCCCGATGGTCGCCAACTGGGCGGAGGCCTTCGAAGCCCGTGGCATCGCCGTGATCGACGGCGTCGCGAAGGACGACGCGGTCGCGGTCTTCCGCGCGTACCGTGCGGCGGTCGACGCCGGCGCGATCACGGTCTACAACGCGCGCGGGTGATCGTCAGCGGCGCGTGGCCGCGAGTGCGCATCCGCCCGCCGCGATCGCGAGCGCGCCCAGGACGATGACGACCGCGGGCCATCCGGACGCCGCCCACGCGGCGCTGCAGAGCCATCCGAACAGGCTCGATCCGCCGTAGTAGAAGACGTTGTACATCGACCCCGCGCTCGCGCGGTCGGCGCCCGCGAAGCCCGCCACGGCCGAGCTCGCGACGGAGTGCGCGAGGAACATCCCCGTCGTGAGCAGAACGACGCCCGTGATCACGAGCGGCAGCGGGGTCGTGCCCGTGAGCAGGGCGCCCGCGAGCATGAGCGCGCATCCCGCGAGCAGGGGCGTGCGCAGGCCGAAGCGGAGCGAGAGGCGCCCGGAGAGCTGCGCGGCGGCCGTCCCGCCGAGATAGGCGAGGAACACGAAGGAGACGACCGCAGCCGGCAGGGCGTAGGGCGGGGCCTCGAGGCGGAACGTGATCGCGTTGTACATGCCGATCATCGCCCCGAGCAGCATGCCGCCCATGAGGAACAGCGCGCGCAGGCGCGCATCGCGCAGCTGCCGCAGGAACACCCGGAGCGTGCGCCCGGCGGGGGCTCTGGATGGCGCCGTGCGCGGCAGCAGGACGGCCATCGTGATCGTGATCGCGGCGCCGACGAGATCGAGGAGGAGCAGGCCGAGGCGCCATCCGCCGATCTCGGCGAGGAGCGGCGCGACGAGCCGCCCGGACAGCCCGCCGATCGAGGCCGCCGCGATGTAGCCGCCCGCCACGACCGCGGCCCGGCGCCCCGAGATCACCTCGTGCACGAGGGCGACGGCCAGCGCCGGGATCCCGCCCAGCGCCGCGCCCTGCAGGAACCGCCCCGCCACGAGGAGCTCGAGGCTGGGCGCGAGCGGGAGGAGCAGCGCGATGAGCGCCGACGTCGTCGCCGAGACGCGCATCGACCACGCCACCCCGCGTCGTGCCGCGAGCACCGCCCACAGCGGAAGCGAGAGGGCGAGGCCGAGCGTCGCGCCCGAGATGATCCAGGCCACGGCGGCGGCGGAGCGGCCGAGGTCGGCGGCGACGAACGTGAGGAGCCCCTGCGGGGCGTGGAGGAGCGCGAAGCTCGCGATGCCCGCGCACCACATCGCGATCGAGAGGCGCCGCGCGGTCGGCACGGCGGACTCCCTCGCTGTCGGGAGGGAGGCGGTCGCCGTCATGCCCTCGACGCTAGCCCGCCAGATGCATGCGGATCCAATACCGGATCGGCTTGATGCATACCATGAGGGCATGGAACCGGATCGCATCCGCGGCGTCCTCCCGCTCGTGCCGGTGCTCGTCGCTCTCGGCGAGACCGAGCACGTCACGGCCGCCGCCGAGCGCCTCGGCATGCCGCAGCCCAACGTGAGCCGCGCCATCCGCACCCTCGAGCAGCGCCTCGGCGTCGCGCTCGTCGAGAGGGAGGGCCGCGGCATCCGCCTGACCGCCGCGGCGCGCACGCTCCTGCCCGCGTTCCGACGTGCGATCGAGCTCATCGAGGACGGCGTCGGCGCCGTCACGGGCGCGGCCTCGTCGACGGTGTCGCTCGCCTTCCAGACCTCGCTCGGGGAGCGCTTCATCCCCGAGGTCGTGAGCGCCGTGCGCCGCGACCGCCCCGATCTGCGCTTCGAGCTGCACCAGGGCGCGCGCTCGCTCCTCATCGATCAGCTGCACGCGGGTCGCGTCGCCATGGCCCTCGTCGTCGACACCCCGGCGATCGGCGGCGACATCGAGGTCGTGCCCCTGTTCGAGCAGCCGCTCGTCGCGCTCCTGCCCGATGACCATCCGCTCGCGCGGCGCGCGTCGGTCTCGGTGCCCGAGATCGCGGAGTGGCCGATCGTCACGCTCGCGCGCGGCTTCGGGCTGCGGGACTCGCTCGACGCCCTCTTCGCGCGCAGCGAGCGGACGCCCCGCATCGCCTTCGAGGGCGAGGACCTCATCACGGTGCGCGGTCTCGTGACGGCCGGGCTCGGCCTCGCGGTCGTGCCCGAGCAGCCGGTCGTCCCCGCAGGCTGCGTGTCCGTGCCGATCCGCAGCCGCCTCGCGTCGCGGCGGATGTGCGCGGTGACGGCCGCGGGGGAGTCGCGCCCTGCGGTGCTGCTCGTGCGCGACGCGGTCGTCCGCGTCGCGCACGAGCGGCGGATCTGGGCGGAGAGCTGATCAGGCGTCACGCGACGTCGTGCAGCGACACGGGCTGCACGAGCGTCCTGCGCCGGTCGCGCACCCACACGTCTCCGCTCTCGCGCTTCTCGGCGCGCGAGGCGAAGCGGTAGCGGTAGGTCACGACGCGGACGAAGCGGGGCGGCTGGCCGTGGAACGGGTCGCGCGCGAGGAGCCGGAGCGTCGGACGGTCGGCTTCGAGCAGCCGCACGAGGAACACGAGGAACCAGTCGTCGATGCGGTAGCCGAGCGGGAGGAACCACATCAGCCAGTCGAGCCGCAGATGGTACGGAGCGACCTGAGGGGGCCTGCGACGCACGTCGCCGGGCTTCCCGCGGAAGCCGTACTCGTGCCACTGCGCGTGCTCGGGATTCGCGTCGAGCGTGCCCTCGACGACGAACTCGATGCGCTCCTTCGTGACCGTGCCGAAGGCGCCGTACGCGTTGGCGAGGTTCCAGCGGTTGAAGCTCGCGTTCATGAGCTGCCGATGCGCGAAGAGGTTGCGCAGCGGCTGCCCGCTCAGCACGACGCAGAGCACCGCGACGGCCGAGGTGACCACGAGCCAGGGCAGGGGGAGCTCGCCGCGCTCCTCGCCCGCGGGGATGCCCACGGCCGAGAAGGCGAGGACGATCGTCGCCGCGTTCAGCCATGCGAAGTTGCCCGTGAGGACGAGCCAGAGCTGCGTCGCGATGATCACGACCGCCGCGCACGCGCCGATGAGGAGCGGGATCGCGTCGGGCAGCCACAGCCCGAGGAGCGGCGCGAACGCGAGCCACGGCACGGCGAGCTGCGCGATGTGATTGCCCACGACCTCGAGCCTGTGGAACCAGCGCGGCAGCAGATGCGCCTGGCGGCTGAGGGGCCCCGGCATCGGCTGCGTCTCGTGGTGGTAGGTCAGGGCCGTGAGGTCTCGCCACTCGCGTCCGCCGCGGATCTTGATCATGCCGGCGCCGAACTCGAGCCGGAACAGCAGCCACCAGAACAGGACGATGATCGCCGTCGCGGGCGGCTGGTCGTGCGAGCCGAGGAACGCGGCGAGGAAGCCCGACTCGAGGAGCAGCATCTCCCATCCGAAGCCGTAGAAGGTCTGACCGATCGAGACGATCGACATGTAGCCGAACCAGATCGCGAGGAAGCACAGCATCGGCAGCCAGGGCGGACCGAGCTGGGGGAGGCCTGCCGCGATCAGCGCGCTGACGGCCATCCCGCCGATGCAGAGCGCGACGAGACGGCGATCCGTGTACCGGATCCATCGGAACAGGGTGGGCCGCAGCGCCCGGGCGGCGCGGTCGGAGGAGCGCGCCCACGCGAGCAGCTCGGGCGCCGGGAGCAGGCCGTGCTCGCCGAGGAGCGCGCGGAACTGGTTGAGCGTCGAGAGGAACGCGACGAGGTACAGCGCCGCGATGCCGCGCTGGAGCACCTCGCGCGCGAACGCGAAGTCGACCGCCGCGAAGCCGTCCATGCCGCCACGATACGACCGTCGCGCCCGGCTCTCACGGGGTTGACGGAGGGGTCTGGCCTCGCATCCGGATCCCGGCATATATTGAGGCATGGAAGGTACGACCGGAACCATCGTCGCCGTCGTCGGCCCCGGTGCCGACGACGTGCTCGCCTCCGTCGATGCGCTCGACGGCGTCTCCGCGCTCTCGCTGCGCGGTTCCGAGCCGTCTCTCGCGGCGCATCGCATCTCGGCGTCCGGCACCCCCTGGGTGGTGCACGACGCCGACCCGCTCGAGCACGTGGCCTCCGCGTGGATCGAGCTCTTCGAGGAGCGCGCGACCCTCGGCGTGCTCGAGGCGGAGATCGGCGACACGCTCCGCCAGTTCGAGCGCGGCGACGCGCTCATGCCCGACTACTACCTCGTGCTCGAACCCGACGAGGCCCCCGAGATCTGGCGGCACTGGTGGTGCGGCGCGCTCGGCCACCGGGCGCCGCGGCGCATCGTGCCCGTGCACGCGCCCGAGGCCGAGCGCCGCGAGCAGGCGGCGCGGATGCTCCGAAGCCTGCCGACGTCGCGCCCGTGGCCGGATCCCGCGACGTGGCTCCCGGGCCTCGCGATGCAGATCCCGGATCGCGTCGGCCTGCGCGACCGCGACCCCGAGTGACTACTCGACGAGGTCGGGCAGCGCGGCCTTGAGCTCGGCGAGCCAGGCCCTCGCATTCCCGTCGGACGGCGCACGCCAGTCTCCGCGTGGCGAGAGCGAGCCGGCGGGCGACACCTTCGGCCCGTTCGGGATGGCCGACCGCTTGAACTGCGAGAACCCGAAGAAGCGCTTGAGGAAGACCTGCTCCCACTTCACGATGGTCGCGAGGTCGTAGGCGTAGTGATCCTCCGCGGGGAACCCGGGGGGCCACGCGCCCGCCTCGGCGTCGCCCCACGCCCGCTCGGCGAGGAAGGCGATCTTCGACGGCCGCATGCCGTAGCGCAGGATGTGGAACAGCGTGAAGTCGTGGAGGGCGTACGGACCGATCGTGCTCTCGGTCGACTGCACCTTGCCGTCCTGGCCGGCCGGCACGAGCTCGGGGCTGATCTCGGTGTCGAGCACCGACTGCAGCACCTTCCGCTCCGCCTCCGACACGCCCTCGCCGTGTGCGATGACCCAGCGGATGAGGTGCTGCATGAGGGTCTTCGGGACGCCGGGGTTGACCGAGTAGTGGCTCATCTGGTCGCCCACGCCGTAGGTCGCCCAGCCGAGGGCGATCTCGGACAGGTCGCCGGTGCCGACGACGATGCCGCCGTGGTGGTTCGCGAGCCGGAAGAGGTAGTCGGTCCGCAGGCCCGCCTGCACGTTCTCGAACGTCACGTCGTAGACCGGCTCGCCCTGGCCGAACGGATGGCCCATGCGGGTGAGCATCTCGGTCGCGGCCGGGCGGATGTCGATGGTCTCGATGGTCGCGCCGACCGACTCCGCGAGGGCGATCGCGTTCGATTTCGTGTGCTCGCTCGTCGCGAATCCCGGCATCGTGTAGGCGAGGATGTCGCTGCGCGGGCGGCCCATCCGGTCCATCGCGCGGGCGATGACGAGCAGCGCGTGCGTCGAGTCGAGACCGCCGCTCACGCCGATGACGGGCTTCGGGCTGCCGATCGCCGACAGGCGCTGCACGAGCCCCGACACCTGGATGTTGAACGCCTCGTAGCAGTCCTGCGCGAGACGAGCGGGGTCGTCGGGCACGAAGGGGAACCGGTCGAGCGCTCGCCGCAGGCCGACGTCGCCGCGCGGCGGATCCACCTCGAAGCGGACGGTCCGGAAGTGCGTCTGCTCGGCGAAGGTGCGGCGGTTGTCGTCGAACGTCCCCTGGCGCAGGCGGTCCTGCCGGATGCGGTCGAGGTCGACGTCCGCGACGGAGTGGCGCGCGCCATCCGGGAAGCGCTCGGTCTCGGCGAGGAGGGTGCCGACCTCGTAGACCATCGTCTGGCCGTCCCACGAGACGTCGTTCGTCGACTCGCCCTGCCCGGCCGCGGCGTACGCGTAGGCCGCGATGCATCGGGCCGAGGCCGACTTGCAGAGCAGGTGGCGATCGTCGGCGCGCGCGATGGTGATCGGGCTGCCGGAGAGATTGAGGAGCACGGTGGCGCCCGCGAGCGCCGCGAGCGACGAGGGCGGAACGGGCACCCACATGTCCTCGCACACCTCGACGTGCACGACGAGGCCGGGCACATCCGCCGCCTCGAAGAGGAGGTCGGGGCCGAACGGCACCTCGCGACCCGCGACCGCGATCGTGCCGCGCTGGTCGTCGCCCGGGGCGTACCAGCGGCGCTCGTAGAACTCGCGGTAGGTCGGCAGATACGACTTCGGCGCGACGCCGAGGATCTCGCCGCGGTGGATGACGACGGCCGTGTTGAAGACGCGGCTGCCGCGCTGGAGGGGCGCGCCCACGACGAGCACGGGGAAGAGATCGGCCGAGGCCGCGACGATCGTCGCGATCGCGTCGTCGACCGCGTCGAGGAGCGGGTCCTGCAGCACGAGGTCGTCGATCGCGTAGCCCGAGAGGCACAGCTCGGGGTACACCGCGACCGCGACGGCGTCGTCGCTCAGCTCGCGGGCGGTCTCGATGACCGCCTGGGCGTTCGTGGCCGGGTCCGCGACCGCGAGCGGGATGGTCGCCGCCGCGATGCGGGCGAAGCCGTGGCCGTATGCGCTGCCGAAGTCGAAGTCGCTCACGTCGTCCAGTCTGTCACCGGAGGCGGTGGGCCGCCCCGATCGCGGCTAGAGCAGCCGTCGCGCCGACGCCCACGCCGTGAGCTCGTGCCGCGACGAGAGCTGGAGCTTGCGGAGCACGGCCGACACGTGCGTCTCGACGGTCTTCACCGAGATGAAGAGCTCGGCGGCGACCTCCTTGTAGGCGTAGCCGCGGGCGATGAGCCGCATGACCTCCTGCTCGCGCGCGGAGAGGCGGTCGAGCTCGTCGTCGGCGACCGCGGTCTCGCCCGAGGCCGCGCCGAAGGCGTCGATGACGAATCCGGCCAGGCGCGGGGAGAAGACCGCGTCGCCGGACGCGACGACCCGCACCGCGCGGGAGACCTCGGCTCCCGACGCGCCCTTCGTGATGTACCCGCGGGCGCCCGCGCGGATGACCCGCACGACGTCCTCCGCCGCGTCGGAGACGCTCAGGGCGAGGAAGCGGGTTCCGGGTGAGAGCGGCGACGCCTGCCGCAGGACGTCCTCGCCGCCCGCGCTGCCGGCCGCGCCGCCGGGCAGGTGCACGTCGAGGAGCACGACGTCGGGTGCGGTCTCGGCGATCACGGCGACTGCGGACGGCACGTCGGCGGCCTCGCCGACGACCCGGAGCGCGCCGTCGAGGTCGGCGCGCAGCCCCGAGCGGAAGATGGAGTGGTCGTCGACGATCACGACGGTGAGCTCAGGCACGGGCACCTGCCGAAGGGTAGCGGATGTGCACCTGCGTGCCGACGCCTCCCGCGCCGCGCGTGACCGAGGCCATCCCGCCCGTGCGCCGCATGCGGCCGACGATCGACTCGCGCACGCCGAAGCGGTCCTCGGGAACGGCGTCGAGGTCGAACCCGGCACCGCGGTCGCGGACGAAGACGTCGACGGCTCCCGGGGCGCCCTCGATGTAGACCGAGACCTCGCCGCCCGCGTGGCGCGCCGCGTTGAGCATCGCCTCGCGGGCCGCGGCGGCGACCTCGCCGCTCGCCCGCTCGGTCGACGACCCGGCCGAGACGACCGAGATCGCCACCTCGTAGTCGAGCTCGAGCGCTGTCGCGTAGTCGCGCAGATCGGTCGCGAGGTCGCTGTCGGCGGGCGCGTCGTCGTCGTAGAGCCATGCCCGCAGCTCGCGCTCCTGGGCGCGGGCGATCCGGCCGACCTCGCTCGAGGCGCCCGCGCGGTTCTGGATGAGCGCGAGCGTCTGCAGCACGGAGTCGTGCAGGTGCGCGGCCATCTCGGCGCGCTGCTCCTCGCGGATGCCCTGGATGCGCGCGGCCTGGAGCTCGCGGAACCTCGCGATCCAGGTCGACGACCACACGACGGCGATGCCGAGCGCTGCCGCGAGCGCGATGAGGAGCATGACCGGCGCGAGCTGGGCCGCGACCGAGCCCGTGCGGGTGAGGATGAGGATGGCCACGGCCGCGAGCACGGCCGACGCGATGCTGCGGACGAGGAGGTCCTGCTGGGGGCCGCGGGCCGGGTCGACCCGGTCGAGGACGGCCGACCACACGCCCCCGGCGGTCGCGAGCGCGATCGCGAAGACCGCGGGGAGCAGGCTCGCGGGCGGGAGGACGCCCTGAGTGAGGCTCCAGTAGTTCATCTGGAGCGCGACGAGGAGGAACAGCGCCGCCCCCGCGAGGAGGATCCACGCGACGGGAGCCCGCCGCGTGACGCGCGCATCGCCATCCTGCAGGGGCGTGAAGGCCCAGAGCCACAGATAGAGGAGCGCGCCCGCGCCCCAGATGCCCGCCGTCGCGGCGAACAGGAGCCGCGTGACCGGCACGCGCCATCCGAGGTGCCGCGCGACGCCCTCGGCGACGCCCGCGACGACCGCGCTGCGCGAGCGCGCGAGGCGCGAGGCGGGAGGCGCGGCGGTCATGCCCCCATGCAACCACGCGCGGGCCGCCCTGAGCGGGCGAATCAGGGGAGGACCGGGGTGATCCCTCATGGCGGCGCCGGCGCGCAGCGCGCGAGGATCGGACCATGACCGAGAGCGAACCGCGGGGAACCGAGATGACGAGCGCCGTGGGGGCGGATGGCGGCGCTCCCGCCGTCGAGGCGCCGTCGCGTCGTCCGGGAGGAGGGTTCTTCGACTGGGTGCGATCGCTCGGCCTCGTGCGCACGGAGGGCTGGATCGGCGGCGTGTGCGCCGCGATCGCGCGTCGCACGGGCGCCGACCCCGTCATCGTGCGGGGCATCTTCGTCGTCGCCGCGGTGCTCGGGTTCCCCGCGCTGTGGCTGTACGCCCTCGGATGGGCGCTGCTCCCGGATGAGCGGGGCGACATCGCGATCCGGCTGCGGACCGGCTCGGGCCCGGCGCTCGTCGGCATCGCGATCATGATCGGCTTCGGCGCACTCGCCAGCTGGGCGAGCGCGACGCTCATGGAGGACTTCCTCGCCCTGGCGTACCCGGGCCGGATCGTCTGGACCGCCATCGAGGCCTCGTTCTGGATCGCGGTCGTCGCGGCGGTCGCCGCGTTTGCGCTCTGGCTCGTCCGGCGCGAGCGGCCCGTGGGCGGCGTGGCCGCGCTCGGTCCGGGGCGGACGGCGCTCATCGTCCTCGTCTGCGTCGCCGCCGCCATCCCGATCCTGGGGATCGGCTTCGGCGTCGTCGTGCCCGCGATCTTCGGGTACGGATCGCCCGTCGCGCTCCTCGTCGGGCTCGCGGCGGTCGCGGCCATCGCCGCGCTCGGCATCTGGGCCGGCCGGCGCATCGCGTCCCCCGTGTCGGGCGGGGGCCTCGGCGGGGTGCAGGGAACCCCCGCCGCGCGCGGGACGGCCGGGGGGCCGGCCGTCCCGCCCTTCGAGCCGGCTCCGTCGCCCGAGCCGCCCGCCGACGGCGACTTCGACGCCTGGCGTCGCCAGCACGAGGAGTGGCGCGAGCAGCACGACGCGTGGCGCGCGCAGCAGACCGACGCGGAGCGCCTCGCCCGCGAGGAGGAGCGCGCCCGCCGCCAGCAGGCCGCGCGCGCGTTCGCGGAGGAGGCGGCGCGCGTGCGCGCGGCCCGCAGGGCGAGTCGTCCGAGGATCTCCCTCGCCTTCGGCGCGTCGACCCTCGGGCTCGCCCTCGTCGCGGGATCGGCCGCAGCCCTCGTCGTCCTCGGCGGAGGGACCTGGCCGATCGAGCCCGAGCGCGCCTCGGCCGCGCTCGCGGCCGCCGCCTTCGCGATGTCGGCGGTCGCGGCCGGCGGGATGGTCATCGCGGGGGCCCTGCGCCGCCGCAGCGGGGCGCTCGCGGCCCTCGCCGCGATCGCGCTCGCCGCAGGGGCCGGCACGGCGCTCGGCGCGAACAACGTGATCGGCGCGAACAGCTGGCAGACGATCGCCGTCGACGGCTCGTCGTACGAGGTGACGCGCGCCTACGGCTCCCTCGAGCTGTGGCTGATGGCCGACGGCAGCGGGGAGGGCAGCGCCACGGTCGTCCGCCGTGCCGGCTTCACGCAGGTGACCGTCCCTCCGGATGTCGCGGCGGACATCCGGATCCACGCCGACGACGACACGCGCGTCATGGTGACCCGGATGAGCGACGCGGGCGTCTACGAGTCGGAGGACCTGCCGGTGCCGCGCGACGGGATCGTCGAGTGGGCGCAGGACGGCGCCGAGGCGGATGCGCCCCTGCGCACGGTGGACATCACGCAGACCGAGGGCGGTGAGGTGTCGATCTGGGTGCTCGACGAGGCCGAGTTCGGCGCGGTCGAGCCGACGCCGTCCGCTGACGAGGAGAGTGCACGATGAGCGAAGAGCAGCGCGTCCCCGAGGGCGCCCCGGCCGCGGGCCCCGAGCCTGCCGAGCGGCCCCGCATCCGCTGGGCGGCGATCATCTGGGGTGCGCTCATGCTCGTCGTCTCCCTCGTCGGGCTGGGGCAGGTGCTCGACGCGACGCGATACGCCGCGCTCCAGGCGGCGGTGGCCGACTGGATCCTCACGGCCGACCCCGTGTCGACCGCGGTGACCGTCGTCCTGGCCGCGGGCGCGGTCATCCTCGTCGCGGGTCTCGCCGGCCTCGCGCGCGGCGTGCAGAAGCGGTCAGCGCGGCGCTGAGCCGGGCCGCGGCGCCCGCGCCGCCTGACCGGGCTCAGGCCTCGAGCACGTCGGCGATCGCGGCGGCGAACGTGTGCCCGTCGAACGGGCCCGGCTCGTCCATCCCCTGCGCGGCGCTCGTCACGATGACGCGGCCGTCCGGCGTCGTGAGGACGCTCGTGGGGTGCTCGGCCGGGACCTCGATGCGCGCGAGCCGCGCGCCATCCGCTCGGTACACGTCGAGGCGCCCGCCGTCGTACACGGCGCTCCAGATGCGTCCCTGCGCGTCGACGTGCAGGCCGTCGGGCGATCCGTCGACCGCGGCGAACACGTCGAGGCGGTCGGGCGCCGCGATCGGCGCGCGCAGGATGCGGCCGCCCACGGTGTCGGCGATGAGCACGGTCTCGCCGTCGGGATGGAAGGCCGGGCCGTTCGGGATGTCGATGCCGGTCGCGAGGCGCGCCACCTCGCCGGTGCCCGCGTCCCAGCGCCAGACCGCGCCATCGGGGTCGGAGTCGTCCCGGACCATCGTCCCGAACCACAGCGATCCGTCGGGCGCGATGGTCCCGTCGTTGACGCGATGCCGGGCGGGGTCGAGACCGGTGTCGGCGAGAGCGGTGTGGCGCCCGAAGATGTCGAGCTCGACGATGCCCGTCCCCGCCGCGGCGAGCAGGCGTCCGTCCGGCGCCTTCTCGGCGAAGCCGACCGGGCGGTCGAGCCGATGGGTCGCGGCGTCACCGCCCTCGGGGGTCCAGGCGTGCAGAACGCCGCCTTCGAGGTCGACCCAGTGCACGACGCCGTCGATGAGCCGCGACCCCTCGCCGAGGGGATGGGCCGCGGCGCTCAGCCGGGTCCACGGGCCGGTTCGCTCGTCCATGCCGTCTCCTCCGCTCGCGGGCATCAGAGCCATCGTGTCATGCCGGCGGACGGGGATGTCCGAGACCCGGGCTACCGTCGGAGTGTGAGATTCATCCCGACAGAGCAGCGCCTCGTGTGGAGCGCGAGCGACCTCAAGGCCGCCGCCGAGTGCGAGTTCGCGTGGCTGCGGGCGATCGACGCGAAGCTCGGCCGCGTCGCCGCCGTCGAGGATCCGGAGGACGCCATGCTCGAGCGCGCGGCCCGGCTCGGCGATCGCCACGAGGAGCGCGTCCTCGAGCGCTACCGCCAGGAGTTCGGCGCCGGGGTGGTCGAGCTCGAGCGGGTGTCGTCGGCCGACTCCGCGGCGCTCGCCGACGTGGCGGCCCAGACGGTCGACGCGCTGCGGTCGGATGCGCGGGTGCTGTTCCAGGCGGCCTTCACCACGGACGAGTTCGTCGGATTCGCCGACTTCCTCGTGCAGGAGGCGGATGGCCGCTGGCGCGTGCAGGACAGCAAGCTCGCCCGCACGGCCCGCGTGACGGCGCTCATGCAGCTCGCGGCATACGTCGATCAGCTGCGCCGTCTCGGCATCCCGACCTCCGACGAGGTCGACCTCCTGCTCGGCGACGGCTCGGTGTCGACGCACCGGGTGGACGACCTGCTTCCGATGTTCGACGTGCGCCGTCGCCGCCTGCGGGCGCTCATCGCGGATCGCGGGATCGAGCGGGGCGCGTCGGCCGAGGCGATCGCGTGGGGCGACGAGCGCGGCGAGCTCGAGGTGTCCGCGTGCGGGCGCTGCGCGACCTGCGAGCTCGAGGTCGTCGCGCATCGCGACCTGCTGCTCGTCGCGGGCATGCGCCCGTCGCAGCGCGCTCGCCTGCGCGACATCGGCATCCGCACGATCGACGACCTCGCGGCGGCCGAGACCGGGCCCGCGCGGATGAACTCCGACGTCTTCGCGTCGCTGCGCACGCAGGCGCGCCTCCAGCTGCAGAGCCCCGCCGGCGTGCCGGGCGACGAGCCGGCCGATGCGCACCCGGTTCCCGCGTACGAGGTCGTGCAGCCGCTCGCGCTCGGCGCGATGCCCCGCCCGAGCCAGGGCGACGTGTTCTTCGACTTCGAGGGCGATCCGCTCTACAGCGAGCAGGTCGGCTCGGCCGCCGTCTGGGGCATCGACTACCTCTTCGGATGGGTCGACCTGCGCGAGCAGTACTCCGCGCTCTGGGCGCACACCCTCGCGGAGGAGAAGGCCGCCCTCGAGCGCTTCTGCGACTTCGTCGCGGCGCGCAGGGCCGCGCATCCCGACATGCACATCTACCACTACGCGCCGTATGAGCCCACGCACCTGGCGGCGATGGCCGCTCGGCACGGTGTGCGCGAGGCCGACGTCGACCGGATGCTGCGCGACGAGCTGTTCGTCGACCTCTACCCGATCGTGCGCCGGGCCCTGCGCGTCGGCTCGCGGTCGTACTCGATCAAGAAGCTCGAGCCGCTCTACATGGGCGACGAGGTGCGCACGCAGGACGTGCAGAAGGGCGACGACTCGATCGTCCGCTACGTCGAGGCGCGCGCCCTGCAGGCCGATGGGCAGGAGGCGGCCGCGCGGGCCATCCTCGACGACCTCGCCGACTACAACCGCTACGACTGCGTCTCGACCCGGCGCCTGCGCGACTGGCTCGTCGAGCGTGCACGGGAGACCGGCGTGACCCCTGCCCCGCCCGAGGTGCCCGACGAGCTCGCGTACGCGCCGTCTCCGCTCGCGCTCGCGCTCGACGCGCATGCCGCTGCGCGCCGCGATGCCCGCGTGGCGGCAGAACCGCTGTCGGCACCGAGCGCCGACGAGGACGCGCTGCGTCTCGCGGCGGCCGCGATCGACTACTACCCGCGCGAGGCGAAGAGCTTCTGGCACGGGCACTTCCAGCGGCTGCGGGAGCCGCTCGGCCTCTGGCTCGACACCCGCGATGTCCTCGCCGTCGACGCCTCGCGCTGCCGCGTCGTCGAGGACTGGGGGATGCCCGAGGGCGCGCGATCCGTCCGCCGCGTGGTCGAGCTCCGCGGCGAGCTCGCGCCGGGAACGCGACTGAGCGAGGGCGTCGAGCCGTACCTGCTCTATCCGCGACCCGCTCCGTTCCCGAACCAGGCCTCCCCGCGCTGGGTGCACGTGCCCCGCCAGGCACGCGTCATCGAGGTCCTCGACGACGGTGCCGTCATCGAGGAGCGCGCGGCCGACGGCGAGACGTGGCAGGAGCTTCCCGTCGCCCTCACCCCCTCACCCCCGCCGCGTGCCGGCAACCAGCAGGGGGCCATCGACGCATGGGCCGAGACGGTCGTGCGCGCGGCCGACGCGGGGGAGCTCCCGGCCGACCCGGCCACCGACATCCTGCGCCGCATCCCGCCGCGCGGTGCCGGGATCGCGCCGTCCGACGGCGACGACGTGTCCGCGATCGTCCGGACGGTGCGCGGCCTCGACCGCTCCTACGTCGCCGTCCAGGGGCCTCCCGGCACCGGCAAGACGTATGTCGGCTCGCACGTCATCGCGCGCCTCGTCATGGAGCACGGCTACCGGGTCGGCGTCGTCGCGCAGTCGCACGCCGTGGTCGAGAACATGCTCGACCGCGTCGTCGCGGCGGGGGTGCCCGGCTCGCGCGTCGCGAAGGCGCCGAAGTCCGGAGCCGAGCCGCGCGACCCCGCCTTCACGCTGATCCCCAAGAACGGCGTGACCCGCTTCGTCTCCGAGCAGCAGGGCGGCTACGTCGTCGGCGGCACCGCGTGGGACTTCACGCACACCGGCCGCATCGCGCGCGGCGGGCTCGACCTGCTCGTCATCGACGAGGCGGGCCAGTTCTCGCTCGCGTCGACCATCGCGGTCTCGACGGCGGCGCGCAGCCTGCTGCTGCTCGGCGATCCGCAGCAGCTTCCGCAGGTGAGCCAGGGGATGCATCCCGAGCCCGTCGACACGTCGGCCCTCGGCTGGGTGATGGATGGCCAGCAGGTGCTCCCGGAGACGCACGGCTACTTCCTCGCGCGGTCGTGGCGCATGCATCCGGAGGTGTCCGAGGCCGTCTCGCACCTGTCCTACGCCGGGCGCCTCGCGTCGCGCGCCGGCGCGGAGCGCCGGTCGGTCGAGGGCGTCGCGCCGGGCCTGCACGCGGTGCCCGTGCATCATCGGGGCGATGCGACCGAGTCCCAGGCCGAGGCCGACGAGGTCGTGCGGATCGTCGGCGAGGTCCTCGGGCGGGCGTTCACCGACATCCGCATCGACGACGACGGCGTCGCCCACGCGTGCCCGCCGCGCCCGCTCACGGAGGACGACATCATCGTCGTCGCGCCGTACAACGCCCAGCAGCAGCTCGTCGAGCAGACCCTGCAGCGTGCCGGATGGCCGCGCGTGCGCGTCGGGACCGTCGACCGGTTCCAGGGGCAGGAGGCCGCGCTCTCGATCGTGACGCTCGCGGCCTCCTCGGGCAGAGACGCCCCGCGCGGGACGGAGTTCCTGCTGCTCCAGAACCGGCTCAACGTCGCGATCTCGCGCGCGATGGTCGCGGCGTACCTCGTGCACTCGCCCGCCCTGCTCGACGACCTGCCTCACACGCCCGCCGGCGTCGCGCGCATGAGCGCGTTCGCCCGCCTCGTGGCCCAGGAGGAGAGCGCATGACCGACGCCGACGCCATCCGCCGCGCAGCCGCCGAGTGGGTCTGGCTGCCGCGCGACTCCGATCACGTCGTCGACGGGATGGTCGCCGTGCGCTATCCCGCGCGCTTCGGCGGCGGGGTGCGGGTCTCGGCGTTCGACCGCGAGGGCACAGCCGATGAGGCGGTGGACGCCGCGCTCGAGCGCGCCCGCGACTGGGGCGAGCGGCGCACGACCTTCTGGGTCGGCGCATCCGACCGCCCGGCAGGGCTCGCGGACGCGCTGCTCCGGCGCGGCGCGGTGCACGAGGACACCGTCACGGTCTTCGCGCTCGCCCTCGACGAGGCGACGCCGGGGGAGTCCCCGGGCGTCGCGGTCGAGACGGTGCGCACACGAGAGCAGCTGCGCGACGTCGACGCGGTCAACGTGCCGGTCTGGGAGCAGGCGCCGCTCGACGAGGCGGGGCTCGACGCCGAGCTGCGCGAGCTCGAGGCGGATTGGAGCGCGGGGCGCGGGTTCCGCGTGCTCGCGCGCATCGACGGCCGCCCCGTGAGCACGGGCGGCGCGACGATCGTCGGGGAGTTCGCGCGCCTCTGGGGTGCGGCCACCCTCGCCTCCGACCGCGGGCGCGGCGCGTATCGGGCCGTGCTCGCGGAGCGGCTCCGCCTCGCCCGCGCGTTCGGCGCGTCGACCGCGCTCGTCAAGGGGCGCGTGTCGACCTCGGCGCCGATCCTCGCGCGCGCCGGCTTCCGGACGTACGGCGAGGAACGGGCCTACCGGCTCGACGTGGACTGAGGCGCGGCCCGAGCCGCCCCGGCTCAGACCGTGCCGTACAGGCGGTCGCCCGCGTCGCCGAGCCCCGGCA
Source organism: Microbacterium sp. SA156 (assembly GCF_049065455.1). Lineage (NCBI taxonomy): Bacteria > Bacillati > Actinomycetota > Actinomycetes > Micrococcales > Microbacteriaceae > Microbacterium > Microbacterium sp. SA156. Next base: position 47,557 of record NZ_JBAKGU010000016.1, read on the forward strand.
CGATGTACCCGTGCTCGTTGAGGCCCTCGTCGAGCGCGCCGAGCACGAGCGTGATGTCGCGGTCGCCCACGAGGCTCTCGATCGCGTGGACGCCCTCCGGGGTGCCGAGAAGGCACACGGCGGTGACCTCGGTCGCGCCGCGGTCGAAGAGGTACTTGATCGCCGCGGCGAGCGAGCCGCCGGTCGCGAGCATCGGGTCGAGCACGAAGCACTGGCGGTCGCTGAGGTCGTCGGGCAGGCGCTCGGCGTACGTGGTCGGAAGGAGGGTCTCCTCGTTCCGCACGATGCCGAGGAAGCCGACCTCCGCGGTCGGGACGAGCTTGGTCATCCCCTCGAGCATGCCGAGCCCTGCGCGCAGGATCGGCACGACGAGCGGCTTCGGGTCGGCGATCCGGACGCCCTTCGTCTGCGTGACGGGGGTGTCGATCGTGACCGGCTCGACGCGCACGTTGCGCGTGGCCTCGTAGGCGAGGAGCGTCATGAGCTCCTCGGTCAGCTGACGGAAGACCGGCGACGGCGTTGCCTTGTCGCGGAGCACCGTGAGCTTGTGCGTGATGAGCGGGTGGTCGGCGACGTGCAGGCGCATAGGGCAAGGCTACCGGGACGCGGTTGCGCGGATGCAGAGAGCCTGGGCCGTTCTAGGCTCGGAGGGTGAATTCCTCGCCATCCGACGTGTCCGCGATGCGCCGCGCGCTCGCGCTGGCCGACGCGGCGGGGGAGCGCGGGGACATCCCGGTCGGAGCCGTGGTGCTCGGGGCGGATGGCGCGGTGCTCGGCGAGGGGCGGAACCTCCGTGAGGAGACGCACGACCCCGCGGCGCACGCCGAGATCGTCGCCATGCGCCGCGCGGCCGAGGCCATCGGATCCTGGAACCTCGAGGGATGCACGCTCGTCGTGACGCTCGAGCCGTGCGTCATGTGCGCGGGAGCGGTCCTGCAGGCCCGCATCGGCCGGCTCGTCTTCGGGGCGTGGGACGAGAAGGCAGGGGCCGCGGGATCGATGTACGACGTCGTGCGGGACCGGCGCCTTCCCCACCGCGCGGAGGTCGTCGGCGGCGTGCTCGAGGACGAGGCCGTGGCGCTCCTGCGCGCCTTCTTCGCCGAGCGCCGCTGAACGCAGAGAGTCCCCGCGGCCGCGCCGCGGGGACTCTCGAGCGATGGGCTCAGATGCCGAGGCCGCCGAGGAGGCCGAGGAGCGTCTCGAGGAGTCCGGAGAGGAGGCCGAGGAGATCTGCCATGGTCGTTTCCTTTGTTCTGCGGGCCGGAGCCCAGGTGGGAGAGGTGCGCCGGTCGGGCGCAGTCCCTAGCCTCGCCTACTGAAATATCGGAATGCAAGACCCTGACGGCGATTCGCTCAGCGCAGGCGCGGCAGCACCTCCTCGCCGAGATACGCCACGTGATCGAGGTCGCCCATGTCCATCAGCTGGAAGTACAGCCGAGACGCGCCGAGCTCCTTCAGCCGGGTCGCCTTGGCGACGATGTCGTCGGCGGAGCCGGCGAAGCCGTCTCCCGCGCGGAACGCCGCGAGGTCGGTCTGGGTCGCTGCTGCGCGCCGCTCGAGGTCGGCCTCGCTGCCGCCCGCGAGGGTCGTGAGCGCGACGCTGAGCTTCAGCGTCTCGGGGTCCCGTCCGATCCGCTCGCACGCCGCGCGCACGCGGGCGAAGCGGTCGGCGATGACGTCCTCGGGCTGGAAGGCGATGTTGAACTCGGTCGCGTGCTGCGCCGCGAGCTCCGGCGTCCGGGTGAGGCCTGCGCCGCCCACGATGACGGGCACCCGATCCTGCACGGGCTTCGGCAGGGCGGGGGAGTCGACGAGCCGGTAGTGCTCTCCCTCGAAGCCGTAGCGCTCGCCGACCGGGGTGGACCACAGGCCGTTCACGATCTCGAGCTGCTCGGCGAGCATCCCGAACCGCTTCCGGGGGAAGGGGATCGCGTACGCGAGATGCTCCGCCTCGAACCAGCCGGTCCCGAGCCCGAGCTCGGCACGGCCATCCGACATCGCGTCGACCTGCGCGACCTGGATCGCGAGGATCCCGGGCCAGCGGTAGGTGACCGACGAGACGAGGGTGCCGAGCCTGAGGCGGGTCGTCTCGCGCGCCAGGCCGGCGAGCGTCGTCCAGGCGTCTGTCGGCCCCGGCAGCCCCTCGCCGCCCATCGTCAGATAGTGGTCCGAGCGGAAGAAGCCGTCGAATCCGACGCGCTCGGCCTGCTGCGCGAACGCGAGCTGGGTGTCGTAGCTGGCCCCCATCTGGGGCTCGGTGAAGACGCAGAACTCCATGCGCCCCAGTCTGTCAGCGCAGGGAGCCGTCAGTCGGAGGACTTGAGGATGAAGGCCTCCGTCGGAGGACCGGGCTCGTGGGGAGCGCGATAGACGTCGGTCTCGAGGTAGATGATCCGCGCGGCCGGCACGGCCTCGCGGATGCGCGCCTCGACCGCATCGATGTCGCGCGCCGCATCGGCCACGGAGATGTCCTGCGGGAGGCCGACCTTGCCGGCCACCATGAGCTCCTCGGGCCCGACGTAGAGCGTCTTGACGTGGATGAGCTTCTCGACCTCGGGCCCTGCCTCGATCGCGGCGACGATCCGCTCGAAGTCGGCCTCCGATGCGCCTTCGCCGACGAGCAGGCTCTTCGTCTCGATGCCGAGCACGATCGCCACGAGGATGAGGAGCACGCCGATGCAGATGGTGCCGAGCGCGTCGAAGACGGCGTCGCCGGTGAGCACCGTGAGGCCCACGCCGAGGAGCGCGAGGGTGAGGCCGATCAGCGCCGCGAAGTCCTCGAGGAGGACGACGGGCAGCTCTGGCGCCTTCGCGCGGCGGATGAACGACGCCCAGGACTGCCCGCGCTCGCGCACCGCGTTGCTCTCCTTGACGGCGGTCCGCAGCGAGAAGCTCTCGAGCCCGATCGCGATGACGAGGATGGCGATCGGCAGCCAGGCGTTCTCGACCGCGTGCGGGTGGGTGAGCTTCTCAACTCCCTCGTAGAGCGAGAAGACCCCGCCGACCGAGAAGAGGATGATCGCGACGACGAACGCGTACACGTAGCGCTCGCGGCCGTGTCCGAAGGGGTGCTCGCGGTCGGCGGCTCGCCGCGCGCGGCGTCCGCCGAGCAGGAGGAGGAGCTGGTTGCCGGAGTCGGCGACCGAGTGGATGGCCTCCGCGAGCATCGATGCGGAGCCCGAGATGATCCATCCGATGAACTTCGCGATCGCGATCCCGATGTTCGCCGCGAAGGCCGCCAGGATCGCCTTGCCACCGCCGTGTGCGCTCATGCTCGCAGTCTAAGGCGGGCGCTCGCGCCTCGCCCGCCCGTCGGCGCGCCGCACGCGATCCCTAGGATTGACGCATGACTGACTCGCTCCCCTCCGTCGCGTTCCTCGGTGCCGGCTCGATGGGCGGTGCGATCCTGCGGGGCCTCGTCGCGAGCGGACTCGATGTCGACGGCGGCGTCTTCGCGACCAACCGCTCGGCGCAGAAGGCGGCCGAGCTCGCCGCGCTCCCCGGGGTCACGAGCATCGCGCTCGAGGACGAGCCCGACGGCAACGCGCGTGCCGCGTCGGAGGCGCGCATCGTGCTCGTCGGCGTGAAGCCCGCGATGGTGCCCGACCTCCTCCGCGAGATCGGGCCCGCTCTCCGGGACGACGCGATCGTCGTGAGCCTCGCGGCGGGCGTAACGCTCGACACCTTCCAGAGCATCCTCGGCTCCGAGACCGCGGTGCTCCGCTCGATGCCGAACACCCCCGCGCGCGTCGGCAAGGGCGTCACGGGCCTCGCTCGGGGCGCCGCCGCGAGCGACGAGGATGTGCGCGTCGTGCGCCGCCTCTTCGAGACGGTGGGCACCGTGATCGAGGTGCCCGAGGAGCGCATCGACGCGCTCTCGGCGATCTCGGGTTCGGGGCCCGCCTACGTCTTCCTCCTCGTCGAGGAGCTCACGCGCGCGGCCCTCGCGCAGGGGTTCGCGGATGCGGATGCGCGCGCGATGGCCGAGGGCACGTTCATCGGCGCGACGGCGCTCCTCGACGCGACGGGGGAGGACCCCGCCGAGCTGCGTCGGCAGGTGACGAGCCCCAAGGGCACGACCGAGCGGGCGATCGCGGTGCTGCAGGAGGCTCGCCTGAGCGAGCTCTTCCGGACGGCGACGGATGCCGCGATCGCGCGGGCGAAGGAGCTCGCCGCGGGCGCGTGACGCGTCAGCGGCCGATGCGCTCGGGGCGCACGCCCATCCCGACGAACCTCCCGGTGAGGTGGGTCAGCCGCGGGTGATCCCGCAGCAGGCGGAGCATCAGGGGCAGGGGCGCACCGGGCGCGCGCTCGGCCAGGAGGGGCGCCTGCATCCGGCGCTGGATGGCCTGGGTCACGATCGTCGGGAACGCGCGTCGCCGCTGCACGCGGCGGAGGACGCTGCCGGGCACAGCACCGCCCGCGTGGAGGGTCGGGGTGAGGATCCGCGCGGCCGCGATCGCATCCTGCAGCGCGAGGTTGATGCCGACGCCGCCCGCCGGCGACATGGCGTGCGCGGCGTCGCCGATGCAGAGCAGCCCCTCCGACCACCACCGGCGCAGGCGCTCGATCCGCACGCGCAGGAGGTGCACGTCGGAGGGTGTCAGCCGGGAGACCGCCTCTGACAGGCGAGGGGAGATGCGCGCGATGCGGTCGCGCATGCGCGCGAGATCCGCCGCGCTGCCCTGCCAGCCGCCCGCGGGGATGACGTGGGCGACCTGGAGGAAGTCGCCGCGGTCGATCGCGATGATCATGCCCGCTCCCGCCTGCACGAAGGGGTGGCGCTCGCCGGCGCGCTTCGGCAGGCGGAACCACAGCACGTCCATGCCCGCGGCCTTCCCGCGCGGCACGAGGCCCGCGCGCTCGCGGACGCGCGAGTCGCGGCCATCCGCCCCGACGACGAGCCGCGCGCGGACCTCGAGCGGGCCATCCGGCCCGACGGCCCGCACGCCGGTCACGCGATCGGCGTCGCGAAGCAGACCCTCGACGCGCGTCGACCGGAGCAGCCGGTAGGGCGCCTCCTGCTCGCCCGCGCGGGCGAGCAGGTCGAGGAAATCCCACTGGGGCATGAAGGTGATGACGCGACGACGCAGCGGCAGACGCGAGAAGTCTGCGATGACGCCCTCCTCGCCGTGCCAGGTCACGGTGATCCGCTCCGTGTCGGCGTGGGGGAGGGCGAGGAACTCGTCGAGCAGGCCCAGCTCGTGCAGCGCCTCCTGCGTCGACGGATGGATGGTGTCGCCGCGGAAATCGCGGAGGAAGTCGGCGTGCTTCTCCAGCACGACGACGTCGACGCCTGCCCGCGCGAGCAGCAGGCCCAGCATGAGGCCCGCCGGCCCGCCGCCCGCGATGACGCAGTCGGCGTCGATCCGGCTCGGGGCTCTGCGCGGGGCGGGCACGGAGCCATCATGCGGCGACCGGCCGATGACGGCAAGGGCGTCCACGGGAGCGGGGGAGTGCGCGTCGTCCGTGCGCCGCGCGAAGCAGGAGTATCGTGCTTCCTCGTGCTCTTCTCAGCGACGTCGTCGCGGCGACACCGCGCACGGCTCCGGCACCTCGCTCCCGCGCAGGCGATCGCCACCGGTTTCGGGCTCGCGCTCGCGGTCGGCACCTCGCTCCTCTGGCTTCCGATCTCGAACGCAGAGGGGGAGTTCACGGATCCCGTCGACGCGGTGTTCACCGCGACGTCCGCGCTCTGCGTGACCGGCCTCACGGTCGTCGACACGGCGGCTCACTGGAGCCCCTTCGGACTCGTCGTCATCCTGGTGCTCATCCACCTCGGCGGACTCGGCATCATGCTGTTCGCGTCGCTCGTCGGCATCGTCCTCGCCCGCAAGCTCAGCGTGCGCTCACGGCTCAACGCCGTCGCGGAGGCGAAAGCCGACGGCATGGGCGATGTCCGGCGGCTCGCGTGGGGCATCTTCGTGACGTCGATCGCGATCGAGGGCGTCGTGGCCGTGCTGCTGTTCGTCCGGTTCGTCGTGGGCTACGGGTCCTCGGCGGGCGAGGCGGCGTGGCTCGCGGTGTTCCATGCGGTGTCGTCGTTCAACAACGCCGGCTTCGCGCTGTACAGCGACAACCTCATGTCCTTCGTCGGCGACCCGTGGATCTGCCTCCCGCTCTGCGCCGCGATCATCCTCGGCGGGCTCGGCTTCCCCGTGCTCCGGCAGCTGCGGCGCGAGATCGGGCGGCCCCTGCACTGGACGATGAACACGAGGATCGTGCTCGCCGGCACGGTCGTGCTGCTCGTCCTCGGCACGGTGTACATCACGGTGATCGAGTGGGAGAACCCCGGCACGCTGGGCGCCTTCGACCCCGCGACGCGCATCCTGGCCGGGTTCTTCCACGCGGTGCAGGTGCGGACGGCTGGATTCAACTCGCTCGACATCGGCCAGATGCACGACGAGACGTGGCTCGGGATGGATGTGCTCATGTTCATCGGCGCCGGGCCGGCCGGAACCGCGGGCGGCATCAAGATCACGACCTTCGCTGTGCTCCTCTTCATCCTCTGGACCGAGCTGCGCGGCGGCACGGCCGTCAACGTCTTCGGCAAGCGCCTGTCCCGCGCGGTGCACCGCGAGGCGATCTCCGTCGTCCTCATGGCGATCGCCGCCGTGATGGCCGGCGTCATCGCGATCCTCACGATGACGGAGCTCGATCTCGACGCGGTCCTCTTCGAAGCCGTGTCGGCGTTCGCGACCGTCGGGCTGTCGACCGGGATCACGGCCGATCTGCCCGACGCGGCGAAGCTCATCCTCGCCGCGCTGATGTTCCTGGGCCGCATCGGCCCCCTCACGCTCGGCTCGGCTCTCGCACTGCGCGAGCGCCGCGTCTCATACGAGCTCCCGAAGGAGCGGCCGGCGATCGGCTGATGCCGCCGGCGGAAAGGACCGAATCCATGGGCAGGTTCCTCTCATTCGGCGAGACGTCTCGCCGCATCGCCGAGGCCGACTCGGTCGCCGTCATCGGGCTCGGCCGGTTCGGCAGCTCCCTCGCGCTCGAGCTGATGGCGTCGGGCACCGAGGTCCTCGGGATCGACGGCTCGGAGGAGGTGGTGCAGGACCACAACGCGCAGCTCACCCAGGTGGTGCGCGCGGACGCGACGAAGGAGGAGGTCCTCCGTCAGCTCGCCGTCGACGAGTTCGACCGCGTCGTGCTCGCGATCGGCACCGACATCAAGGCGTCGATCCTCGTCGCCTCGCTCCTGCTGCAGCTGAACGTCCCGGTGATCTGGGCGAAGGCGGTCGACGAGCAGCACGGCCGCATCCTCGAGCAGCTGGGCGTGCACCACGTCATCTATCCCGAGAAGGACATGGGGCGCCGTGTCGCGCATCTCGTCCGTGGCGCCGCCTCGGACTACCTCGAGATCGATCGCGGCTACGCGATCGTCAAGACGGCGGCTCCCGCCGAGGTGCAGGGGGTGCCGCTCGGCGAGACCGACCTGCGCCGGCGACACGGCGTGACGATCGCAGCGTTCCGCGGCGCGTCGAACGAATGGGCCAACGCCGACGCCGACACGGTCCTGCATGAGGGCGACGTCGTGCTCGTCGTCGGGCCGACCCGGCGCGTCGAGTCGTTCGCGCAGCTGCGCTGAGGGCGCGGCTCAGCGGTCGAGCGAGGCGAAGCGCTCGATGTCCTCGTTCGTCCCGGACACGATGATGAGGTCGTGGTTCGTCACGACGGTGTTCGCCTCGGCGTAGCGGAACGGCTTGCCGGGGCTCTTCACGCCGACGACGGTCACGTTGTACTTCGAGCGGACGCCCGACTCGTTGAGGCCCCTGCCTCGGATGAACCGCGGCGGGTACATCTTCGCGAGCACGAAGTCGTCGTCGAAGCGGATGAAGTCGAGCATGCGGCCGCTCACGAGGTGGGCGACGCGCTCTCCTGCCTCCCGCTCGGGGTAGATGACGTGATTCGCGCCCACGCGGGCGAGGATCTTGCCGTGCGACTGCGAGACGGCCTTCGCCCAGATCTGCGGCACCTTGAGGTCGACGAGGTTGGCGGTGATGAGCACCGACGCCTCGATCGACGAGCCGACGGCCACGACGGCCACCTGGAAGTCGCCGGCGCCGATCTGCTGGAGCGCCTCGAGACTGCGGGCATCCGCCTGCACGGCGTGCGTGACGCGCTCGGACCATTTCTGCACGAGATCGAGGTTGTCGTCGATCGCGAGGACGTCGCGGTCGAGGCGGTCGAGCTCGCCCGCGCAGGCGGCGCCGAAGCGCCCGAGTCCGATGACGAGGACGGGCGCGTCGCTGCGGATCTGCTCAACCAACGATGGGCCTTTCGACGGGCAGCGCGTACTGCTGCGACTTGGAGGTCGCGGCCACGGCCGCGGCGAGGGTCACTGTACCAACGCGCCCCATGAAGACCGTGACGGCGAGCACGTAGACGGCGGAGTCGGGCAGGTCCGCCGTGAGGCCGGTGGAGAGCCCCACGGTCGCGAACGCGGAGATGACGTCGAACAGCACCTCGGCGAGGGGTGCCTTGGTGATCTGCGCGATGATGATGGTCGACAGGGCGACGATCGTGGCGCCCCAGGCGAGAACCGCGACGGCGACGCGCTGCACGTCGCTGGGGATGCGCCGCCCGAAGACCTCGACGCTGCGTCGGCCCTTGGCCTCCGACCACACCGAGAGGGCCAGCACGGCGAGGGTCGTCACCTTGATGCCGCCCGCGGTCGACGCCGATCCGCCGCCGACGAACATGAGCATCGACGCGGCGAGCATCGATGACTCATACAGCTCGCCGGGGTCGATCACGGAGAAGCCCCCGGACCGGGTCATGGCGCTGAGGAAGAACGCCTGGAAGGTCGTGTCCCACGCATCGCTCTCGCCCCAGGTCCCGGGGTTGCCGTACTCGAGAACCAGGAACACCGCCGCGCCCGCGACGAACAGGATGACGGTGGTGATGAGCGTGAGCTTCGTGTGCAGCGGCCAGCGGTGCGGCTGGGTGAGCTGCCGCGAGAGCGCGTAGATGACGGGGAACCCGATGCTGCCGAGGAACACCGAGATCATGAGGACGGTCAGGAAGAAGTAGTCGGTGTGGAACGACTCGAGTCCGCCCACGGTCGGCGTGAAGCCCGTGTTCGTGAACGACATCGCGGCGTAGTACGGCGCGATCCACGCGGCGTCGAGCCAGCTGTACCCGGCCCAGACGATCGGGAAGTAGAGGAGCACGGCGACGACCACCTCGATGACGAGGGTCGACAGGGCGACGACGCGCAGCAGCTGGCCGATCTCGCCGAGGCGAACCGCCTGTCCTTCGTTGACGACGCCCCCGTGCGATCGCAGCGGGTTGGTGTCGCCAGCGGCGATCAGCTTGGCGCGCAGGCCCAGCCGCTTCGAGATCACGAGGCCGAGCAGCGACGCGAGGGTCAGCGCGCCGAGCCCGCCGATGTTGACGCCGATGAAGATGACGGCGTGCCCGAACGCCGACCAGTGCGTCGCCATATCGACCGTCGACAGGCCGGTCACGCAGATGGTCGAGACAGCCGTGAAGAGCGCGTCCGACAGCGGGGTGCGCGAGCGGTCGTCGCTCGCGATCGGCAGAGACAGCAGCGCCGTGAAGATGAGGATCAGCGAGACGAACACGAGGATGGCGAATCGCGCCGGCGAGGACGTCGTGAAGTCGCGGAAGAACTGGCCGAGCTCCCGCCCGGCATCCTTGAACGCGCCGGCCAGTGCCGTCGACCGGCTCGTCGCCATCCGCTCTCCCCCTTCGCGCCGAAGTCGCCCATCATGGTACTCCGCGGCGCGCGCGGCTAACCTATCGGCATGGCGGACATCTTCGACGTGATCGCGGACGGCACGAGGCGCGACATCCTTCAGCTTCTGCTTCGCCGATCGTCGGATGGCCAGGACGGCACGAGCGTGTCGCAGATCGTCGCCGAGATGGGGGTCAGCCAGCCCACCGTCTCGAAGCATCTCAAGGTGCTGCGCGAGGCCGGTCTCGTCTCGGTGCGCGAGGAAGGGCAGCACCGCTACTACAGCCTGTCGCCCGAGCCGCTCGAGGCGGTCGACGACTGGCTCGTGCCGTTCTTCGTCGACGAGTCCGACCTCGCGGAGGAGGCCGCGTCGTACGCGCCGACCCTGCCGGAGCCCGCCGCGCGAGTGGCGGAGTCGGTCGGCCGCGCCGCGGCGTCCGCCAAGAACGTGGTGCAGTCGGCGCTGCGTCGCCTCGGGGCCTGACCCACCTCCCGTCCCGGGCGGGCGCTTCCGCGCCTCCGGTCCCTCTCACATGCGCCGCGGCGCCGATGTGACCGCTCTCATTCAGTGGGGGGAGCGCTCTCACCGCTGACCGGCGATTTTCGTGACGCGGAATCGCTTGAGCGCGCCTTTGCGACGCTGAGAGGAACATTCTGATCGGCTGTGGACAACCTGAATGTGATCCCGTAATACTGGCATCACGAGCGCGCTCGGTCGACCCGTGTCGGCACTTGGGGGAGTTGCGTCACATAGAAGGGCGAAGGTTGATGCGTCAACAGCGAAATCTGCCGCCGGCTCGGGGTGGCACGAGGGGGAGGAAGCGCTGGCAGCTGCCCAGCCTTCTGACCGGGACAGCCGCGGCGGTCGCCGCGGCCATGATCGTCTCGACGACGAACCCGGCGCTCGCCGCCGGACTGGACACCTATCCGGACGAGCCCGCTGAGGCCGAGGCGAGCGTCATCGACACGACGATCCTCGGCGGAACCGACCTCGCGGGCGCGGCTCATTCGCACGCCGGGTCGGTCTCGAACCCGGGGCCCAACGACGAGGCCTTCCAGGCGTCGCTGCTCGGAGGCGAGCTCATCGACCTCGGTGGTCTCACGATCCCGGTCGATCAGCTCATCGACTACGGGCAGGCGGGCGCGCTGCTGAGCCGCTCGACGGCAACGGACGCGCAGAACGCGGAGGCGATCTCCGGCATCGCGGGGGGCGACGGCGGAATCACGCTCGACGGTGACCAGGCCGGCTTCGGCACCGCCTCGATCGACCTGCTCTCACTCTTTGAGGCCGCGGGGATCGGAGGCTTCACAGACCAGATGGTCGACCAGGCCGACTTCACCTTCGGACTCGGCGGCGCTTGGGTCCAGGCGATCGACGGCGTGCTCCAGGACCCCGACGGCGTGGGCGGAGACGGGCAGTACCGCATCGCCGACGCGAAGCTCGAACTCCACTCCCCGGCGATCGCCACCGCGGGGGCAGGTGTCAGCGACGCCGCGGGCGCGATGGAACAGGCGGTCGTCGATCAGATCAACAGTCTCCTCGATCTCACGAGTCTCCTGGCGCTCGTGCCGGGGCTCGAACTCAGCACCTCCGTCACGAGCGAGATCCGTCAGAACGTCATCGACGCGATCCTGCTCGGACCGATCACCACGGACGACGGTCTCGCTTCGATCAACCTCGCCGAGGGCACCCTCACGGTCGATCTCGGCCGCATCGGCGGCAACGACGATGGCGTGATCCCGGACCGCCCGGTCGGCCTGAACAACCAGAACCCGAACACCGAGCTGATCGACGACACGACGTATCCGTTCATCGCGAGCAGCATCCACGACGTGATCGAAGAGGTCATCGACGTTGCCGTGAACACCGCCGTCGAGTCTCTCGACAGCGTGGTGGTTCACTTCGACGCGACGGTGCCCGGTGTCTTCCCGCTGCCTGACCTGACGGGGTCCTTCGGAATCAGCCTCGCGGGCCAGGTGGTCGAGCCCTGCACGGGAACGGCATGCACCGTGCTCGCACCGGTCATCGCGCTCGCGCAGACGCTCATGGCGCCCATCAACGCGGCGCTCACCGACCCTGCGGGGCTGCTCTACCAGGCCTTCACCACAATCAAGACCGACCTCATCACCGTCCCTGTTCGCGCGGCAGTCAGCCCGTTCCTCGACATCGTCGCGCAAGCCGTCTCGCTGCAGATCAACCACCAGGAGACGACGACGACCACCTGTACAGCGGGAGGCGATCCCCTCACGACAGGTCTCGAGGTGTCGGCACTGAGCCTCGGCCTGCTGGGCGGCGACCTGGCGCGTCTCAACATCGGCAACGCCGGCGTCCGCTTCGACGCCTGTGCGGCTGCCGCCCCCGTGGTCGACGCGTCATCGCCGGTGCCCTCGGGCTCCTGCACGACGATCACGTCGTCGGGTTGGACGCCGGCCACCGAGGTGACGTTCCAGCTGCGCGACGCCGCGGGCAACGCGGTCGGCGAGCCGCTCGTCGTCACGACCGACGCCGAGGGCAACGTGCCCGCCGACACCTGCCTGCCGATCCCCGCGGGATCGACGCCGGGTGACTACACGGTGGAGGGAACGGACCCCGACGGAAACACCAGCAGTGACACGGTCACCGTGTACACGCCGACGCTCACGGCCCAGTCGCCGGTCCTCCCGGGCGAGTGCTCGGTTCTGACGTCCGGTGGATGGCTGCCGAGCACGGAGGTCACGTTCCAGCTGACCGACGCGGCGGGCAACCCGGTCGGCGACCCGGTGGTCGTCACGACCGACGCCGAGGGCAACATCCCGGCTGACACGTGCGTCCTCGTCCCCGAGGGCACCGAGCCCGGCGACTACACCGTCGTCGGCACCGACCCGAACGGCGCCGAGATCACGTCGCCGCTCGTGGTGTCGCCCGCCGGCGCGCCGATCCTCGACGCCTCCTCGCCGGCTCCCGCCGGTGACGAGACCGAGATCACCTCGTCCGGCTGGGACCCCACGGTCGACGTGACGGTCCAGCTGCAGGACGTCGACGGCAACGCGGTCGGCGACCCGATCACGGTGACGACCGACGACACGGGCGCCTTCCCCACGGGGACGACGCTGCCGATCCCGGCCGGCACGCCGGCGGGCGACTACACGGTCGTCGGCACGGACCCGAACGGCGAGACCGCGCAGGACACCATCCAGGTGTACCTGCCGACGCTCGAGCCGCTCACCCCGGCCGCTCCCGGCGCGTGCGTCGCGATCGTCTCGGGCGGCTGGCAGCCGAACACGGAGGTCACCTTCCAGCTGACTGACGCGGCCGGCAACCCGGTCGGCGACCCGGTCACGGCGACCACCGACGGCGCGGGCAACGTCCCGGCTGACACGTGCGTCACGATCCCCGAGGGCACGGAGCCCGGCGACTACACGGTCATCGGCACCGACCCCGAAGGCGGTCAGGTCGAGGGCCCGATCGAGGTCTACGCGCCGACTCTCGAGGCCACGTCGCCGGAGATCGCCGGTGGCGAGACCGAGGTGACGTCGGGCGGATGGCTGCCGGAGTCGGAGGTCACGCTCCAGCTGACGGACGCTGACGGCAACCCCGTGGGCGACCCGGTTCCGGTCACGACGGACGCGGACGGCAACGTCCCCGCCGGCACGGTCGTCCCGGTTCCGGCTGATGCACCCGCGGGCGCCTACACCGTCGTCGGCACCGACGCGAACGGCACGGAGGTCTCGGCCCCGGTCGACGTCATCGCGCCGACGATCGAGGCGACGTCCCCGGTTCCGGCCGGTGGCGAGACCTCGGTGACGTCGGGCGGATGGCCGGCCGACACTCCGCTGACGCTTCAGCTCGTGGACGCGGAAGGCAACCCCGTGGGCGACCCGGTTCCGGTCACGGCGGACGCGGGCGGCAGCGTGCCGGCCACGGCCATCCCGGTCCCGGCTGACGCTCCTGCCGGTGAGTACTCCGTGACGGCGACCGACGAGAACGGCAACGCGATCTCGGCTCCGGTCACGGTCTACGTTCCCGCGATCGAGGTCACGTCGCCGGTCGAGGCCGGTGACCCGACCGAGGTCACCTCGGGCGGCTGGGTCCCCGAGTCGGAGGTCACGCTCCAGCTCGAGGACGCGGACGGCAACCCCGTGGGCGACCCGGTGACGGTGACGACCGACGCGGACGGCAGCGTCCCCGCCGGCACGACGGTCCCGACGCCGGCCGACGCGACCCCCGGTGACGTGTTCACCGTCGTCGCGACGGACGCGAACGGCGCCGAGGTCTCCGACACGGTCGAGATCGTCGCCCGCGCGGTGACGGTCGACGCCTCCTCGCCGGTTCCGGCCGGCGGCGAGTCGGAGATCACGTCGGGTGGCTGGCTGCCCGAGTCGGAGGTCACGCTCCAGCTCGAGGACGCCGACGGCAACCCGGTGGGCGACCCGGTGACGGTCACGACGGACGGGGAGGGCAACGTCCCCGCCGGCACGGTGGTTCCGGTTCCGGCTGACGCCCCTGCGGGCGACTACACGGTCGTCGCCTCGGACGCGAACGGCAACACGGCCGAGGACGCCGTCGAGGTCTACGCGCCGTCGATCGAGGCCACGTCGCCGGAGATCGCCGGTGGCGAGACCGAGGTGACGTCGGGCGGATGGCTGCCGGAGTCGGAGGTCACGCTCCAGCTCGAGGACGCTGACGGCAACCCCGTGGGCGACCCGGTTCCGGTCACGACCGACGCGGACGGCAACGTCCCCGCCGGGACGGTCCTCCCGATCCCCGCTGACGCTCCTGCGGGCGCGTACACGGTGGTCGGCTCGGACGCGAACGGCGCCGAGGTCTCGGCTCCGGTCGAGGTCATCGCTCCCGCCATCGAGGCGACGTCTCCGGTTCCGGCCGGTGGCGAGACCGAGGTGACGTCGGGCGGCTGGCTGCCCGAGTCGGAGGTCACGCTCCAGCTGACGGACGCTGACGGCAACCCCGTGGGCGACCCGGTTCCGGTCACGACCGACGCGGCCGGCGACATCCCGGCCACGGCCGTCCCGGTGCCTGCGGACACGACGGCAGGCGACTACGCCGTAACGGCGACCGACGAGAACGGCAACGCGATCTCGGCTCCGGTCGCGGTCTACGCTCCCGTGATCGACGTCACGTCGCCGGAGATCGCCGGCGGCGAGACCGAGGTGACGTCGGGCGGCTGGCTGCCCGAGTCGGAGGTCACGCTCCAGCTGACGGACGCTGACGGCAACCCCGTGGGCGACCCGGTTCCGGTCACGACCGACGCCGAGGGCACCGTCCCCGCGGGCACCGTGGTCCCGATCCCGGCCGACGCCGCCGAGGGTGACGTGTTCACCGTCGTCGCGACGGACGCGAACGGCGCCGAGGTCTCCGACACGGTCGAGGTCGCGGCCATCGCGCCGACCCTCGAGGCGGAGTCGCCGGTTCCGGCCGGCGGAGCCTCTGACATCACGTCGGGCGGCTGGCTGCCCGAGTCGGAGGTCTCGCTCCAGCTGACGGATGCCGACGGCAACCCCGTGGGCGAGCCCGTGGTCGTCACGACCGACGCGGACGGCAGCGTCCCCGCCGGCACGGTCGTCCCGGTCCCGGCCGACGCTCCTGCAGGCGACTACACGGTCGTCGGCACCGATGAGAACGGCGTCCAGACGGACCCGGCCGCGATCGAGGTCTACGCGCCGTCGATCGAGGTCACCTCGCCTGAGTCGGCCGGCGGTGCGACCGAGGTGACGTCGGGCGGATGGCTGCCCGAGTCCGAGGTCACGCTCCAGCTGACGGATGGCGGGGCGCCCGTGGGCGACCCGGTGGTCGTCACGACCGACGCGGACGGCAGCGTCCCCGCCGGCACGACGGTCTCCATCCCCGCTGACGCCACGGTCGACGACGTCTTCACGGTCGTCGGCTCGGACGCCAACGGCGCCATGGTCTCCGACACCGTGGAGATCATCGCTCCGACGCTCGAGGCCACGTCGCCGGTTCCGGCCGGTGGCGCGACCGAGGTGACGTCGGGCGGCTGGGCTCCTGACTCGGAGGTCTCGCTCCAGCTGACGGACGCCGACGGAAACCCCGTGGGCGACCCGGTGGTCGTCACGACCGACGCGGACGGCAGCGTCCCCGCCGGCACGCCGGTCCCCGTTCCCGCTGACGCTCCCGCGGGCGACTTCACGGTCGTCGGCACGGACGCCAACGAGAACACGGCTGAGGCTCCGCTCGCGGTCTACGCGCCGGTCATCGAGGCCACGTCTCCGGTCGAGGCCGGTGACGCGACCGAGGTCACGTCGTCCGGCTGGATCGGCGACAGCGAGGTCTCGCTGCAGCTGACGGATGGCGAGGGTGCGCCGGTGGGCGACCCCGTGGCCGTGACGGTCGACGCGGACGGCAGCGTCCCCGCCGGCACCACGGTTCCGGTTCCCGCCGACGCCGCACTCGGTGCGCACACGGTCGTCGCGACCGACGCGAACGGCGCGGAGGTCTCCGCACCGGTCGAGGTCATCGCGGCCTCCGGTGAGCCGACCTTCGACGCGGAGTCGCCGGTTCCGGCCGGCGGCGAGTCGGAGATCACGTCGGGCGGCTGGGCCCCTGAGTCGGAGGTCACCCTCCAGCTCTCGGACCCCGAGGGCGCGGACGCGGGCGAGCCCGTGGTCGTGACCACCGACGCCGAGGGCGACGTGCCGGCCGGCACGGCCGTGCCGATCCCGGCAGACGCCGAGGCCGGTGTCTTCACCGTCACGGCGGCCGACGCGGAGGGCCTGCAGCTGTCCGACACCGTCGACGTGTACTCGCCGACGCTCGAGGTCGAGACCCCGGCGGCGCCCGGTACGTGCGCCGACGTCGTCTCGGGCGGCTGGCTGCCGAACTCGGAGGTCACGATCCAGCTGACGGATGCCGATGGCAACCCCGTGGGCGACCCGGTGGTCGTCACGGCGGACGCCGACGGCAACCTGCCGGCCGGCACGTGCGTCCCCGTTCCCGCTGACGCGGAGCCCGGCGACTACACGGTCGTCGGAACCGACGGAGACGCGGTCGTCGAGGCGCCGCTGACCGTCGCGAACGAGGGCGACGCCGACGACAGCAGCAACGCCGACAGCGACGCGAACGCTGACAGCTCCAGCAACGCTGACAGCTCCAGCAACGCGGACAGCTCCAGCAACGCTGACAGCAGCAGCAACGCTGACAGCTCCAGCAACGCTGACAGCTCCAGCAATGCGGACAGCTCCAGCAACGCTGACAGCTCCAGCAACGCTGACAGCTCCAGCAACGCTGACAGCAGCAGCAACGCTGACAGCTCCAGCAACGCCGACAGCAGCAGCAACGCCGACTCCGACAACGAGTCCGACGCCAACGCTGACAACGACAGCACCGCGGACAGCGACAGCAACGCGAACGCTGACAACGACAGCGACGCGAACGCGAACAGCTCGAGCAACGGCAATGGCGACAGCGGCGGCAAGAAGCGCCCGCTCTCGCCGACCGGCGGCGAGTTCGACGCGATCCCGCTGGCGCTGCTGGTGATCCTCGCTGGCACGGGCATCCTGCTCGGCGCCACCCGCAGCAAGTGGCTGGTCCGCAAGGACTGACCATCTGACGCGCACACCGGCGGCGGCCTCGGAGACGGGGCCGCCGTCGGCGTGTGCGGGGGAGGAGTTCTGTGAGAATCGAGAGCATGCGAAGGCGAGCGGGGGCCGCGTTGATCGCGCTGGTGGCGGCGGGCGGGCTCGCCGCCTGCACGGATGAGCCGCAGGCAGCGCCCGAGGAGGCGCCGCACGCCGCGGTGTTCGACTGCGATCAGGGCGAGCCGCTCGCGAACGCCCTCGAGAACGGCGCCGAGTGGGCCATGTGCTGGCAGGTCGATCCCGATCGCGGCCTCGTGCTCACGGACATCCGCTTCACGCCGACCGATGCCGAGCCCGTCCTCATCGCCGAGGAGCTCTCGCTCGCGCAGCTCGAGGTCCCGTACGACTCGGGCGAGAACACCACGTACGACCTCACCGACGCCGGCTTCGGCGGCACGAAGATGCAGACCCTCACCGAGACGGAGTGCGTCGGGGAGCGGATCGCGACGGACATCCCCGACATCGACGACGGCACGTACGGCAAGACCCGTCACCGCGAGGTGCTGTGCTCGCTCATCGTCGACGGCGGGCTCGGGTACCGGTCGGGGGAGTTCGGCGAGGTCGTCGCCGCGCGACGTGAGGACTGGCAGCTCTCCACGATCTCGAAGGTCGGATGGTACGAGTACGTCACGCAGTACTCGTTCGGCTCCGACGGCGTCATCCGATCCGACCTCGGCGCGACCGGCGACATCTCGCCGATCGACTTCAGCGACCACGAGCACGGCTCGGCGGTGGGCGAGGGCGATCATGCGCACGCGACGAGCCACTCGCACAACGCCGTCTGGCGGGTCCACTGGGCGCTCGACGATCCGGGCGCGCTCGCGGTCGAGCAGTACGACGCGGAGGACACGGGGGAGATGGGGCCGAAGGCGCCGATCGTGGAGGGCAGTCTGCGGGCGATCGAGCATCCGGCGATCGCGCAGTGGGAGGACCGGCGCTGGTGGCGCGTCCTGGCACCGGGCGTGCTCAACGCCGATGGCCGTCCGATCTCCTACGAGATCGATCTCGGCAAGAGCGACACCTTCACCTTCACCCACGATCACCTCTTCCACGGCGAGGAGGAGGCGTACGACGTCGCGTTCACGAATGCCGACCCGTGCGAGCTGCTCGCCGTCCGCAACGGGGCGGGGTCGACCTGCGGGCAGAGCGTGCACGACTACATCGAGGACTCCGCGGACGAGGAGCTGCACGATGTCGTCTCCTGGGTCGCCGTGGGCTTCCACCATGTCGTCCGAGATGAGGATCAGTCGCCGATGGACATGCACTGGCAGGGGTTCGCCCTGCGACCGCGCGACCTCACGGCGCAGCGGGTCGCCGTGCCGGACGGGCGCGAGGAGCTCAACGGCGAGCTCGAGGGCGAGTTCCGGAAGTGGTACCGCCTCGACGAGGAGGACTGAGCAGGGGAGGGAGCGGGCGGAGGGGCGCGCCCTCCGCCCGCCTGCTCAGCGGCGCCCTGCCTTGCGCTGGAACAGCCATCCGCCCCAGGCCACCGCGATGACGAGGATCGCGGCGCACCAGAGCAGCGCCCAGGCGCCCTGTGCACCGATGTCGGTGCCGAAGAGCAGGCCGCGGATGGTCTCGATGATGGGCGTCACGGGCTGGTAGGTCGCGATCGGCTGCAGCCAGTCGGCCAGGGAGTCCACCGGGACGAACCCGCTCGAGAGGTACGGCAGGAAGAGGAGCACGAAGCCGTAGGCGTTGGCGCCCTCGGGGCTCGACGCGGCGAGTCCGATCGCGGCGAAGAGGTACGTGATGGCGAGGATGTACAGCGCGATGAGCGCGGCGGCGCCGATCCACTCGAGCGGACCGGCCGTCGGGCGGAAGCCCACGAGCAGGGCGACGCCGACGACGATCGCCGTCGCCACGAGGTTGCGGATGAGGCTCGCGACGACGTGTCCCGTGAGGACGGCGCTCGCTCGCAGCGGCATCGTGCGGAACCGGTCGATGATGCCCGCCTTCATGTCACCGGCGACGTAGACGGCTGTCGAGGCCGCGCCGAAGCCCGCGCACGTGAAGACGATCCCGGGCACGACATAGTCGACGTAGCCGCCGGACGGATCGATCGCGCCGCCGAAGATCCACGTGAACATGAGCATGAGCATCACGGGGAGGAGGATGGCCATGAGCAGCGACTCCCCGTCGCGCAGCGAATGGCGGAGGCTGCGACCGACGAAGACCGACTCGGCGGTCAGGCCGCGCAGGCGCGGGCGGGCGAGGTCGACGGCGGTCATGCGGACTCCTTGAGCTGGGGCGTCCGGGCGGACGCGGGTTCGGTGAGGGCGAGGAAGACGTCGTCGAGCGTCGGGCGTCGCAGCGAGACGACGCCCTCGGCGCCGGACTCGTCGAGCACGTCGAGGGCCCGGCGCAGGCCCGACACGGTGCCGTCGGTCGGAACCTCGCGGAGGAGGTCGCCACGGGCGTCGTGGAGCTCGACGGTGTCGCCGCCCACGCGCGCCTTCAGCTGCGAGGCCGTGCCGAGCGCGGCGACCCGGCCCTCGTGCAGCACGGCGATCCGGTCGGCCAGCTGGTCCGCCTCCTCGAGGTACTGGGTCGTGAGGAAGACGGTGGTGCCGGCTGCGGCGACGGCGCGGATGACGTCCCACAGGTCACGGCGGCTGCGGGTGTCGAGACCGGTGGTCGGCTCGTCGAGGAAGAGCACCTCGGGCGTCACGACGAAGCTCAGTGCGAGGTCGAGACGGCGGCGCATCCCGCCGGAGAACGTGCCCACGCGCCGCGCGGCGGCATCGGACAGGGCGAAGCGGGCGAGGAGATCCCGTGCGCGCTCGGCGGCGGCTCGGGGCGACAGGCCGGCGAGACGGCCGAACATGACGAGGTTCTCGGACGCCGTGAGCACGTCGTCGACCGCAGCGGACTGACCCGTCAGGCTGATGCGACGGCGGACCTCGTCGGGCTGCGTCGCCACGTCGTGGCCCGCGACGTGCGCGATGCCGTCGTCGGGGTGCACGAGCGTCGTGAGGATGCTGATGGTCGTCGTCTTGCCCGCGCCGTTCGGGCCGAGCAGGGCGAAGACCTCTCCGGGCTCGACCGAGAGGTCGAGCCCGGAGAGGACGGTGTGCGCGCCGAACCGCTTGCGCAGTCCTCGCACCTCGATGGCGGGACGCATGGCGTCTCCCTTCTGTGTATGAACGAAACTGTTTATGACAGTAACACACTGTTTATGCCATATACAGGCCTAGGCTGAGACGCATGAGCGAGACCGAGCAGACCCCCGTCGAGCTGCCCCGCGGCATCGCGCTCGCATGGGGAGTCGCCGCGAATCCGCAACGGGGGCCCAAGCGCGAGATGAGCGTCGAGCGCATCGTCGAGACGGCCGTCGAGCTGGCCGACCGCGAGGGGATCGGCGCCGTCTCAATGGCTGCCGTCGCGAAGAAGCTCGGCTTCACGCCCATGTCGCTCTACCGGTACGTCAGCGCGAAGGACGACCTGCTCCTCCTCATGCAGGAAGAGGCGACGGGGCTGCCCCCCGAGGAGCATCGGACGGCGGATGGCTGGCGCCGGGCGCTCGAGGTGCTCTTCCGCGCGCAGGTCGAGATCTACCTCCGCCATCCGTGGATCCTGGCTCTGCCGATCGCGGGCTCGCCGATCACGCCGAACAGCTCGGCGTGGCTCGATGCGGCCCTCGGCGCGCTGGCGGAGACGCCCCTCGCTCCGTCGGAGCGGCTCGCGGTCGCGCTGGCCGTCACCGGGCAGGCGCGGTGGTGCGGGATCGTGAACGCCGGCTACAGCGAGGCCGCGCGCGCAGACGGGCTCGCGCCCGAGGAGGTGGCAGCGCGCGAGGCGGCCCTGTTCGATGCGGTCATCGACGCAGACGGGTATCCCGCGCTGCGCGGCGCGATCGATGCGGGCGTCTTCCTCGACGAGGCCGATCCCTTCCGGTTCGGGCTCGCCCGCCTTCTCGACGGCGTCGAGGGCTACATCGCCCGGCTCGACCGCGGTGAGCCCCCTGCGAGCGAGGGCGGATGGATCGAGCTCGACGACGCCGACGTGCTCGAGGACAAGCGCTACCGCGCGGCGGCGAAGGCGTCCCGAGACGCGCAGAAGGCGCTCGTCGCCGCGGAGAAGGCGCTGCGCCAGGCGCGCAGGGCTCAGGCCCAGGCTCTCAAGGAGGCGCGGGAGCGCGCCGCGCGCTGACGGGTGCCCGGGTCACACGGGCCACTCGGGTTTACAGGCGTCTCCGCTAGCCTCTAGAGTTGTCGGGATCGAACAGAGAGGGTCGTGGGGGAATGGCTGAACTGCCGGATGTGCGGTTTCTCACGGTCGCCGAGGTCGCAGACATCATGCGCGTCTCGAAGATGACCGTCTATCGGCTCGTCCACTCGGGCGAGCTCCCCGCCGTCCGGTTCGGCCGCAGCTACCGCGTCCCCGAGTCGGCCGTCACGGCCGCTCTCGAGATGCCGTCGGAGCGCCCCATCGCCGACGCCGGCTGAGCGCTCCGAGTCGGCGTTCAGGCGCCGCTCCCATCATGGGATAAGATGCTCTGAGGCACTTTTCCATGGTGCCCGATCCCGGATGTCAGCGACGGCCGTCGCGACCGGACATCCAACCCCTGACATAGCGAGGTTTCCGTGGGTTCTGTCATCAAGAAGCGCCGCAAGCGCATGGCGAAGAAGAAGCACCGCAAGCTGCTTCGCAAGACTCGCCACCAGCGCCGCAACAAGAAGTAGCGGCCCCCGCGAACGCCGGCTCCGTGATCCACGGGCCGGCGTTTCTGGTATCCGGGCGTCATCGCCGGTCGTCACCTGTCGCCGCGACTCGTCACATGATGACTCGCCCTCGTCTGGAATATTGGAATTCGCTAGGTTGAGCGTGAACCGCCCGCCGGAGATCCGGCGCGGCGATCCTCCTCTGAAAGGGCAACCATGAGCGATCCGAAGCCAGAGCGTCACGTCGATCCCACCCCTCTCGAGCACACCCCCGCCCCCACGGGTCCGTCCACCGCCGCGACGCTCGTCGCGGAGTTCCTGGGTACCTTCCTCCTCGTCCTCGGCGGCGTCGGCGCGGCGCTGTTCGCCGCCGACTTCGGCGCGAGCGATGCCGGCACGAGCCTCGGCATCGGCTTCGTCGGCGTCGCGCTGGCTTTCGGGCTCACCGTCGTCGCAGGGGCGTACGCCTTCGGGCCGATCTCCGGCGGGCATTTCAACCCCGCCGTCACCCTCGGCCTGGCCGCCGCCGGCCGGTTCCCGTGGGGCGGCGTCGCCGGCTACGTCGTCGCGCAGGTCATCGGCGGCGTCGCGGCGACGAGCGTCATCGCGCTCATCGGCTCGTCCGGCGACGGATGGCTCGCCGCAGCCCAGGAGGGCGGGTTCGCGAGCAACGGGTTCGGCGAGCTCTCGCCCGGCGGCTTCGGCATCCTCGGCGCGATCGTCGTCGAGGTGCTGTTCACGGCGCTCTTCGTGCTCGTCATCCTCGGCGTCACGCACCCCACGCGCGGCAACCCCGCGCTCGCGGGTCTCGCGATCGGCCTCACCCTGACGCTCATCCACCTCGTCACGATCCCCGTCGACAACACGTCGGTGAACCCCGCGCGATCGATCGCGTCGGCGATCTTCGGGGGAGGCGACGCGCTCGCGCAGCTCTGGGTCTTCCTCGTGTTCCCTCTCGTCGGCGGACTCATCGCGGGCTTCGCCTACAAGCCGCTGCTCGACACGGCGCGCCGCTGAGCCGCAGCGCGAGCGGAGCGACGGGCCGTGATCCACGGGATACTGGAGGGATGAACGAGATCACGGTCCAGGAGCTCCGCTCGCGCGAGGGCGTTCCGCTCATCGACGTCCGCGAGACGCACGAGTTCGCGGCAGGACGTGTGCCGGGCGCCGTCAACCTGCCGATGTCCGAGCTCGGGATGCGGCTCGACGAGCTGCCCGCAGAGCCGTTCGACGTCATCTGCGAGGTCGGCGGACGCTCCGCCCGGGTCGTCGAGGCGCTCACGGCCCGGGGCTACGAGGCGACGAACGTCGCGGGCGGCACGAGCGCGTGGCGCGCGGCCGGCTACGACATCGAGGCCTGAGCCGGATGACGCAGCTGACGCTCATCGGCAAGCCCGACTGCCATCTCTGCGACGTCGCGCGCGAGGTCGTCGACCAGGTCCTCGCCGAGCTCCCGGATGAGACGGCCGACCGCATCGAGGTCGTCGAGCGGTCGATCGCCGACGACGAGGAGCTTCACGCGCAGTGGTGGGAGAAGATCCCCGTCGTCCTCATCGACGGACGCCTGCACGGCCACTGGCGCGTGTCCCCCGACCGCCTGCGCGACGCCCTCATCGCCGCATCCTGAACCGAGAGGCTCTGCCATGGCCATCCGCCACATCGTCCTGTTCCAGCTCGCCGCGTCCGACCCCGAGACCCGCGCAGCGCACGCGGCCGAGGCGAAGGAGCGCCTCGAGGCGCTCGTCGGCGTCGTCCCCGGTCTGCTCGAGCTGACCGTCTCGCGCAACGCCGCCTACGAGGGTGAGAACCACGACATCGTGCTCGACGCGCTCTTCGCCGACCTCGCCGCGCTCGAGGCGTACCAGGTGCACCCCGCCCACGTCGAGGCGGCGCGCTTCGTCGGTTCTGTCCGCAGCGGGCGCGCGGCGATCGACCTCGAGGTCTGAGACCCGTCCCTCATGCACGACGCCCCCGCCATCCGGCGGGGGCGTCGTGCATGAGGGCGGGAGAGGCTCAGGCCTCGTCGTCCTCCTCGGGCTCGTAGTCGACGCCGGCCTCGGCGCGCTGCTCGGGCGTGATCGGGGCCGGAGCGGCCGTGAGCGGGTCGAAGCCGCTGCCGATCTTCGGGAACGCGATGACCTCGCGGATCGACGGGGCGCCCGCGAGCAGCGACACGACGCGGTCCCACCCGAACGCGATGCCGCCGTGCGGCGGGGCGCCGAACTGGAACGCGTCGAGCAGGAAGCCGAACTTCTCCTGCGCCTCCTCGGGGCCGATCCCCATGACGTCGAAGACGCGCTCCTGCACGTCGCGGCGGTGGATGCGGATCGAGCCGCCGCCGATCTCGTTGCCGTTGCACACGATGTCGTACGCGTACGCGAGCGCCTCGCCCGGAGCCTCCTCGAAGCGGTCGATCCACTCCGGCTTGGGCGACGTGAACGCGTGGTGCACGGCGGTCCAGGCGGAGTGGCCGAGGTCGACGTCGTCGTCCTCGCCGGTCGGCTTGAAGAGGGGCGCGTCGACGACCCACACGAACGACCATGCGCTCTCGTCGATCTGTCCCGTGCGCTTGGCGATCTCGACGCGCGCGGCGCCGAGCAGCGCGCGCGCCTCGCTCGTCCTGCCCGCAGCGAAGAACACGGCGTCGCCGGGCTGAGCGCCCGTCGCGGCGGCGAGCCCCTCGCGCTCGGCGTCGGAGAGGTTCTTGGCGACCGGGCCGCCGAGCGTCCCGTCCTCGCCGAACGTGACGTAGGCGAGGCCCTTCGCGCCGCGCGACTTGGCCCAGTCCTGCCACGCGTCGAACTGACGACGGGGGAGCGAGGCGCCGCCGGGGTGCACGACCGAGCCGACGTACTCCTGCTGGAAGACGCGGAAGGTCGTGTCGGCGAAGTAGTCGCCGAGCTCGACGATCGCGTTGCCGAAGCGCAGGTCCGGCTTGTCCGAGCCGTACAGGCGCATCGCGTCGGCGAAGGTGATGCGCTCGATCGGCGTCGGGATCTCGACGTCGATGAGGCGCCACAGCGCCTGCACGATCTCCTCGCCGAGGGCGATCACGTCCTCCTGGTCGACGAAGCTCGCCTCGATGTCGAGCTGCGTGAACTCGGGCTGGCGGTCGGCGCGGAAGTCCTCGTCGCGGTAGCAGCGTGCGATCTGGTAGTAGCGCTCGATCCCGCCGACCTGCAGCAGCTGCTTGAAGAGCTGCGGCGACTGGGGGAGCGCGTACCAGCTGCCCGGGCTGAGACGCGCGGGCACGAGGAAGTCGCGCGCGCCCTCGGGCGTCGAGCGGGTGAGTGTGGGGGTCTCGACCTCGACGAAGTCGTGCTCCTCGAGCACACGGCGCGCGGCCGCCGACGCCTTCGAGCGCAGGCGGATGGCCGCGGCGGGCGCGGGGCGGCGGAGGTCGAGGTAGCGGTACTTGAAGCGCGCGTCCTCGCCGACGGTCTCGGTGCCGTCGAGCGCGGTCGAGACCTGGAAGGGGAGCGCGGCCGACTCGTTGAGGACCTCGACCTCGGACGCGATGATCTCGATCTCGCCGGTCGCGAGGTTCGGGTTCGCGTTGCCCTCGGGGCGGCGCGACACCTCGCCCGTGACCTTCAGGACGAACTCGCTGCGCAGCGGGTGCGCGATCTCCTCGTCGCGGATGACGACCTGTGCGATGCCCGATGCATCGCGCAGATCGATGAAGGCGACGCCTCCGTGATCGCGGCGGCGATCGACCCACCCGGTGAGGGTGACGGTCTGACCGATGAGCGAGGCGTCGAGCGAGCCTGCCTTGTGGGTGCGCAGCACGGAGAATCCTCCTGGTAGGAAAGGGAACCGCACCATTCTACGGACCGCGCGCGTCCTGGCCATCCGCTCGCGGGAGCGGGCTAGCCAGGGCTCGCAGGGCGCGGGGCGGCTGGCGGAGGCGCGCGGAACAGCGAACGCTGGCTAGTGCGCGGGGCGGTCTCGCTCGGTCGCGACAGATGTATGTAAGCGTTTGGCTTACACGTCCCGGAGGATGTCGGTGGTCGGGACTAGGATGGGTCCCTTCTCTTGTGGCTATGGGCGCGCGAGATTGCGGGCAACGGATCTTCGAAGAATCTTCGAGAAATGTCTTGCGCCTTGTCGTATTTGTGTTCTACCATGGGGTATGGCCTTCCCGTGGGTGCCCGATGAGGGGCAGGATGATCCGGCCGGCGCGGTGTGCGCCGCGGTCGGGCTGCTGGACGGGCTGTTCACACGGGTGGGGGAGGTGGCGTCGGGAGATCTCGCGGGGTTCACCGCGCGGGTGGAGCAGCTGGGGCGGGTCGTGGACGCGCTGCGGGTGCGGGCGGCAGGAGAGGTCGCGTGGCGGTCCCGGCGGGGCCTGGAGCGGCCCCTCGCGGGAGAGCTGGGCTGCCGGGACGGGCGGGAGCTGCTCGAGCGGCTCACCGGGATCCCCGGGCCGGCGGTATCCGCGCGGGTGCGGCTGGATGAAGCCACCCGGAACCGGGAGAGCCCCACCGGGCTCCCCCTGCCGCCGGCGCACCCGGCGGTGGCCGCGGCAGTGGAAGCGGGCCTGCTCGGGGCGGAGCCGGCGGCGCTGATCGTGAAGGCCGTCGCCACCGCCCGCCGCGGCGCGCCCGCCTCCGAGGTCGACAAGCTCGAGGTGATGGAGCGTCACCTCGTCGGGATCGCCACCGGCGCGATCGCGACCGACCTGGACGAGACCGCACCCCCAGCCGAGGCCACCTCACCGTTCCCCGACGGGACGGCCGCGGCCGTGCCGTGGAGCGTCGTGAAAG
>NZ_JBAKGU010000017.1:0-64695 GCF_049065455.1 Microbacterium sp. SA156
ACCGAAACCGACAACGGCGTCCTGCTCTGCTGGTGGCACCACCACCACCTCGACACCTCCGGCTGGAACATCCACATGCACCACGGCGTGCCCTACATCGTCCCGCCCCGCTGGATCGACCGCGACTGCACACCCCGCCCCGCACAAGGCTCCGCCACCCGCATACGCACCCGCCTCCGCCGCACCCTCACCCGCATCCGCACCTGACCCACCTGACCCACCACGGCATGGCGCGAGCCGCCGCGGCCGCCGACGAGAGTGTCGGGGACCGCGGGCGCGAGCGCTGAGGCGGGTCAGTCGATGCCGAGGTCGCGGCGCAGCCGCGCGACGTGCCCGGTCGCCTTGACGTTGTAGAGGGCCTTCTCGATGACGCCCTCTTCGTCGAGCACGAACGTCGAGCGGATGACTCCCTCGATGATCCGGCCGTAGCTGTTCTTCTCGCCCCACGTGCCGTACGCATCGTGCACCGCGTGGTCGGGGTCGCTCAGCAGGTCGAAGGTCAGGCCGTCGCGCTCACGGAAGCGGCGCAGCTTCTCGGGCTCGTCGCGCGAGACGCCGACCACCGTGTACCCGGCGCTCTGCAGCGAGCCGAGGCTGTCGCGGAAGTCGCACGCCTGCTTGGCGCATCCGACCGTGAGCGCCTCCGGGTAGAAGTAGAGGACGACCTTCCGCCCGCGGAGGTCGGAGAGCGAGACGCTCTTCTCATCCTGGTCGAGCAGCGTGAAGGCAGGAGCGACGGTACCGGGTTCGAGGCGCGAAGTCATAGGCTTCCCAGCCTAAGCGGCGCCGGCCGGGCGGCCGCTCTGAGCAAGCCAGGCGTCAGACGGACGCCCGGCGCGTCCAACCGCGCGCAGGCGGCCCGGATCGCCCGCGAGAAGGGGTGGATCTGAGCGGCCTGTCCTAGAACAGGTCCTCGAGCTCGACGCGCTCACCCGTCGCATCGGCGATCGCGAGACGCGCGGCGAACCAGCCGGCCATCCCGTGCACGCCCGGGCCGGGAGGGGTCGACGCCGACGCGAGGTAGACGCCCTTCATCGGGGTGCGCCACGGCGAGGTGGAGAGGACGGGGCGGCCGATCAGCTGCCGGAAGGTCACGGCGCCGCCGGCGAAGTCGCCGCCCACGGCCGACGGGTTGTACACGGCGAACTCGGTGGCGGTCGTGGCGTGCGACGCGAGGATGCGGTCGCGGAAGCCGGGTGCGAAGCGCTCGATCTGCCGCGTCACCGTCTCGGTCGCGTCGACGCTCGACCCCGGCGGCACGTGGATGTACGTCCACAGCACGCTCTTGCCCTTCGGAGCGCGCGTGGGGTCCAGGATGGACGGCTGGGCGGCGAGCACGAACGGCCGCTCGGGCACGCGCCCGCGGGCGACGGCGTTCTCGCCCGCCTCGATTTCGGCGCGGGTTCCGCCGATGTGCACGGTGGGGGAGAGGTGCACATCGGGGTGCGCCCACGGCACGGGCCCGTCGAGCGCGAAGTCGACCTTCGAGGCCCCCGGCCCGTACCGGAATCGGCGGATGGCCGCGGCCCAGGAGCCGTGCGCGTCGGGATGCGTGAGCGCGAGACGCGGCGAGGTGTCGAGGACGAGGACGTCGCCGCGCGCCGGGTCGCCCCAGTCGAGCGCGGACAGATCGTCGACCCGGCGACCCGTCTCGATCCGGCCGCCGTGCGCGCGCAGATCCTCCGCGAGAGCGTCGGGGATGGCCTGGGCGCCGCCGACGGGGAATCCCCAGCCCCCGGCATGCGCCTGGGAGGCGAGCAGCAGCCCCGCCGCCGATGCGGCGACCGAGGGCAGAGCGGTGTTCGCGTGCGCGATCACGCCCGTGAGGAGCGCGTGCGCCTCCTCGCTGCGGAACGAGTGCCGGCCGAGCGGTGAGCCGAGCTCGAGTGCCCGGAGTCCGAAGCGCACGAAGGTGACCGGATGCCGCGGCACGCGCAGCATCTGATTGCCGGTCACGTCGGCGACTGCGTCGATGTGGCGCGCGAGCGGGCGGAGCATCGCGTTCCACGCCCGGCGGTCGACCCCGAGCCCGTCGGCGGTCCGCGCGATGTCGCGCCAGGCGATCGCGGCGCGGCCGCCGTCGAGCGGATGCGCGTACGACGCGTCGGGCACGAGCCATCCGACCTTCTCGCGCATGCCGAACGCGTCGAAGAAGGGCGAGGTGAACGCGGCCGGATGCACGGCAGAGCACACGTCGTGACGGAACCCCGGCAGCGTGAGCTCGGCCGTGCGGGTTCCGCCGCCGATCCCGGAGTGCGCCTCGATCACGGTGACGTCGAAGCCGGCCCGCGCGAGCGCCACCGCGGCGGAGAGCCCGTTCGGTCCGCTGCCCACCACCGTCGCTCGCCGAGTCGTCATAGGCCCATCCTGCCAGGGGCCCGCGACGGCCGGGCCGCCGAGGTCAGACGAACGCGCTCATCCCGGTGAGGTCGCGGCCGAGCAGCAGCGCCTGGACGCTCTCGGTGCCCTCGTAGGTGTGGATCGCCTCGATGTCGGCGAGATGCTGCATGACGACGTTCTCGAGGAGGATGCCGTTCCCACCGAGCATGTCGCGCGCCGTCCGGGCGACATCGCGCGCCGTCCGCGTGCAGTGGTACTTCGCGAGCGACGCCTGCGTCGCGCGCATGCCGCCGGCCGCCTCGAGGTCGGCGAGGCGGCGCAGGAACAGCTGCATCGACGTGAGCTGGGCGAGCATCTGCGTCAGGCGCTCCTGCACCATCTGGAAGCGCGCGAGCGGGCGGCCGAACTGCTCGCGCTGCGTCGCGTACGAGAGGGCGGCCTCGAAGCAGGCTGTCGCGTGCCCGAGCGCCGACCAGGCGACCCCCGAGCGGGTCGCGAAGAGCACCGTCGTCGCGTCCTTGAACGAGTGCGCGCCCGGGAGCACGGCGTCGGCCGGCACCCGCACGTCGTCGAGGCGGATGTGCGCCTGATGGATGGCGCGCAGCGCGACCTTGCCCGCGATGACGTCGGCGGCATAGCCCGGCGCGTCCTGCTCCACGAGGAAGCACCGGACCGCGCCATGGTCGGGGTCGCCTTCGTCATCCACGCGCGCCCAGACGAACGTGATGCCGCCCGATGCGCCGTTGCCGATCCACTTCTTGGCGCCGCGCAGCACCCACCCGTCGCCGTCTCGACGCGCGACGGTCTCGAGCGACGTCGAATCCGATCCGTGATCGGGCTCCGTCAGCGCGAAGGAGCCGAGCACCTCGCCCGTCTGCAGCGGCCCGAGCCAGCGCTCCTGCTGCGCCTCGCTGCCGAACAGCGCGAGCGTGCGGAGGGCGAGCCCGCCCTGGACGGCGAGGATCGTTCCGAGCGAGCCGTCGTGCCGAGACATCTCCATGTTGACCAGCCCCGCGGCCAGCGGCGACAGGCGGGGGATGGCCGGATGATCGATGCCGTCCGCGTAGAGGCCGGCGGCTCCCAGCTCAGGCAGGACCTCGAGCGGATACTCCGCGCGCTCCCACGCCTCGCGCATGCGGGGAGCGAGGCGCTGCCCGATCTCGCGCGCGCGGGACCAGACCTCGCGGTCTTCGCCCGAGACATCCGAGAACACCGCGTAGTAGTCGATGTCCAGAACCTTCGCGACGTCGTACGTCGACACCTTCTCGCCGGGGAGGAGCTCCGTTGCCATGGCGACAGGCTAGGCAGGGGCCCCGCCCGGGATCATCTAAGCTGGAGGAAGTCTTCAAAAAGGAGCAGAGATGTTCATCGTCGCTTTGGTTCTCTTCCTCGGCGGGCTGGCGCTGTTCGGCGTCGCCTTCATGGTGCCGGCGTTCCAGGCCCTGGTGTTCGCGGCGGGCATCCTGCTCGTGTGCCTCGCCATGGCCCTGCCCATGCACACCAAGGCGAGGTAGCACCGCCCTCCCTCCGCGTGCAGGCGGCTCCGGATGATCCGGGGCCGCCTTCTTCATGCCCGCTCGCGCCGCTCACCGGGAGGCCCGCAGGGAGCGGTCACCGCGCGGTAGTAGGCTTGAGCATCGGTCGAGATCTCTCGACGTCGAGACGTTTCCACGCGTCTTGTCCCGTGGCCCCATCGAAGGAATGCAACGTGGATCTGTACGAGTACCAGGCTCGAGACCTTTTTGAGAAGTACGAGGTGCCGGTGCTCGCCGGCATCGTCGCGGACACCCCCGAGGAGGTGAAGGCGGCAGCCGAGAAGATCGGCGGCGTCGTGGTGGTCAAGGCCCAGGTCAAGACCGGCGGGCGCGGGAAGGCCGGCGGCGTCAAGGTCGCGAAGACCCCCGACGAGGCATACGAGGCCGCGAAGGCCATCCTCGGCCTCGACATCAAGGGCCACATCGTCAAGCGCGTGATGGTCGCGCAGGGCGCCGACATCGCGCGCGAGTTCTACTTCTCGGTCCTCCTCGACCGCGCCAACCGCTCCTACCTGTCGCTCGCGAGCGTCGAGGGCGGCATGGAGATCGAGCAGCTCGCCGTCGAGAAGCCCGAGGCGCTCGCGCGCGTCGAGGTGAACCCGCTGCGCGGTATCGACAAGGAGAAGGCCGTCGAGATCGCCCGCGCGGGCGGCTGGGACGAGGAGCTCGTCGAGAAGGTCGCCGACGTGTTCGTCAAGCTCTACGAGGTCTACAAGACCGAGGGTGCGACGCTCGTCGAGGTGAACCCGCTCGTGCTCACCGGCGCCGGCGACATCGTCGCCCTCGACGGCAAGGTCTCGCTCGACGACAACGCGAGCGAGGTGCGCCACCCCGAGCACGAGGAGCTCGAGGACAAGGAGGCGGCCGACCCGCTCGAGGCGAAGGCCAAGGCCAACGGCCTCAACTACGTCAAGCTCGACGGCCAGGTCGGCATCATCGGCAACGGCGCGGGCCTCGTCATGTCGACGCTCGACGTCGTCGCGTACGCGGGCGAGAAGCACGGCGGCGTGAAGCCCGCCAACTTCCTCGACATCGGCGGCGGCGCGAACGCGCAGGTCATGGCCAACGGCCTCGACGTCATCCTCGGCGACGAGCAGGTCAAGAGCGTCTTCGTCAACGTCTTCGGCGGCATCACGTCGTGCGTCGCCGTGGCGGAGGGCATCGTGAAGGCCCTCGAGATCCTCGGGGACCACGCCACCAAGCCGCTCGTGGTGCGCCTCGACGGCAACCAGGTCGAAGAGGGCCGCGCGATCCTGCAGGGGGCCAACCACCCGCTGGTCACGCTCGCGGCCGGCATGGACGAGGGCGCCGACAAGGCCGCCGAGCTGGCGAACGCCTGAGCCGGGAAAGGGACTAGAGACATGTCGATCTACCTCAACAAGGACTCCAAGGTCATCGTCCAGGGCATCACGGGCGGCGAGGGCACCAAGCACACCGCCCTCATGCTCAAGGCCGGCACGAACATCGTCGGCGGCGTGAACGCCCGCAAGGCAGGCACCACCGTCACGCACGAGAAGCCCGGCGAGGGCGAGGTCGAGCTCCCCGTCTTCGGATCGGTCGCCGAGGCGATCGAGAAGACCGGCGCCGACGTGTCGATCGCGTTCGTGCCGCCCGCGTTCACGAAGGACGCGATGGTCGAGGCCATCGACGCCGAGATCCCCCTCCTCGTCGTGATCACCGAGGGCGTGCCCGTCGGCGACACCGCGGAGGCGTGGGCGTACGCGATCGAGAAGGGCAACAAGACCCGCATCATCGGCCCGAACTGCCCCGGCATCATCACGCCGGGCGAGTCGCTCGTCGGCATCACGCCCGCGAACATCACGGGCAAGGGCCCGATCGGCCTCGTCTCGAAGTCGGGCACGCTGACCTACCAGATGATGTTCGAGCTGCGCGACCTCGGCTTCTCGACGGCCATCGGCATCGGCGGCGACCCCGTCATCGGCACGACGCACATCGACGCCCTCGAGGCGTTCGAGGCCGACCCCGAGACGAAGGCGATCGTCATGATCGGCGAGATCGGCGGCGACGCCGAGGAGCGCGCGGCCGAGTTCATCAAGGCGAACGTCACGAAGCCGGTCGTCGGCTACGTCGCGGGCTTCACCGCCCCCGAGGGCAAGACGATGGGCCACGCGGGCGCGATCGTGTCCGGCTCGGCCGGCACCGCGCAGGCGAAGAAGGAGGCCCTCGAGGCCGCCGGCGTCAAGGTCGGGAAGACCCCGAGCGAGACGGCCGCCCTCATGCGCGAGATCATCGAGTCCCTCTAAGACTCAGCGAGCGCAGCGAGCCGCCTCCGGTCGTTGAGCGAGCGCAGCGAGTCGAAACGCAGCGAGTCGAAACGCAGCGAGTCGAAACGCAGCGAGTCGAAACGCAGCGAGTCGAAACGCAGCGAGTCGAAACGCAGCGAGCCGCCCCCGGGATCATCCCGGGGGCGGCTCGCTGCATTCAGTCGTCGACGCGGTTGCCCTGCGCGTCCCAGTGCTCGGCGACCTTCTTCGAGGGCTGCACGCGCGGCGGCTCGCCGGGCATCTTCGGGAACTCGGGCGGGAACGGCAGCTCGCCGAGGCCGTCGGCGAGGTCGCGCTCCCACCACTCGAGGAGCGTGTCGATGCGGGCGGGCGCATCGCCGAACGCGGCCCACGGGTCGCCGACCTCCTCGAGGCGCCGGGGCACGGTGCGCACGGTGAGCGCGAGCGGATCGACGTCGTCGAGCTCGTCCCAGGAGAGCGGCGTCGACACGGTCGCCTGCGGGAGCGCCCGCGGGCTGTAGGCGCCCGCCATCGTGCGGTCGCGGTTGGCCTGGTTGAAGTCGATGAAGACGCGCTCCCCGCGCTCCTCCTTCCACCAGCTCATCGTCACGCGCGACGGATGGCGCCGCTCGAGTTCGCGCCCCGCGGCGATCACCGCGTGGCGCACCTCGAGGAACTCCCACCGCGGCTCGATGGGGCAGAAGAGGTGGATCCCGCGGCTGCCGCTCGTCTTGATCCACGACGTGAGGCCGGCTTCGTCGAGCACCTCGCGCATCGCGTGCGCCGCGAAGACGACGTCGGCGAAGTCGGTGCCCGGCTGCGGGTCGAGGTCGATCCGCAGCTCGATGGGATGGTCGGCGTCGCTTGCAAGAGACGCCCACGGGTGGAACACGACGGTGTTCATCTGCGCGGCCCACACGGCCGACGCCGGCTCGGTGAGGACGAGCTGCGGATGGCGCCTGCCGCTGTTGTACGTCACGGGCACCGACTCGACGTAGGCGGGTGCGCCCTTGGGCGGGTTCTTCGAGAAGAAGCTCTCGCCGTCGACGGACCCGGGGAAGCGCTCGAGCGACACCGGCCGATGGCCGCTGTGCGCGAGGAACGGTCCCGACACCGCGATGAGGTACTCCGCGAGGTCGCGCTTGGTCACCCCGGCCTCGGGCCACACGACGCGCCCCGGGCTCGACAGGCTCACCTCGCGGTCGCCATCCGGTCCGGGGATCGTGAGCGTGACGCGCTCGGAGGCCACTGCGCGCCTACTCGCCGAAGCCCGACGCGACGAGGTCGCGGATGGCCGAGATCGCGCGCTCCGCGTCGGGCCCGTCGGCGGTCACGTCGATCGTGTCGCCCTTGCGGGCGCCGAGCGCCATGAGTCCGACGAGGCTGCGCCCGTCGACCGCGGGCTTCGTGGCGGTGCCGATCCGGACGACCGCGTCGAGGCCGCGCAGGGCGCCCGCGAGCGCGGCCGCCGGCCGCGCATGGAGCCCGATCTCGTTCGTCAGCAGGAACGACTCCGAGCGCCCCGTGGGCTTCTCCTCAGCGGGGACGGACTCGCCCTCCACGCCGAGGTGCCGCAGCTTGGCGTCGAGGGCGCGGCGCGCCTCGCGCTCGACCTCGACGAGGTCGCCGCCCGCGCCGGCTCGCGCCACCGCGGCGACGAGGCCCTCCACGAGCGGAGCCGCAGCGAGGCGCACCGGCCCCTCGGCGGCGCCGGCGAGATCGAAGGCGAGCTCGGCGCTGAGGATGGCCGATCCCAGGTCCGTGAAGACGAGAGTGCCGTCGGGCGAGGCGACCGACTCGATCGCCCGCGCGATGAGCGCGGCATCCGTGCCCATCCCGCCCTCCGCCGTTCCGGCCGCGACGGCGATCCGGGGCGCCACAGGGCCGGCCATCTCGCTCGCGAGCGCGACAGCCGCCTCCGCGAGGGCGACGCTGTGCGAGACCACGACGAAGCCGATCATGCCGAGACCTCCTCCGCCGCCGCGGCGAGCGCCTCGAACAGGAGCGCGGTCGAGACCGAACCGGGGTCGAGG
Organism: Microbacterium sp. SA156; assembly: GCF_049065455.1. Lineage (NCBI taxonomy): Bacteria > Bacillati > Actinomycetota > Actinomycetes > Micrococcales > Microbacteriaceae > Microbacterium > Microbacterium sp. SA156. The sequence continues at coordinate 8,155 of NZ_JBAKGU010000017.1, forward strand.
TGCCCCGCGCTGCGTTCGCCGAGATAGCTCGCGCGTCCCTTGCGTGCGACGAGCGGCTCGGTCGCGTCGCTTCCCGCGCGCGCAGCCCGTGCGGCCGAGCGCGCGGCGGAGACGAGGTCGGATGCGCCCGCCTCGAACGCGTCGACCGCCGGGGCCATCGCGTCGATCATCGTCTTGTCGCCGGGCTCCGCCTTGCCGCGCGACACGACGCCCTCGAGGCCCGCGCGCAGCGCGGCGGCGAGCGCGGGGCCATCGAGCTCGGCGCCGTCGCCGCCGCTCGCGCCGAAGCGCAGGAAGAAGGTGCCGTACAGCGGGCCGCTCGCACCGCCCACGGTCGAGACGAGCGCCATCCCCACAGCCTTCCCGAACTCGCCGACGGTCGTGGGCGTGGCCGACTCGAGCTTCGCGACGGCCGCCGCGGTGCCGCGCGCCATGTTCGCACCGTGGTCGGCGTCGCCGATCGCGGAGTCGAGCGCCGTCAGCCGCTCCTGCTCGTCGGAGACGCGATCGCGGAAGAGCGCGACCCAGCGTCCGAGCGCTGCGATGTCGAACGCCATCCGATCACCGCCCCCAGCGCAGGCCGGGCGTCTCGACGGGCGCGTCCCACAGACGCAGCATCTCGTCGTCGGCGCGCAGGAGCGTGAGCGAGCACCCCGCCATGTCGAGCGACGTGATGTAGTCGCCCACGAGGGTGCGTGCGACGCGCACGCCCGCCTTCTCGAGCAGCTTCGCGACCTCGCCGTACATGAGGTAGAGCTCGAGAAGCGGGGAGCCGCCCATGCCGTTCAGCATCGCGATCACCGGCCCGCCCGCCGCGTCGAAGTCGTGGAGGATCGGGTCGACGAGCATCTCGGCGATGTCCGGTGCGGGTGCGACCTTCACGCGGCGTCGCCCTGGCTCGCCGTGGATGCCGATGCCGATCTCCATCTCGTCGTCGGGCAGGTCGAACGTGGGCTTGCCCGCCGCGGGCACCGTGCAGCTCGTGAGCGCCATGCCCATCGAGCGTCCCTGCGCCGACACCGCCTCCGCGATCCGCACGACCTCGTCGAGGGGCGCGCCCTCCTCGGCGGCAGCGCCCACGATCTTCTCGAGGAGCACCGTGAGGCCCACCCCGCGGCGCCCGGCCGTGTAGAGCGAGTCCTCCACCGCGACGTCGTCGTGCACGAGGACGGACGCGACCTCCGCCTCCGCGAGCTCGGCCGCCATCTCGAAGTTCATGACATCGCCGGTGTAGTTCTTCACGATGTGCAGCACGCCTGCGCCGCGATCGACCGCGCTCGTGGCCGCCAGCACCTGGTCGGGGGTGGGGGAGGTGAACACCTCGCCCGCGCACGCCGCGTCGAGCATCCCGTAGCCGACGTAGCCGCCGTGCAGCGGCTCATGTCCCGATCCGCCGCCCGACACGAGCGCCACCTTGCCTGCGTCCTTGGGCGTCGCGCGGAGGACGACCCGGTTCTCGTGGTCCACGCGGAGCTGCGGCAGGGCCGCCTCCATGCCGACCAGGGCATCTGTGACGACCGCCGCGGTGTCGCCGATCAGCTTCTTCATCGCCTGCTCCTCCGAGCCCATCCGGACATCCCTGCTCCCTCGCGTCGATGCCAGCGCCAGCCGTGTACGCCTCACTATCGGCAGGACGATCGCGGGGTGTCAAGGGGAGGGGACGGATGTGCATGTGGATGGCCGGAGCCGATGGCCCGACGGGATCGTAGGCTCGGAGCATGCCGCTTCAGGGAGAGTACGCACCGAGCACATCCGAATGGGCACGTCAGCAGGCCGAGGCCTACGAGGCGTCGAACGGCGCCGAGGCCTCCGTCCTGCCGGGCACGTCCTGGCCGATCGTCGTCGTGACGAACGTCGGCGCCCGCAGCGGGAAGCTGCACAAGACGGCCCTCATGCGCGTCGAGCACGAGGGCGTCTACGCGCTCGTCGCCTCGAAGGGCGGGGCGCCGAAGCCGCCCGCGTGGTACTTCAACATCGCCGCGCACCCGCACGTCGAGCTGCAGGACGGCGCCGTGAAGCGCGACTACCTCGCGCGCGAGCTCGACGTCGACAGCGACGAGTACGCCCAGTGGTGGGAGCGCGCCGTCGCGGCGTACCCGCCGTACGCCGAGTACCAGGAGCGCACGGAGCGCCGGATCGCGGTCTTCGTCCTCGAGCCGATCGCGGCGTAGCGCGGCCCCGGCGCGGGTCCGGGGATCTCCCGGGGCCCGCGGGTAGGGTCGTGACGCCATGCATCGGATCCTCATCGCCCTGCTCGCCGCGTTCGACGCGCTCGTGGCGGCGCTGGTCGGCCTCGCCGTCGTCCTCGCGCCGCTGACGCTCCTGTGGACGTTCACGTTCGGCCTGACGGCCGACTGGGCAGGCCTGTGGCCGACGACAGCGCGGATCTGGCAGCTCGGCAACCTCGTCCCGCTGTCTCTCGCGTTCGACGAGGACGCCGTCGTGGCGCTCGGCCTGCCCGACGAGGCGGCCACCTTCACGCTGACCCTCGCTCCGCTTGCGTTCGCGGTCTTCGCGGCGCTCTTCGCGGCCCGCTCCGGCCGTCGCGCCGTCCGCTCGGGCGCCGGAGCGGTGGGCGTCCTCGCGGGCATCGCGATGACCGCGATCATCGCGGCGGTCGTCCTCGCGACCTCGGGGAGCGAGCTCGCACGCGTCGAGGCCTGGCAGGCTGTGCTCCTGCCGACCGCCGTCTACGCGGTCGGGGCGGCCGCCGGCGCGTGGGCCGAGGGCTGGAGCGAGGGCGACGGCGGCCTCGCGGACCTCGTGCACGAGCGGGTCGACGGATGGTCGTCGAAGTGGCGCGAGATCCCCACGCTCGCGGTGCGCGGCGGCGCCGTCGCCCTCGCTGCCGTCGTCGGCGCCGCCGCGCTCGCGGTCGTCGTGGCCGTGCTCGTCCGCGCGGACGCCGTCGTCGCCCTCTTCGAGCAGGCGCAGGTCGACGCCCTCGGCGCGACCGCCGTCGCGCTCGCGCAGGTCGCGTACCTGCCGACGCTCATCGGCTGGGCCGTGTCCTGGATCGCGGGGCCGGGCTTCGCGGTCGGCGCGGCGACCACGGTCTCCCCGGCCGGCACGCAGCTCGGCGTCGTGCCCGGCATCCCGATGCTCGGCCTCCTCCCGGAGCAGGGCTCGGGATGGCTGCTGCTCGTCGCGCTCCTGCCCGTCGCGGCGGGCGCGCTGGCCGGGTGGCACGTGCGCTCGGCGCTCGCGGCGGAGTGGGAGATCGAACGCCCCGAGGACGAGGACCATCCCTCGCCGCACGAGCCGGTGTCGCCTCGGGTCGTGCTCGCGATCGCCATCGCCGCCATCGCGGGAGCCGGGGCGGCCGGCATCGCGGCTCTCTCATCGGGATCCATCGGCCCTGGGCGGCTCGCGACCGTCGGCCCCGATCCCGGTCCGGTCGCCCTCGCGGTGGGCCTCGAGGTGCTCGTCGGCGCGGCCATCCTGCTCCTCTCGCCCCGCCCGCACGGGCATGCCGCCGGGACGGCGGACGGGGCGGCCGTGCTCGCCGACGGGGACGAACTCGCGCGCCGGTAGACTGGCCGCGTGCTCTCGGTCGCCGTCCTCATCTCTGGCACCGGTTCGAATCTCCGCGCCCTCCTCGAAGCCGCGAGCGAACCCGGATTCCCCGCTCGGATCGTCGCCGTCGGCGCCGACCGCGACGCGGCGGGCCTCGCCCACGCCGAGGAGTTCGGCATCCCGACCTTCACGGTCCCGTATCGCGACCATCCGTCGCGCGAGGCCTGGGGCGCCGCGCTGGCCGAGGAGCTGCGCCGCATCGGCGCGGATCTCATCGTGCTGAGCGGCCTCATGCGCCTGCTGCCCTCCGCGCTCGTCGACGAGTTCGCGCCGCGCATGATCAACACGCACCCCGCTTTCCTCCCCGAGTTCCCGGGCGCGCACGGCGTGCGCGACGCGCTCGCCGCGGGCGTCGAGGAGACCGGGGCGAGCGTCATCATCGTCGACAACGGCGTGGACAGCGGGCCGATCCTCGCGCAGGAGCGCGTGCCCGTGCTCCCGGGCGACGACGAGGCCGCGCTGCACGAGCGCATCAAGCCCGTCGAGCGCCGCCTGCTCATCGACGTCGTCCGCGGGATCGCCGCGGGCGAGATCGATCTCGAGAACCCCTCGCGCTGACCCGAACCCCGAACCCCGACAAGGAGTCCTCATGGCCGGCCCCCGCCACGACCACTCGCTCTACCGCGACCGCGATGTCGTCCCGATCCGGCGCGCGCTCGTGTCGGTCAGCGACAAGACCGACCTCCTGAAGCTCGCCGAGGCGCTCGCGGCCGCGGGCGTCGAGATCGTCTCGACGGGCTCGACCGCGTCGACCATCCGCGACGCCGGCTTCGATGTGACCGACGTCGCGAGCGTGACGGGCTTCCCCGAGTCGCTCGACGGACGCGTGAAGACGCTGCACCCGGGCGTGCACGCGGGTCTCCTCGCCGACCTCCGCCTCGAGCACCACGAGCAGCAGCTCGGCGATCTCGGCATCTCGCCGTTCGAGCTCGTCGTGGTGAACCTCTACCCGTTCGTGGAGACCGTCCGCTCGGGCGCCGCGGGCGACGACGTCGTCGAGCAGATCGACATCGGAGGGCCCGCGATGGTCCGCGCGTCGGCGAAGAACTTCGCGAACGTCGCGATCGTCGTCTCGCCGGAGTCGTACCCGGCGATCATCGACGCGGTCGCCGCGGGCGGCACGACGCTCGGCCAGCGCCGGGAGCTCGCGGCGCGCGCCTTCGCGCACACCGCCGGCTACGACGCCGCTGTGGCGGCGTGGTTCGCCGAGGGCACGCTCGGCGAGGGCGCCGACCTGCCGGAGCACCTCACGATCAAGGCCGAGAAGCTCGGCGACCTGCGCTACGGCGAGAACTCCCACCAGCGCGCCGCCATCTACTCGCGCGTGGACGGCCACGGGATCGCGCAGGCGACGCAGCTCCAGGGCAAGGAGATGTCGTACAACAACTACGTCGACGCCGACGCCGCCCTCCGCGCCGCCTACGACTACGTGAACCCCGCGGTCGCGATCATCAAGCACGCGAACCCGTGCGGCATCGCGCTGTCGGCGCCGAACGCGCTCGACCCGATCGCGAGCGCCCACCTGCGCGCGCACGAGTGCGACCCGCTCTCGGCCTTCGGTGGCGTCATCGCCGCGAACCGACCGGTCACGCTCAAGATGGCCGAGAACCTCCGCGACATCTTCACGGAGGTCATCGTCGCCCCCGACTTCGAGCCCGCCGCGCTCGAGGTGTTCAAGACGAAGAAGAACCTGCGCCTCCTCAAGCTGCCCGCCGACTGGCGCCAGGAGACGATGGACGTGCGCCTCGTCTCGGGCGGCCTGCTCCTGCAGGACTCCGACCGGTTCCCCGACGACATCCAGTCCGTCGCGCAGAGCTGGCAGCTCGTGTCGGGCGAGCGCCCGTCCGACGAGGAGATGAGCGACTTCATCTTCGCGTGGAAGACGTGCCGCGCCGTGAAGTCGAACGCGATCGTGCTCGCCAAGGACGCCGCGACTGTCGGCGTGGGCATGGGCCAGGTCAACCGGGTGGACTCGTGCAAGCTCGCCGTCGAGCGCGCGGGCGGGCGCGCGGCGGGATCGATCGCCGCGTCGGACGCGTTCTTCCCGTTCTCGGACGGACCCGAGGTGCTCATCAACGCGGGTGTGCGCGCGATCATCCAGCCCGGAGGCTCGGTGCGCGACGACGAGACGATCGAGCTCGCCCGCGCCAACGGCGTGACGATGTTCTTCACCGGCGAGCGTCACTTCTTCCACTGACACGCGGCTTCCGGCCCTAGCGAGCCGACCTCGGCACCATCCCGAGGTCGGCTCGCGCCGTTCTCGCCGTCCCCACCGCCGTGTCCGAAAACCGCCAGCCCGCGCCCTCGGAGCGTGACAGGCTGGAGCCATGACGACGAGCATGACCTTCGACGAGCGGTACCGCGCGATCTCGTCGCGCGACACCCGCTTCGACGGCCAGTTCGTCACCGCCGTCCGCTCGACCGGGATCTACTGCCGGCCGAGCTGCCCCGCGCGGACGCCGAAGCCGGCGAACGTGACGTTCTTCGCGACGAGCGCCGCCGCGCACGAGGCCGGCTACCGCGCGTGCAAGCGCTGCCTCCCGGAGGCGGCGCCCGGATCGCCGGACTGGAATCTGCGGGGCGACGTCGTGGCGCGCGCGATGCGCCTCATCGCCGACGGCGTCGTCGAGCGCGAGGGCGTCACGGGCCTCGCGGGGCGGCTCGGGTACTCGTCGCGCCACCTGTCGCGGCTGCTCGCCGACGAGCTGGGCGCGGGCCCGCTCGCACTCGCGCGCGCCCAGCGGGCCCACACCGCGCGGCTGCTGCTCGTCGGCACCGATCTGCCGGCCGCCGACGTCGCCTTCTCCGCGGGGTTCGCGAGCGTGCGCCAGTTCAACGAGACCGTGCGCGAGGTGTTCGGGCTGACGCCGACCGAGCTGCGCGCGACGCGGCGCGGTCGCACGGCCTCGGCCGGCATCTCGCTCGCCCTGCCGGTCCGCGAGCCCTTCGACCACGCCGGGCTGTTCGCCTGGATGTCCGTGCGCGCGCTCCCCGGCGTCGAGGCCGGCGACGAGGCGTCGTTCGCGCGCACCGTGCGCCTGCCCGCCGGGGCCGGATGGTTCCGGCTGCGCCTCGACGGGCGCCTGCGGCTCGACGCGCAGCTGCAGAGCCTCGCGGACCTCGCGACGCTCGTCGCCCGCGTGCGGCGTCTGTTCGACCTCGACGCGGACCCGCTCGCGATCGACGCGGCGCTCGGCGCGCACCCCGAGCTCGCGGGGCTCGTGGCGGCGACCCCGGGCATCCGCCTGCCGGGTGCCGCCGACCCGCACGAGATGCTCATCCGCGCGATGATCGGCCAGCAGATCTCCGTGTCGGCCGCGCGCACCCATCTCACGCGTCTCGTCGAGGCGCTCGGCGAGGACGTCGAGATCGCGGGGGAACGGCGGCGTCTCTTCCCGCGGATGGCGACGATCGCGGAGCGCGGAGCCGACGTGCTCCGCGGCCCCGCGGCCCGCATCCGTGCGATCACCGAGGCGGCTGCCGCGCTCGCGTCGGGGGATCTCGCCCTCAGCGCGGGCGATGACGCCCACGCCCAGCGGGAGCGCCTCCTCGCGCTGCGGGGCGTGGGGGAGTGGACGGCCGACTACGTGCGGATGCGCGTGCTCGGCGACTCCGACATCATCCTGCCCGGCGACGTCGCGCTCCGCGCGGGTGCGGCCGCCGCGGGACTGCCCGCCGCACCGCGCGAGCTCGTCGCGTGGGCGGCGCGCGTCGCGCCCTGGCGCTCCTACCTCTCGATGCACCTGTGGCGCGCGGCCCTGGCCGCGCAGCCCGCCCGATCCCGCAAGGAGACCCCGTCATGACCGCTCGCCTCCAGACCGTCGCGACGCCCGACGGCCCGTTCACCCTGATCGCCGACGCCGACGGCGCCGTGCTCGCCTCGGGCTGGACGCCGGACGCCTCGCTGGTGCTCGCGCGCATCCACCCGCGCCTGCGTCCCGCCGAGCTGCGCGAGGAGCCCACCGCGGCAGGCGACGCCGTCGCCGCGTACTACGAGGGCGACCTCGCGGCCATCCGCGCGGTGGCCGTGCGGCAGCAGGGCACCGTGCTCCAGCAGGCGGGCTGGGCGGCGCTGCGCGACATCGCGCCCGGGGAGCCGCTCACGTACACGGGCTTCGCCGCGGCGCTCGGCTCGCCGCGCGCCGTGCGGGCCGCCGCGTCGATCTGCGCGCGCAACGCCCCCGCGCTGTTCGTCCCGTGTCACCGGGTGCTCCGCGGCGACGGCTCCCTGGGCGGCTTCGCGTGGGGCGTCGACGTCAAGCGGTCGCTCCTCGCGCGCGAGCGCGCGGGCGCCGCTGCGGGCGCACCCGCAGCCGATGTCGAAGCGTTACCCGTGCCGTGACGGGCGTCGGGGGCGCCGCGTAGCGTGGCGGTCATGGGCTCCGAGATCCTCATCACCCCCGACGAGCTGGCCGAGCTGACCGCGCGCGATGAGCGCGTCCGCATCCTCGATGTGCGCTGGCGCCTCGACCGGCCGGACGGTCGCCCCGAGTACCTCGAGGGGCACATCCCCGGCGCGGTCTACGTCGATCTCGAGAGGGAGCTGTCGGGGCACGGGGCGGCGTCCGACGGACGACACCCTCTGCCCGACACCCCCGCACTCGAGCGGGCCGCCCGACGCTGGGGGCTGGACGACGGCGACACGGTCGTCGTGTACGACGATCTCAAGTCGCTGTCCGCTGCGCGTGCGTGGTGGCTGCTGACCGACGCGGGCGTGCAGGACGTGCGGATCCTCGACGGCGCCCTGCGCGGCTGGGTCGCGTCGGGTCACGCGCTCGAGCGCGGCGACGTCGTGCCCGCTCCCGGCTCGATCACGCTCACAGCGGGGCGGCTGCCGCAGCTCTCGATCGATGCGGCCGCCGTGCTCGCGCGCGATGGCGTGCTCATCGACGTGCGCGCGCCCGAGCGCTACCGGGGCGAGGTCGAGCCGATCGATCCGCGCGCGGGGCACGTGCCGGGCGCGCGGAACCTGTTCGCGGGCGACACGGTCGACGAGAGCGGGCGTCTCCTGCCTCCCGACGCACTGCGCGCGCGGTTCGAGGCCGTCGGCGCGCGGCCTGATCAGCCCGTCGGCGTGTACTGCGGCTCGGGGGTCACGGCCTCGCACGCCTTCGTCGCGCTCACGGTCGCGGGCTTCGCGCCGCGCCTCTTCGCGGGGTCCTGGAGTGCATGGAGCAACACCGCGCGCCCCGTCGCGATCGGTTCCGATCGATTTGGCGGGGAAGACGCGAAATCCCTTTCCTGAAGGCCGAGGTGTGGATAGGCTGAAAGGCTGACCCCCGCTCGGGTGGTCGGAAAGCCATCTCCCGGCCCGCTCTCCCGCGGGCCCCTCGAGGATCATGTCTCGCCCCACCACATCTCCCCAGAATCCGTCGACCCTCCGCTCCCTCCTCCGTCTCCTCCCGTTCGCGAAGCCGGTTCTCCCGCGCCTCGTGCTCGGCGGGCTCAGCGCGCTCACCGCGGCGGTGCTGGCCCTGCTCATCCCGATCGTGCTCGAGTGGGTCGTCGGCGGCCCGATCGCCTCCGGCGTCGTCTCCGCGATCGTCTGGGGCGCCGCCGCCGTGCTCGCGCTCGGCCTCGCCGAGGCCGCGATGGTGTGGCTGCGTCGGTGGTTCATCCTCGGCCCGGCCACGAGCGTCGAGTACGACATCCGCACGCGCTTCTACAACCGCCTCCAGCGTCTCCCCGTCGAGTTCCACGACCGCTGGCAGGGCGGTCAGCTCCTGAGCCGCATGATGCAGGACATCGGCCTCATCCGACGATGGATGGCTTTCGGCCTCGTCATGCTCGTCGTGAACGTCCTCACCATCCTCATCGGCGCCGTGCTGCTGTTCCAGTGGCACTGGGCGCTCGCGGTCGTGTTCATCGCGTCGGGTGTGCCGGTGTGGTACCAGGGGTTCCGGTTCGAGCAGACCTACGGCGTGCTCAGCCGGCAGAGCCAGGACCAGCAGGGCGACCTCGCCACGAGCGTCGAGGAGAGCGTGCACGGCATCCGCGTGCTCAAGGCCTTCGGCCGCGGGCCGCACGCCCTGCGTCGCTTCACGCGCCAGGCGGAGAACCTCCGCGAGACCGAGATGCGCAAGGCCGGGGCGATCGCGCGCATCGACTTCTGGCTCGTCGCGGCGCCCGAGCTCGCCTTCGCGATCTCGCTCGTGCTCGGCATCTGGCTGGCCTCGACGGATCAGATCTCGGTCTCGCAGCTGTTCGCGTACTTCGCGATGGCGACCGTGCTGCGCTGGCCGCTCGAGTCGATCGGCTTCCTCTTCTCGTTCCTCCTCGACGCGCGCACCGCGGCGGATCGCGTGTTCGAGGTGTTCGACGCGGTCGACACGATCGTGGATCCCGAGGCGCCGGCGACTCTCGCCGACCCCCAGGGCGCCCTCGTGTTCGAGGATGCGCACTTCCGCTACCAGGACGCGGGGGCCGACGAGCCCGACCTGCTGAACGGCATCGACCTCGCGCTGCGGCCGGGGGAGACCATGGCGCTCGTCGGGCTCACCGGCTCGGGGAAGACAACGCTCACGACGCTGCCGACGCGGCTCTACGACGTCACCGGCGGCCGGGTCACGCTCGACGGCGTCGACGTGCGCGACCTCTCGCTCGTCGAGCTGCGCGCGCACATCGCGACCGCGTTCGAAGACGCGACGCTCTTCTCGGCATCGGTGCGCGAGAACGTCCTCCTCGGGCGCGACGACCTCGACATCCACTCGCCCGAGGCCGACCGCGTCCTCCAGGAAGCGCTCGACGTCGCGCAGGCGGAGTTCGTGGCGCACCTGCCAGAGGGGGCAGAGACGATGATCGGCGAGGAGGGCATGAGCCTGTCGGGCGGCCAGCGGCAGCGCCTCGCGCTCGCGCGGGCCGTCGCCGCGCGCCCGACCGTCATCGTCATGGACGACCCGCTGTCGGCGCTCGACGTCGACACGGAGGAGCGCGTCCAGGTGGGCCTGCGCCGTGTGCTCCAGGGCACGACGGCGCTCATCGTCGCGCACCGTCCGTCGACGGTCGCGCTCGCCGACCGCGTCGCCCTGCTCGAGGGCGGGCGCATCACCGCGGTCGGCGCCCACACCGAGCTCATGGCGACGTCCGCGCACTACCGCAGCGTCATCTCGAGCTTCGAGAAGGAGGACTCGGAGGACAGCGCGCGGCGCATGGATCCCGAGCACGGATTCGACGTCGTCACCGGCGCCATCCCGATCGTCGGGGGCGCCGCGGGCGAGCACGACCAGAACGACGAGGGGGCGCTCCGATGAGCAGCACGGTCCACGGCACAGCGGGAGAGGACCGCTCCGAGTTCACGCGCGAGGAGAACCGCGCGATCCGTCGGCGCTCGTGGCGGCTCCTCCTGTCGCTGCTCGCGCCGCTGAAGTGGCAGGTCGTGCTCGTCGCGTCCGTCGTCGTCGCGCAGACCGGTGTGCGCGTGCTCGGACCCGCGCTCATCGGCCTCGGCATCGACAGCGCGCTGCCCGCCGTGCTGGACCGCGCCGACTGGGGCCCGGCGTGGTTCGTCGGCACGGCCTACATCGTCACGGCGCTCGGCGGGGCGGCGCTGCTCGCCTGGTACGACATGCTCGCCGCCCGGGTGACGCAGAACGTGCTGCTCGACCTGCGCACGCGCGTCTTCCGGCACACCCAGCGCCTGAGCCTCGAGTTCCACGAGACCTACACGTCGGGCCGCATCATCTCCCGGCAGACGAGCGATCTCGACACGATCCGCGAGCTGCTGAACGGCGGGCTCAACCAGCTCGTGCACGGCGTCCTCTACGGGGCGTTCACGTTCATCGCCCTCGCGCTCGTCGACTGGCGATCGTCGCTCGTGCTCGTCGCGGCATTCGTCCCGCTCGCGCTGCTCATGCGCTGGTTCTACGTGAACTCGCAGCGCGCGTACCGCGTCTCGCGGGTCGTCAGCGCGAAGCTCATCGTCAAGTTCGTCGAGACGATGACCGGCATCCGGGCCGGCAAGGCCTTCCGCACCGAGCCGCGCAACGAGGTGGAGTTCGGCGGCCTCGCGAAGGAGTACCGCGAGGTCAACATGCGCTCGATCCGCCTGTTCGGCACGTTCGAGCCCGGGCTCATGGCGATCTCGGCGTGCGCCATCGGCGCCGTCGTGCTGTGGGGCGGAGTGCGCGCGACGACAGGCGAGTTCACGGCGGGCCTGCTGCTGAGCGCGGTGCTCTACGTGCGCAACTTCTTCAGCCCGCTGCAGGAGGTCGCGATGTTCCTGAACTCGTTCCAGGCGGCATCCGCGGCGCTCGAGAAGGTCTCGGGCGTGCTGGAGGAGGAGCTGACGGTGCCCGACCCGGTGCGTCCGGTCCGACTCGAGGAGGCGCGGGGCCACCTCCGCTTCGACCGCGTGACGTTCGGCTACGCGAGCGGGCGGACCATCCTGCCCTCGTTCGACCTCGACATCCCCGCCGGCCAGACCGTCGCCCTCGTCGGGACGACCGGCGCCGGCAAGTCGACCCTCGCGAAGCTGCTGTCGCGCTTCTACGACCCGACCGCGGGCAGCGTGACGCTCGACGGGATCGACCTGCGCGAGCTCGACGGGCGCGACCTGCGCCGCGCGATCGTCATGGTGACGCAGGAGGCGTACCTCTTCAGCGGCACGGTCGCCGACAACATCGCGCTCGGGCGGCCCGACGCGACGCTCGACGAGATCAAGGAGGCGGCGCGGGCTGTGGGCGCCGACGCGTTCATCGAGACGCTCCCCGACGGCTACGACACCGACGTCAACAAGCGCGGAGGGCGCGTGTCGGCCGGGCAGCGCCAGCTCATCTCGTTCGCGCGCGCCTTCCTCGCCGACCCGGCCGTGCTCATCCTCGACGAGGCGACGGCGTCTCTCGACATCCCGTCGGAGCGGATGATCCAGGACGCGCTGCAGACGCTGCTCGCCGACCGGACGGCGATCATCATCGCGCACCGGCTGTCGACCGTCGCGATCGCCGATCGCGTGCTCGTCATGGAGCAGGGCCGCATCGTCGAGGACGACACTCCCGACGCGCTCATCGCCGGCACGGGCCGCTTCGCGCAGCTCCATGCCGCGTGGAAGGGCTCGCTCGTCTGACGCGGGTCTGCGCGAAAGGGAATCGCCCCGGACGGATGTCCGGGGCGATTCTCATGAGGAGGGCGACGGGGTCTCGATGGGGGAGGGGTATTCGAGGCCCCGCCGCCGGCCAGGTGTCGGCACCGCGGCGGGTGACGCGGTGCTGAGGTTCTCGGGTTCGTCCGCGGCAGGGCCGCGGGGCGCCTAGAGGCGGATCTCTGCGATCACTTCACCGTACTCGGTCTCGCCCACGGGCGTGAAGCCGACACGGTGGAAGAACGCCTCGGGGCCGCCTTCGCCCGCCTCGTAGATCACGTTGAGGCGGTCGAACTCGCGCTTGCGGGCCTCGTCGAGGAGACCCTCGACCGCGAACCGCCCCACGCCGCGGCCCTGGTCGTCGGCGTCGACGTTGATGCGCCACAGCACCGACTGGAAGTACTCGGGCTTGGCGTCGCGGTCGAAGTTGGCGCTGACGAAGCCGACCACGTCGGAGTCGTCGAGCACCACGCGCTGCCAGGTCGTCTTCGGGTTGAGGACGGAGGCGGCGATGCCGTAGGAGACGGGCGCGAGGAACTGCTCCTGTCCCGGCTTGAGCGACAGGTTGTTCACCTGGACGATGGTGTCGGCCGAGAGCTCGACGAGGCGCAGTTCGGTCATATCGACAGGCTAGCGCGCAATCAGGCGTGCACCCACACCTCGGTGCCCGTCTGCGCGAAGTAGTACACGCGCTCGGCGGCGGCGATCGTCATGTTCACGCAGCCGTGGCTCATGTACGCGCCGGCCCCGAAGTTGCTGTGCCAGTAGGTGCCGTGGAAGCCCTGGTCGCCGTTGAAGTAGGTGACCCAGGGGACGTCGGCCGTGCAGTAGTCGAAGCTCCCGCCGGGCACGTAGTTGCCCTCCGCGTCGCACGAGCCCATGTCCTGGATGGTGAGCTGCCCGTAGACCGTGAACCGGCCCTCCTGGGTGTCGTGCCCGGGCTTGCCCAGCGCGATCGCGTAGGTGTCGACGACCTTGTCGTTCTCGTAGAGGATGGTCGTCCCGGCGCTCTTGTCGACCTCGATCCAGCGGTGGAGGAGCGTGGTCTCGAACGGGATCTCCTTGACCGGCAGCTGGTACACGCCGTTGCCGGCGGCGAGCTGCTCGGCGAACTTCTCCGCGATGCCGTCGGTCGACTCGAGGCCCCAGCCGTTCTGGCCCTCCTGGATCGTGCGGAGGTGGTCTCCCGCGGAGTTCGTGACGATCTCCTCGTTCACGACCTCGCGGTTCACCTTCTCGGGCAGAGAGGCGACCGTGTCTGCGACGGCGGCCGCGACCGCCTGCTGGTCCACGGAGAGGGCGATCTCCTCGCCCTCGCTGCTCACCTGCACCCACGAGGCCGCCTGCGCGGGGTCGATGCCGACGACCTTCTCGTCCTCGACGTAGAAGCCCGCATCGTGGATGAGCCCGTTCAGGGCCTCGGCCTGGGCCTGCGCCTCGGCGGTCGTGATGTCGGCCTCGACCTCGCTGGCCTGCGCTTCGACCGAGACGTCGCCGCCCGCGCTGAGCGCGCGCGAGATGTCGGCCGCGAGCGCGTCCACGTCGATCCCGGAGCCCGCCTTCGCGTCCACGACGGAGTAGGTGCCGGCGCCCTCGTCGTACGTGACCTCGGCGTTGACGGGCGCCGTGAAGATGCCGGGGATCTCGGCCTCGACGGCCGCGAGCGCGGTGTCGACGTCGACCGCCACGTCGACCGGGACGGCGCCCGGGTTCCAGGCGCCCACGTTCCAGAGCGGATGGTCGCCGAACGCCTTCTCTGCGACCGCCTGCGCGTCGACGGAGGCGCCGAGCTCCGCGCCCGTGAAGGTCGCCTCGCCCGCCGCGGTCGTGATCGTGACCTCGGTGTCGGCGATGCCCGCGGCGATCGCCTCGCCGGCCGCGCCAGGGGTCTGCCAGCCGATGTCGGCGCCGGCGGCCTCGACCCCGGGGGCGATGAGGATGGCCGAGCACGCCCCCGCGCCCGCGAGCAGCAGGGCGGCGGGGATGCCGATCCAGAGGCCGAGGCGGCGCTTGCGCGGCTCGGGCTCCGCGGGCGCCCACTCGACGGGTGCGGCAGCGGCCGCGGCGGCGTCGCCGGCGTCGTCTGCCCCCGGTGCGGGCTTGGTCGCGAGATCGGTCATCTTCTACCCCCAGATGCGCGCCGATGTGCACGGCGTGGTCCGAATCTTCATCGTAAGGGCGAGAACCCTACCTCAGGGCACATCGGAATCACGATGTGGGCACGATCGCGCCGACCCGGATGCCGTCATCCTCCCAGCGACTCACCAGCTCCGCGAGGCGTGCGCGGTACGCCGGCCAGGTCCGCTCGGGATCACGGGCCGTCGACCACGCGATCTCGGCGGCCGACGCGATGCGGGGGAAGACCAGCCGCTCGATGTCCTGCCGGTCGCGCACGGTCTCCGTCCACAGGGGCGCCTCCACGCCGCGGATGGCGCGCGCGGGCAGACCGGGCACGACGTCGTCGGGCTCCCAGCGGTACGAGCGCTCGATGCTCGTGGGGCCGTTGGCCCACGTGAGCCCGATCGGGGTGCGCTCGTCGTACTTCATGTCGAGATAGACCGCGTCGGCGGGCGAGAGGATGAGGCCGCCGCGGGCGGCGAAGGCGCGCGCCTTCGCGTCGTGCCCGTCCGTCGGCACGAGGAAGCCCCAGTACTGCCCGATCGCGTCGTCCGGAAGCGGAGCGCTCGCCGCCTCGTGCCACGCGATAGGCGTCTTGCCGGCGTCGGCGACGATGCGCGCCGCGCGCGCGGTGAGCGCCGCGTAGTCCTCCGGCGCCGTCCCGAGGGCCTCGTCTCCGCCGATGTGGACGAACGGGCCCGGCGTGATCGCGCAGAGCTCGCCGAGCACGTCGACGAGGAACGCGTCGACCTCGGCGTCGAGCGGCCGCAGGGAGGAGAACCCGACCGCGAGGCCCGTGTACGGGACGCCCGGCTCGGGGAGCGCGCCGCCGAGCCGACGCGTGGTCTCCCGGACCTCGTCGCTCACGACGGGCTGCGCCATGAGCTCGGGATGCGCGAGCCCGACCGCGTGGGTGTGTCCGGGGAGGTCGATCTCGGGCACGACCGTCACGTGGCGTGCCGCGGCGTGGGCGAGGATCGCCTGCCAGTCGTCCTGCGTGTAGAACCCGCCCGCGTCGCCTCCTGTCGCGGTCGCGGAGCCGCGTGCGACGAGGTCGGGCCGTGACCGCAGGGCGATCCGCCATCCCTGATCGTCGGTCAGGTGGAGGTGGAGGTGGTTGAGCTTCAGGTCGGCGAGCCGGTCGATGAACCAGGCGACGGTCGGCACGGGGTGGAAGTGCCGCGCGACATCGAGCATGGCCCCGCGGTAGGGGAAGCGCGGGGAATCCTCGATCTCGACGGCGCGGATGACCCAGCTCCCCGTGTCGTCGCACTCGACGAGCTGGGCGAGCGTGGCCGCGGCGTAGGCGGCGCCCGCCTCGTCGCTCGAGCGCACGGCGATGCCGTCCGCGTCGACGCGGAGCGCGTAGCCCTCCCGCGGGATGGTCGGATCGTCGGCGTGCCGGATGGCGGAGCGCGCGCGGCCGATCGCCTCGTCCCGCGTCCGTGCCGCGAGCTGCAGGGGAGACCCGGGGCCCGGCGTCACACGTCGCGGCCAGGGGATGAGCGGGAGCGGCATGAGGGGACGGTAGCAGGGAGCCGCGCTCCCGCGCGCGTGGCGTAACGAATATGTAAACTTCCCTGCGTAAATCGATCGCAGGGCTTGCGCCGCCTCGTATTCGTAAATACAACTTACAAATATGAGCGAGCCGCAGACCGTCCCCGCACCGCGCCGCGCCGTCCGCGCGAAGGTGCTGCCCGAGCACGCGCGGGCGCACAACCGCGCGCTCGTCCTGCAGGCGCTCTTCCACGAGGGGGCGATGAGCCGCGCGGATCTCGCGCGCGCCACGGGACTCACGCGCGTCACGACGTCCGACCTCGCGGGTGAGCTCATCGGCGAGGGCGTCGTCGTCGAGCAGGGCGTGCAGACGCGGACGGGCCCCGGCAAGCCGGCCACGCTCGTCGACATCGACCGCGAGGGCCTGCAGATCGTCGCGATCGACCTCTCCGCCGCCGACGAGTACCGCGGGGCCCTCCTCGACCTCACGGGCGCCGTCGTCGCGCGCGCCGCCGTGCCGCGACCGGCCGACGGCGAGGCCGACGCCGCGCGCGCGGCCGTGCTTGAGCTCGCGTCGGCGGTGGCACGCGAGGCGACCTCCCGCCTTCTCGGCGTCGGCGTGGGCGCCCCGGGCGTCATCACGTCGGACGGCGTCGTGCTGACGGCGCCGAACGTCGGCTGGGCGGGCATGCCCCTGCGCGCGCTGCTCGCCGAGGAGCTCGGCATCCCCGTCGTCGTCGCGAACGATGCGAACGCCGCCGCGCTCGCCGAGTACACCCTGGGCGGCGCGAGCGACGACCTCATGCTCGTGCGGATCGGCCGCGGTGTCGGCTCGGGGCTGCTCGTGCGCGGCGAGCTGACGCGCGGAAGCCGGGACGCCGCCGGCGAGATCGGGCACGTCACGGTGGGCACCGACGGCGGCCCGCGCTGCGCATGCGGACGCGACGGCTGCCTCGAGGCGTGGCTCGCCGTGCCGGCGCTGCAGGCCCGCATCGCCGAGGGCGACCGCGACAGCGTGCTCCGGGACGCGGGGGAGCGGCTCGGCATCGCGCTCGCGCCCGTCGTCGGCACCCTCGACATCGACGACATCGTCCTGTCGGGGCCGGTCGACCTCCTCGACGGCCCGCTGCGCGACGCGGCGGTCGAGACCCTGCGCGCGCGCACGCTCGAGCCCTTCACGACGCACGCGCGCGTGCGCCTGTCCGCCCAGGGCGACGACGTCGTGCTGCGCGGCGCCTTCGCCATGGTCCTGGATGCCCGACTCGGCATCCGCTGACCCCCACCCCCACCCATCCGAGTGAAGGAAACCCCCATGAACAGGAAGCTCATCGGCGCGAGCGCCGTCCTCGGCGCTCTCGCCCTCGCGGGCTGCTCCGGCAATGCCGCCGGCGGCGACGCGGCCGGCGGCGGCGCAGCCGACGGCGCGGAGCTGCGCGTCTGGCTCGTCGGCGAGGACACGCCCCAGGAGGCGCGCGACTACCTCGTCGAGACGTTCGAGGCCGAGAACGAGGGCGCGACCCTCGTCATCGAGGAGCAGCAGTGGACCGGCATCGTCGACCTGCTGACCACCGCCATGTCGGGCTCCGACAGCCCCGACATCGTCGAGATGGGCAACACGCAGGCCGCGGCGTTCACGTCGGCCGGCGCGTTCGCCGATCTCACCGACATGTACGAGGAGCTCGGCGGCGACGACCTGCTGCCCGGCTTCGTCGAGGCCGGCTCGTTCGACGGCGCGTTCTACGCGGCGCCGTACTACTCGGGCTCGCGCGTCGTCTTCTACAACACGGCCATGTTCGAGGAGGCGGGCATCGAGGTGCCGACCACGCTCGACGAGTACGTCGCGGCGGCTGAGCGGCTCGCCGAGACGACGGGCGTCTCGGGCGTCTGGTACCCCGGCAAGGACTGGTACAACGCGCTCCCGTTCATCTGGGAGAACGGCGGCGAGATCGCCGTGCTCGAGGGGGAGCAGTGGGACGCGCAGCTCTCGAGCCCCGAGTCCATCGCGGGCCTCGAGCAGGTGCAGGCGCTCATGGCGACCTCGCAGGCGCCGAAGGACGGCGACGAGACCGACGCCTGGGTGCCGTTCCGCGAGGAGCAGGCCGCCATGCTGTCGGCGCCGAGCTGGGCCTACTGGTCGATCGTGGCCGACGAGGATCAGGCGGAGACGGCGCTCGCGGACTCCCTCGGCTCGTTCGCGCTGCCCGGGAAGGACGGCGGAGCCGCCCAGGTCTTCGCGGGCGGGTCGAACATCGCGATCCCCGCGGCCTCCGACAACCAGGAGCTCGCGAAGAGCGCTCTGCGGATCATGCTCAGCGAGGAGTACCAGTCGATCCTCGCGGAGGCGGGCCTCGTGCCGGCTCTGCAGTCGCTCGGGGGCGATGTCGCGGCCGCGACGCCTGAGCTCGCCGCCGTGATCGCGGAGGCCGCGGCGAACGCGAAGCTCACCCCGGCCTCGCCCAAGTGGGCCGATGTCGAGGCCGCGCAGCTGCTGCAGGACTTCTTCGTCCAGATCGCGAGCGGCGGCGACATCCCGTCGCTCGCGGAGGAGCTCGACGCCGACATCGAGGCCATCCTCAACGGCTGACCCGCACATGGCCACCCTCACCGCGCCGCGCGCGCACGACCTCGCGCCGCCGCCGTCGCCCCCGCGACGGCGGCGCCGCGAGACGTTCCTGCGCGGACCCGCCCTGCTGCTCGTGCCCGCCGGCGCCGTCATCGCGGCGCTCACGGCCTGGCCGCTCGTCCAGCTCATCGTCATGTCGTTCCAGGAGTTCGGGCGCGCGCAGATCTTCGGCGCACCGCCCGAGTTCGTGGGGCTGGACAACTACGTCCGCGTGCTCTCCGACCCCGGATTCTGGGCCGTCCTCGCCCGGAGCGTCGCCTTCTGCGCGGTCAACGTCGTCCTCACGATGGTGCTCGGTGTCGGCGTCGCCCTGCTCATGACGCGCCTCGGCCGCTTCCTGAAGGGGCTCGTCTCGATCGGCCTGCTCCTCGCCTGGGCGATGCCGCCGATCTCGGCGACCACGGTGTGGGGATGGATCTTCGACACCCGCGCGGGCCTCGTGAACCACGTCCTCACCGCGCTCACGCCGCTCGACATGCGAGGGCACTCGTGGCTCATCGAGCCGATCGGGTTCTTCTTCGTCGCGACCGTCATCGTGACGTGGATGGCCGTGCCCTTCGTCGCCTTCACGACGTTCGCCGCGCTCACCCAGGTGCCGGGCGAGGTGCTCGAGGCCGCGAGCCTCGACGGGGCCACGGGCGCGCAGCGGTTCCGCCTCGTCACGGTCCCGTACATCCGCAGCGTCCTCGTCGTGCTGCTCATCCTGCAGGTGATCTGGGACATGCGCGTGTTCACCCAGATCTACGCGCTGCAGACGATCGGCGGCCTCCGCGCGGAGACCGACACGATCGGCGTCTACATCTACGCGACCGCGACGGCCGGCGGCGATCAGGGTGCGGCCGGGGCGATCTCGGTCATCCTCGTCGTCTTCATGATGGCGGTCGCGGGGTACTACGTCGTCGCGACCCTGCGCGAGGAGGAGTCGAGAGCATGAGCAGTCGTCCCCGCTCGCGCGTCGCCCGCGCGGGCCTGAACGCCCTCGCGGTCGTCGTCTTCCTCGCGAGCGCGTTCCCCGTGTACTGGATGGTGAACTCGGCGCTGCTGCCGAACGCCGTCGTGACCTCGTCCGAGCCGCACTGGTGGCCCGACCGGTTCACGCTCGCGAACTTCGTCGAGGTCGTGACGGAGCCCAGCGGCAGCATCGCCTTCCTCCCCGCGCTCGCGATGAGCGTCGGCGTGACGCTCGCGGCGGTCGTCTTCGCGCTCCTGTTCGCGTTCCTCGCGGCCCTCGCGCTCAGCCGCTTCCGCTTCCGCAGCCGACGCGCCCTCATCGTCGCGGTGCTCGCGATCCAGATGATCCCCGCAGAGGCGCTCATCATCTCGACCTACCGCGTGCTCGACGGATGGCAGCTGCTCAACTCGGCCGTGGGGCTCGCGCTCGTCTACATCGCGATGGTGCTGCCGTTCACGATCTGGACCCTCCGCGGGTTCGTGAACGGCGTGCCGATCGAGCTCGAGGAGGCCGCGCGCGTCGACGGCTGCACGCGGATGGGCGCCTTCTGGCGGGTGACCTTCCCGCTGCTCGGCCCCGGCCTCGCCGCGACGGGAGTTTTCGCCTTCATCCAGGCATGGAACGAGTTCGTCTACGCCCTCGTCATCATGACGCGCCCCGAGGCGCGCACGCTGCCCGTCTGGCTGCGCGCCTTCGTGCAGGCCACCAAGGTGACCGACTGGGCCGCCATCATGGCGGGCTCGACCCTGTGCGCGATCCCCGTGGTCGTCTTCTTCCTCATCGTGCAGGGGCGGATGGCCCAGGGCATGGTCGCGGGGGCGGTCAAGGGATGACCGGGGTGCGGATCGGTCTCGACGTGGGAGGGTCGAAGACCGACGCCCTGGCGGTCGCCGCGGACGGCTCGATCCTCGCGCGCCGGCGCAGCCCGACCGAGCGCGGCGACGTCGGCGTGGTCGACTCGATCGTCGCGGCCGTGAAGGCCGTGTCGACTCGGGCCGGGTCCTCATCGATCACCTCGATCGGGATCGGCATCCCCGGTCAGACCGACGGGCGGACCGTGCGGCACGCCGTGAACCTCGACGTCCGGGAGCTGCCCCTCGCCGACGCGGTGGAGGCGCGGTGCGGGGTTCCGGTGGCGGTCGAGAACGACGTCAAGGCCGCGGCTCTCGGCGCGCATGCGCTCGCGCCCGCCGCCGGCCCGCTCGCGCTGCTCAACCTCGGCACCGGCATCGCCGCGGGCGTCGTCGTCGACGGCCGCCTCTGGCGCGGCGCGGGCGGCGCGGCCGGCGAGATCGGCCACGTGCCGATCGATCCGGCCGGCCCCGTGTGCGCGTGCGGGCAGACCGGCTGCATCGAGGCGCTCGCGGGCGGCCGCGCGCTCGCCGCCCGCTGGGCGCGGCCCGGAGCGTTCCCCGTCCGCGACCTGCTCGATGCCGCCGACGAGGGCCATCCGCTCGCGCTGCGTCTGCGGGCGGACTTCGTGCGCGGCGCCGCCGCGGCCATCCGCCTGCTCGCGCTCGCGGTCGACCCGCGCCGCATCGTGCTCGCGGGCGGACTCGCGGCGCTCGGCGACCGGATGGCCGACATCGTGTCGGAGGAGCTGCGGCGGTCGTCGGCCGCATCGGGCTTCCTCCGCTCCCTGCACCTGGGTGAGAGGATCGAGGTGCTGCCGGCAGGGTCGCCGGCCGCGGCGCTCGGCGCCTCGCTCATCGACGCCCCCGTCCCCGTCTGAGAGAAGGTCACCGCATGGCCGAAGTCATCATCGTCCCCGACGCCCCCGCGGGCGGCGCCATCGTCGCCGATGAGATCGCGCGACTCATCCGTCGGCGGCCCGACGCCGTGCTCGGTCTCGCGACCGGATCGACGCCGCTGCCCGTCTACGAGGCGCTCCGCACGCGCCTGTCGGGCGTCGACGTCTCGCAGGTGCGCGGCTTCGCGCTCGACGAGTACGTCGGCATCGACCCGGCGCACCCCGAGTCGTACCGGTCGGTGATCTCGCGCGAGGTCGTCGAGCCGCTCGGATTCGACCCCGCGCGGATCCGCACACCCGACGGGTCGCTCGAGGGCATCGAGCACGCGGGCGATGCGTACGAGGCGGCGATCGAGGAGGCCGGGGGCGTCGACCTGCAGATCCTCGGCATCGGCACCGACGGCCATATCGGCTTCAACGAGCCGGGATCGTCGTTCGCGTCGCGGACGCGCGTGAAGACCCTCACACGGCAGACGCGCGAGGACAACGCGCGGTTCTTCGACTCGATCGACGACGTCCCCATGCACTGCATCACGCAGGGGCTCGGCACGATCCTGCGGGCGCGCCACCTCGTGCTCCTCGCGTTCGGCGCGGGCAAGGCCGAGGCGGTCGCGGGCGCCGTCGAGGGCCCCGTCAGCGCCTCGCTGCCGGGGTCGGCGATCCAGCTCCACCCGCACGTCACGGTCGTCGTCGACGAGGCGGCGGCGTCGCGGCTGCGCGACGCCGACTACTACCGCTACGCGTGGGACAACAAGCCCGACTGGCAGGGCATCTGACGATGACGGCGTTCGAGCTCGCGGTGCAGGACGCCGCGGGCGTGACGGTCGCGGCGCACGTGAGGGCCGACCGCATCGAGCTCGCGACCGCGCTCGCGCTGGGCGGGCTCACGCCGTCCG
The DNA here is from genome assembly GCF_049065455.1 of Microbacterium sp. SA156. NCBI lineage: Bacteria > Bacillati > Actinomycetota > Actinomycetes > Micrococcales > Microbacteriaceae > Microbacterium > Microbacterium sp. SA156. The sequence continues at coordinate 30,643 of NZ_JBAKGU010000017.1, forward strand.
CCGGGCTCATCGAGCTCGCGGTCGCGTCGGGCATTCCCGTGCACGTCCTCGTCCGTCCGCGCGCGGGCGGCTTCGCCTATGACGCCGACGACCGCGCCCTCATGACGGCGGACGTGCGCGCGGCGATCCGAGCGGGCGCCGCGGGCGTCGTCGTCGGGGGCCTCGTGCAGGGCCGCGTCGACGCCGACCTCGTGCGGGCGGCGCGCGACGCGGCCGAGGGCAGGGAGGTGACGTTCCACCGCGCGTTCGATGCGCTCGGCGACAGGGCGCGCGCCGTGGACGAGCTCGCCGAGCTCGGCGTCACCCGCGTGCTCACGTCGGGAGGCGCGTCGCGCGCCTCGGACGCCCTCGACGAACTCCGCGCGCTCGTGCGCCGCGCGGACGGCGCCATCCAGATCATGGCGGGCGGCGGTGTCGATGCCGGCAACGCGGCGGACGTCGCCGCGACGGGCGTCGACGCGGTCCATGCGTCCGCCAAGCGCGCCGTCGTCGACGCCGTGCCGGTCGCTCTGGGATCCGGCGCTGGCGCGGGCGCCGTCGCCTACGAGACCGCCGACGAGAGCGCGGCCCTGGCCATCCGCTCAGCCCTCGGCCGGGCCTGACCGGCCGAGCGGGATCACGGCGCGAAGACCTTGCCGGGGTTGAGGATCCCGCGCGGGTCGAACACCCGGGCGATGTCGCGCTGCAGGCGCCACTGGTCGTCGCCGAGCTCGTCGGCGAGCCAGCGGCGCTTGAGGAGACCCACGCCGTGCTCGCCCGTGAGCGTGCCGCCGAGGCGCAGAGCCGAGCGGAAGAGGTCGTCGGCGGCGGCCCACACGTGCGCGGGGACCTCCTCGCCGTCGAAGACGAAGTTCGGGTGCAGGTTCCCGTCGCCCGCGTGCGCCACCGTGGGGACCACGACGCCGTGTTCGCGCTCGACGCGGGCGATCTCGTCGAACATCTCGGGCAGACGGCTGCGCGGCACCGAGACGTCCTCGATGAGCGAGGTGCCGAGGGCCGCCATCGCGGGGTGCATCGCGCGGCGGAAGGCGAGGAGGCGCTCGCCCTCGTCGGCGTCGTCGGTCATCGCGACCTCGCCGCCCGCGTCGCGCAGCACGCGCGCGATCGCCTCGGCCTCCGCGCGGGCGCCCGGGCCATCCGTCTGGATCGTGAGCTGCGCCGAGCCCGGCGCCGCCTCGGCGACCCGCAGCAGCGCGCTGATCGCGGCGACCGCGGCGGCGTCGAGGAGCTCCATGATCGCCGGCTGCACGCCGGCCGCGGTGACCGCGGCAGACGCCCGCGCGGCGGCGCGCACGGACGGGAAGAACGCCGAGAGCGTGCACACGTCGCCGGGCACGAGGCGGCGCAGCTTGAGCGTCGCCCCCACCACGACGCCGAGCGTGCCCTCCGACCCGATGAGGAGCGACGTGAGGTCGTAGCCCGTCACGCCCTTCACGCTGCGGTGCCCGGTGCGGATGAGCCGACCGTCGGCGAGGACGACGTCGAGGCCCAGGACCGCGTCCCGGACGACGCCGTACTTCGCGCAGAGCAGGCCGCCCGCACCCGTGGCGATGTTGCCCCCGACGGTCGAGATCGCGCGGCTCGCCGGGTCAGGTGCCCACCACAGCCCGTGCGGGGCGAGCGCCGCGCCGAGGTCGCCGTTGAGGATGCCGGGCTCGACCACGGCGAGCAGATCGTCGGGGGAGATCTCGAGGATCCGGGTCATCCGCCGCACGGACAGGGCGATCTCGCCCGGCCCCGCGTTCGCCGCGCCCGCGAGACCGGTGCCGGCGCCGCGCGTGACGACGGGCGTGCGGGTCTCGTGCGCGATGCGCAGCACCGTCTGCACGTCGGCGACGGACTCGGCGTGGACGACCGCGAGCGGCGGGCCGTCGGAGCGGAAGCCCGAGCGGTCGGCGCGCGCTTCCTCGAGGGATGCTGCGTGCGTGTCGACCCGCTCGCCGAGGGCATCCTGCAGCCGGGCGAGCGCGTCGGCCATCACAGCTCGCGGCGGTTGTGGAGGAGGCCGATCACGACCGCGGCCACGCCGAACGCGATGCCGCCCCTCGCGAGGCCGAGATCCCACAGCGCGATGGTCGCCGCGAGGAAGACCGCGAGCTCGACGACCGCGCGCACGAAGGGGTGCACGGCGAACACGGCCTTGGGCGAGACGAACAGGGCCCAGACGAGGATCGCGAGCGCGGGAGCCGCGATGCCGACCACGATGCTCCACGGGAACGCCCACGCGACGAACCCCCAGACCGCGAGGGCCGCGATCGCCAGCAGCTCCGAGAGGAAGCGGAGCGCGTCGAGGACCGTGATGCGGCGCGGCGAGACGCCGGGGGTCGCGGGGGCAGCGGAGTCGGGCATGGACTCCAGTCTAGAACCGCCCGCGCCCGCGGCTCTCAGGCGTCGGCGCCGGGCTCGGCGCCCTCGATCGTCGTGTCGGGCTCGCCGGAGACGGCCTCGCGGATGAGACCGTCGAACTGCTCGTCCCCCAGCTGGATTCCCGCGTCGTCGAGGCGCCGGCGGAGCATCCGCCGCAGCTCCTCCTCCGACGCGCGGCCGGTCGCGAGGTCGCCCTGCACCTGCACGAGGATGCCGCGGACGCGCTCGTCGGAGGTCGTGTCGTGCGTGTCCTCGCGCGGCTCGGTCTGCAGGCCCCTGTCGTCCTCGGGGCCCGCGGGCCCGACACCCGCGATGTCGTTCTGGTCGCCCTCCTCGGGCGACGCGGGCGCCGTGCCCTCGACGTCGACGAGGTCGGCGGCCCCGCTGTCGGCGCCGCCGCGCCCTGCCGGCACCTCGTGCGCCGCGCGGTCGTGCTGGTCGGAGGTCATCGGATGCCCTCCTCGTCGTCCGCGATGAAGACATCCTCTTCGCCCAGGTACCCGTCGTCGACCTCGCGCTCGTCGTCCGGGAGCACGGGATGATCGGCCGCGGTCTCGGGCAGCGGTCCTCGGTCGTCCGCGAGGTCGGCCGGGTCGCGGTCGTCCTCGAGCGCATCGAGGTCTGCATCCGCCGGGACCTCGTGCCGCGTGGGCGCCGGCTCGATGGGCCGGGTCTGGATGTCGGGGTCGGTTCCTTCGACGTGAGCCATGTCGTCCTCCTCGCTCGGTGTCTCCAGAGTGCCGCGCGGCGCGTCCGCCCGCCAGGGGTTGACAGCGTCTCGGCCCTGGCCGATAGGGCGCGTGCCGGAGGGTGTCAACCCGCTGGCCCTGTCGCGCGCAGACAGGGGAGGGTGGGGCCATCGAGAGAGGACACCCGATGACGCCCGTCGCGCCCGAGCCGCTGTGGATCCGCACCGGTCCGCCCATCCCCGTCGACCGCGAGCACGTGCTCCACCCGGACGTCGTCGTGGCGGGTGCGGGGCTGACCGGACTCGCGACCGCGGTGGCGCTCGCGCGCGCCGGGCGGCGCGTCGCGGTGTGCGAGGCGCGCACGGTCGGCGCCGTCGCGACGGGCAACACGACCGCGAAGCTGTCGCTCCTGCAGGGCTCGGTGTACGGAGAGATCCGCGCGCACGCCGGCGTCGAGGCGCTGCGCGCCTACGCCGCCGCTCAGCGCGCGGGAGCCGACTGGCTGCGTGCGATCGCGGACTCCGTCGACGGCGCCCTGCGCGACGAGCCGGCGTTCACCTTCTCGACCACCGACGAGGGCGATGCGGCGCTCGAGCGCGAGGCCGAGGCGCTCGAGGCCTCCGGCGTCGACGCGGTCTGGGGGCCCACCGAGCAGACCGGCCTGCCCTTCGCCGTCTCGCGCGCGCTGCGCATGGAGGGGCAGGCGGCCCTGCACCCGCGCCGCGTCCTCGCGGCGCTCGCGGCCGAGCTGCGCAGCCGCGGCGGCACGATCGTCGAGGGATGCCGCGTCACGGGCCTCGAGGACGCTCCCGACGGCGTGGGCGTCGCGACGACGCGCGGCGTGCTCGCCGCGGCTCATCTCGTCGTCGCGACGGGTTCGCCCGCGATCGACCGCGCCGGGTTCTTCGCGCGGCTCGAGCCGTCGCGCTCGGTCGTCGGCGCCTACGCCGTGGACGGCGCCCTGCCGGACGGCATGCACCTCTCGGTCGACCCGCAGGCCCGATCGCTGCGCACCGCCGACGACGGAGCGGGCGGGCGCCTCCTGCTCGTCGGCGGTGGCGGGTTCCGCACCGGCCGCGGCGACGCGGGCGCCATGCTCGCCGACATCGACGCGTGGACCGCCGAGGCCTTCCCCGGGGCCCGCCGCGTCACGTGGTGGGCGGCGCAGGACTACCGCACGATCACCCGGCTGCCCTTCGCGGGCGCCGAGCCCGGAACGGACGGGCGGGTCCTCACGGCGACCGGATACGACAAGTGGGGCATGGCGAACGGGGCGGCGGCCGCGCTCGCGATGGCGGGCGAGATCCTCGGCGAGCGCCCGAGCTGGGTCGATGGGCTGCGCTCGCCGCAGGTGGGCGTGCGGGACGCCGCGACCGCGGTCGGCGCGAACGCACGCGTGGCGAAGGAGATGGCGAGCGGATGGACGAAGGCGCTCGTGAGCCGCGATGCCGAGCCGCCCGCGGAAGGCGAGGGGCGCGTGGAGACCCGCGGCGCGCATCCGGTCGCGGTCTCGCGCGTGGACGGGCGACTGTGCGCGGTCTCGGGCGTCTGCACCCACCTCGGCGGCATCCTGCAGTGGAACCCGGCCGAGCGCTCGTGGGACTGCCCGCTGCACGCATCGCGCTTCGATCCCGAGGGCCGCGTGCTCGAGGGCCCCGCGACGCAGGACCTCGCCCGGATGGACGACGCGCCGGCTCGATAGGGTGGCCCCGAGACCGTCCGCGTCCGACGCGCCCGCACCCGGCGCGCCGCGGTCGGCCGAAGGGGGTAGTGCATGGACGGAATCGTCGACACGGCCGGGAGCATCGGCATCGTCGTCGCCGTCGTGATCGTGGTCGTCGTCCTCGCGGTGGCGGCGCTCATCGGAACGCTCGTGCTGCGCGCGTGGTACAAGGTCGCGCGCGCCGACGAGGCGCTCATCATCGTCGGCAAGAAGCAGAAGGCGAAGGACGGCACCTCGTCGAACGTCGCGGTGATCCGCGGCGGCGGCGCGATCGTCAACCCGATCACGCAGCGTGCGGAGACGCTCTCGCTGCGGGCGCGGCAGATCATGGTCAAGCCGACCGCGCAGTCGATCCAGGGCGTGACGGTCGACGTCACGGGGGTCGCGCTCGTGAAGATCGGCTCCACGCCGGAGGCGATCGCGAGCGCCGCCGAGCGCTTCGTCTCGCAGGACGACGCGATCGAGGTCTTCACGACCGAGCAGCTCGAGGGCGCTCTGCGCGGCGTCGTCGCGACGCTCACGGTCGAGCAGCTCATGCGCGACCGCCAGGAGCTGTCCGACCAGATCGCGACGCTCATCAAGAGCGACCTGGAGGACCAGGGCCTCGTGCTCGACAGCTTCCAGATCCAGGGCATCACCGACCAGAACGGCTACATCGACGCCCTGGGCGCCGAGGAGGTCTCCAAGGTCAAGCGCCAGGCCGAGATCGCCCGGATCAACGCCGAGCGCGAGATCAAGGCGCGCGAGATCGCGACGAGCGAGGAGACGCTCATCGAGCAGACCGCGTTCGACCGCAACACCGCGTCGGCCGCGGCGGAGGTCGGCCAGGCGCGCGCCGAGGCCGAGCAGGCGGAGGCCCTCGCGCGGGCGAAGGCTCAGCAGGGCGTCCTCATGCAGGAGGCCGAGAACAAGCAGGCCGAGCTCGACGCCGACGTCAAGCGCGTCGCCGACGCGGCGCTCTACGAGCGGCAGAAGCGGGCCGACGCCGACGCGTACGCGCGGGTCAAGGAAGCCGAGGCCGAGGCTCTCATCGCCGAGCAGGAGGCGCGGGCGATCCGGATCAAGGCCGAGGCCGACGCCGAGGCCGTCCGCCTCGAGGGCGACGCGCGGGCGGCGGCCATCGAGGCCGAGGCGGCGGCGCTCGCGAAGAACCAGGACGCGTTCCTCGCCCAGCGCGCGCTCGACGCGCTCGTGCCGATGATGACGGAGTTCGCGAAGGGCTACGCGAACGTCGGCTCCGTCACGGTGCTCTCGGGCGGCGGTGCGGATGGCGCGAGCGCGCACCTCGCGGGGGAGACCGCGGCCGGGATGCGGTCGATGTTCGACAGCGTCCGCGCGGCGACCGGCGTCGACCTGTCGGCCGTCATCCAGGGACACGCGGTCGGACGCGGGATGGCCGCGGGCCAGCGCGCCGACGACGCCGCGTCGACCGAGCCCGCTGCGGCGCCCGCCGCGGAGCACACGGCCGCGTCGGCGACGTCGCCGGAGGCGGGAGGCGCCCCCGCGCCATCCGACGCTCCCGCCTGACCCGCTCATCGGACAGCAGAGGGGCCCGTCACCGCGGTGACGGGCCCCTCTGCTGTCCAGACGGCTCAGGCGCGCCGGTACTGCGACGCCATGGGGCAGTCGAAGGGGTCGCGCGCGGCCAGGCCCACGCGGTTGAGGTAGGCGATGACGATGCCGTACGAGCGCAGCAGACTCGTCTCGGTGTACGGCACGTCGTTCGTCGCGCAGAAGTCGCGGACGATCTCGCGCGCCTTGGCGAGGTGGGGGCGCGGCATGCTCGGGAAGAGGTGGTGCTCGACCTGGTAGTTGAGCCCGCCCATGAGCCAGGTGGCCCACCATCCGCCCGCGATGTTGCGCGAGGTGCGGACCTGCTTCGAGAAGAAGTCGAGCTTCGCGTCGGGCGCGATGACGGGCATGCCCTTGTGGTTCGGCGCGAAGGACGCGCCCATGTACACGCCGAAGACCGCGAGCTGCACGCCGAGGAAGGCGAAGGCCATCCCCACCGGGAGCAGGAGGAAGAGCGGCGTCAGGAGGAGCGCGAAGCGCAGCGCGATGATGCCGAGCTCGGTCCAGCGGCCCTTGACCGGGCCGCGCGACAGCAGGTGCTTCAGGCTCAGGTAGTGCAGGTTGAGGCCCTCGAGCGTGAGGAGCGGGAAGAACAGCCAGCCCTGCCGCTGCGTGATGAGGCGGCGCAGGCCCCTCGCCCCGGCGGCGTCCTCCTCGACGAACGAGATCGTGTCGATCTCGATGTCGGGGTCCTTGCCGACGCGGTTCGGATTCGCGTGGTGACGGCTGTGCTTGGCGTCCCACCACGCGTAGCTCATGCCGATGCTGCCGGCGAGGATGCGGGCGAGGCGGTCGTTCGCGGGGCCGCTCGCGAGGATCTGGCGGTGCGCGGCCTCGTGCGCGAGGAACGCCACCTGCGTGAAGATGACGCCGAGCGCGCCCGCGATGAGCAACTGGAACCAGCTGTCGCCGAGGAGCAGGAAACCGGCGATCGCGCCGCCGAGGGCGACGAGGATCCCGGCGCCGACGAGGGCGTAGAAGACGCGGGCGCGGCGCAGCAGCCCCGTCTCGCGCACGACCTGCGACACCTTCGAGTACGCCTTGGCCATCGGAGGGAACGTCTCTGTTCCGGAGTAGGTCTGGCGCACAGCGCCGAGACGGGAGGCCACGGGTGCGGTCTGGGTGAGGGAGATGGACTTCTCCTGTCGTGTCGGCAGCCGTTCGGCTCCTGGAGCCAAGGGCGGATGCCGATCGCTGGTCTCAGGCTAGCCCTCGCCGTATGCGGCGTCGCGCATACGGAGGGACGTGCCAGGGGATGCGCCGGAGATGCCCAGGGGGCGGCCCGCCGGAATGCGCGGGCGCCGCGCGTCGTTGCGCACGTCATCCCCTCGGCGTGGGCCGCGCCAGGGAGAGAGGACACCGATGGACGGACTCGAGATCACCGTGCTCCTGGGCGCCGCCGTGCTCGTCGGAGCGCTCGTCGCTCCGCGGCTGCGCGTCGCGGTTCCGCTGCTGCTGCTCGCGTTCGGACTCGTGCTCGGCTTCGTGCCCGAGCTGCGCGAGGTGCAGCTGCCGCCCGAGACGGTGCTCCTGCTCTTCCTGCCGGTCATGCTCTTCTGGGAGAGCCTCACGACCTCGCTCCGGGCCATCCGGCGCGACCTGCGCGGCATCGTGCTGATGAGCACGCTCCTCGTCGTCGCGACCGCGTTCGCGGTCGCGGGCGCCGCGCACGTGATGGGCCTGCCGTGGGAGATCGCCCTCATCCTCGGCGCCGCGGTCGCCCCTCCCGACGCGACGGCGGTCGCCGCGCTCGGGCGGACCCTGCCGCACCGGAACTTCATGGTGCTGAAGGCCGAGAGCCTCACGAACGACGGCACCGCCCTCGTCATCTCGTCGGTCGCCGTCGGCGTCGCGGTCGGGGGTCAGTACACGCCGTGGACCATCACGGGCCTCGTCGTGCTGTCGTACGCGGGCGGGGTCGTGGCCGGCCTCGCGGTGGCCGGCGTCGCCTACCTGCTCATGCGCCGCCTGCGCGACGCGCTGACGATCAACATCGCGCTCCTTTTCACGCCGTTCGCGGCCTTCCTCGTCGCCGAGCTCGTCCACGCGTCGGGCGTGCTCGCGGTCGTCGTGGCGGGGCTCATCGCGGCCTGGGTCGCGCCACGCACGACGACAGCCGCCTCACGGCGCCAGACCGAGGCCGCGTGGCCGCTCGGGACGTTCCTCCTCAACGGCGCGCTGTTCGTGCTCATCGGGCTCGAGGTGCAGCATGTCGCGCACACGATCGACGCGCGCGAGGTCGGCCGGCTCCTGGGCGTCACGGTCGTCGTCTGGCTCGTGGCGCTCGTCGTCCGGTTCGCGTTCCAGATGACCACGGTCACGATGATCCGCCTGCTCGATCGCCGTCCGTCGCAGCGCGAGCGGCGGATGAGCCATCGCGCGCGGGTGGTCAGCACGGTGGCGGGCTTCCGGGGCGCCGTCTCGCTCGCGATCGCGCTGTCCGTTCCGCTCGCGACCGCGAACGGCTCCGCGCTCGCGGGGCGCGAGGACATCGTGTTCGTCACGGCGGGCGTCATCGTGCTCACCCTGCTCGTGCAGGGGCCGCTCCTCCCTGTCGTCGTGCGCTGGGCGCGCCTTCCGGAGGACCGGGCGAGCGACGAGGAGTACGAGCTCGCGCAGCGGGCCATCACGGGTGCGGCGCTCGCGTCGCTCGACGAGCTCGCGGCCGCGCACGCGGTGAGCGACGAGGTGCGCGACCGCATCCGCGACGACGTCTCGGAGGCGCTCGAGCTCGCGAACGCGCAGCGTCAGGCGCGCGAGCAGGAGCGCGTCGACCGCGAGGTGGCCGTGCTCGAGGGGATGCTCGGCCCGTCCGACGACGCCGAGCGCGCCGCCGAGGCTGCGGCGATCGAGGTGCTCACGATGTCGCCGATCACGCGGCACGAGGAGCACACGCGTCTCCGGCTCGCGCTGCTCGCGCGCAAGCGGGAGGTGCTCTACGGTCTCCGGGCCGACGGCTCGGTCGACGACGGCGTCGTGAACCGCATCCAGGCGCGGCTCGACCTCGAGGAGCTGCGGCTCACGGGCATCGAGCCCGTCGCCTGACCCCGGTCGCGCCATCGAGAGCTGATCCCCTCGACGCGGAGGCGATGCGGGAGCATCCTTGTCGCATCCGACGCAGTCAGGAGGCGGGCATGATCATCTCGACGCCCCGTGAGGACGACCCCGACCCGCAGGTCGCGGCCATGTACGCGCACGACCTCGAGGCGGACGGCCTCGTGTTCAGCCATACCCGCGCGATGGCCATGAACCCCGCGGCGCACGCGGCGTTCGAGGCGCTCGTGCGCGCCGTCGTCCCGTCGATCGGGCTCCGCGTCTACGAGCTCGCGACCCTCGCCGCGGCTGCCGCGATCGGGTCGGTGCACTGCCTCCTCGCGCACGGCAGGAAGACGCTCGACGCAGGCCTCCTCGACGAGGACGGGCTCGCACTCGTGCTCCGCGATCCCGAGGCTGCGGGCCTCGATGAGCGCGACGTCGCCGTGATGGCGTTCGCGGCGCGCCTGTCGCAGGACGCGGCCTCGATGACGGACGACGACTCGGCGCGGCTGCGGGCCGTCGGCTTCTCCGACCAGCAGATCGTCGACATCGCGCTCGCCGCAGGGGCGCGCAACCTCTTCAGTCGCACGCTCCAGGCGCTCGCGGTGCCGATCGAGGACGTGCCGCGGCTGAGCCCGCAGCTGTCGCAGGCCCTGCGCGAGGCCGCCGAGAGACGCGGGGCCGCCGCATGACGACCATCACCGCTGTGCTGGGCGACATCACGGAGCAGGAGGTGGACGTCGTCGTCAACGCGGCGAGCAGGGCGATGCGCGGAGGCGGCGGTGTCGACGGCGCCATCCACCGCGCGGGCGGCCCCGAGATCCTCCGCGCGTGCATCGCGCGGTTCCGGCACGGGCTCGCGACGGGCGACGCGGGGTGGACGACCGCCGGTCGCCTGCCTGCGCGGTGGGTCGTGCACACCGTCGGCCCGAACCATGCGGCGGGCGAGCGCGACCGCACGCTCCTGGAGTCCTGCTATCGGCGAGCACTCGCGGTCGCGGACGAGCTCGGTGCGCGCAGCGTCGCCTTCCCGCTCATCAGCGCGGGCATCTACGGATGGCCTCTGGACGATGCGATCGCGGCTGCCGTGGAGACGGTCGCGGCGGCGCGCGCGCGGGTCGAGGAGGTGCGCATCGTCGCGCGCGACGCGGAGACGCACGCGCGGGTCGCCGCGGCGATCGAGACGCTCGGCCGGCCTCCGCGCGGCTGAGCGCGCGGCGCGGCCGTTCGCCGGGCGACATCCCGAGGAGGCACCCTGCGGGCGAGGCGGAGCCGGCCCCGAGAGCCCTGCCGGCGCCCGCCGCCGACGAGAGGGAACCCCGTGCCCATCCGCCAGTCCGAGCATCCGCTGCCCGATCACTTCCTCGTCCACATCTCGGACACGCACCTCGTCGTGCCGGGGGAGCGCCTGTGCGGCGTCGCCGAGGCGAGCGAGCGCCTGCGCGAGCTGCTCGGCTCGCTGGCCGGGACGGGCATCCGCCCCGAGGCGCTCGTGTTCACGGGCGATCTGGCCGACCGGGGCGAGCCCGAGGCGTACGTCGAGCTGCGCGACATCGTGGAGCGCGCTGCCGCGGAGATGGACGCGCGGATCGTGTGGGTCATGGGCAATCACGACGACCGCGCGACGCTGCGGCGCACGCTCCTCGACGCCGCGCCGACGACCGAGCCGCTGGACCGCGTCGAGTGGCTCGGCGGGCTGCGGCTCGTCGTCCTGGACTCGACTGTGCCGGGGCACGCGCACGGCGAGCTCGAGCCGGGACAGCTCGCCTGGCTGGCCGACGTGCTCGCGACACCCGCGCCCGAGGGGACGATCCTCGCGATGCACCACCCGCCCGTCCCGTGCCTGCAGGACCTCGCCGTCACGGTCGAGCTGCGCGACCAGGCGGCCCTCGCCGACGTCCTGCGCGGCACGGATGTGCGGGCCATCCTCGCGGGGCACCTGCACTACAGCACGACCGCGGGGTTCGAGGGCATCCCCGTGTCGGTCGCCTCGTCGACCTGCTACACGCAGGACCTCTTCACGCCCGGCCGCGGGACGCGCGGAAGGGATGCAGCGCAGAGCGTCAACTTCGTCCACGTCTACGAGCGCACGGTGATGCACACGGTGGTGCCGGCCGCCGGCGCGGCGACGGTGGGGCGCTTCGTCGACGAGGCGGCGACCGCGCGCCGCCTCGAGGAGGAGGGCGTGGTGATCCCGCCGTCCGCGAACCCGGACGCCCCCGAGTGGGCGCGGCGCGCCGTCCCGTCGCCGGTCGTGAGCGAGCCCGCGGCGCCGTTCCCGCTGCCGATGGCCCGGTGACGCGACACGCGTTCCTGTCGAGCGTCCGGCGCGGGTACCGTCGAAGGGTGGGGAGAAGGAGCGCATCGTGAGCCAATCGCCGGAGACCAGCGTGGACCAGGGCCGGGAGGGGCGCGCGAAGCGGTACGCGACGCTCGACGAGGCCTTCCAGAAGCACGGGACGCCTCCCGAGAACCAGGCGGTCATCCGCCGCATCGTGGACGGCTCCGACGTCACGGGCTTCGTCGGGTACCGCACGTACTTCAAGATCGAGCGCCGCGGCAGCGCCGCACTCGAGGTGCACGCGGGCTACACGAACGGCTTCCGATCTGAGTCCGACGCCGCCCGCCTCGCGGGCGACCTCGAGCGCTGGCCGAGCCGCCGCTTCCACGGCTCGTGGGGTGTCACGCACCCTGTGACGCACGCCGTGCGCGTCGCGCCGGCGCGCTCGAGCGCGCCGCGCCGCGAGACGGTCCGCAAGCCCGTCGTGCCCGAGCGCGTGGCCGACGTCTGCCCGACCTGCTTCATGGAGATGCCGCTCACGGGCGTCTGCCCGAACTGCGGCTGAGGCGGATCACTTGCCGCTTCCGGCCGCTTGACGGCGGCGGATGGCGGCCGTTCGCGACCAGGACCGGTTCCGGATGTCGGCGGTGCATGGTTCGCTGGGGTCATGGACACGGTCACCTCCGCAGACGGCACCCCCATCGCGTTCCGCACCCTCGGCGACGGGCCCACGGTCGTCATCGTCAACGGCGCGCTCTCGACCGCGGCGGACGCCTCGGGCCTCGCCGAGGCGCTCGCGGCCTCCGGCCTGCGGGCCGTCACCTGGGACCGACGCGCGCGCGGTGACAGTGGCGACGCACGCGACTCCGCCCCCGAGCGCGAGAGCGAGGACCTCGCGGCCGTGATCGAGGCCGCGGGCGGCGACGCCGCGGTGCTGGGGCACTCGTCGGGGGCCGTGCTCGCGCTTTTCGCGGCGTCGCTGGGGGTGCCCATCCGCCGGCTGTTCCTCTCAGAGCCCCCGCTCCACGCAGGAGAGCCGGCGCCGCACGACCTCCCCGATCGCCTCCAGGCGCTCGTCGACGACGGCGCCCTCGAGGACGCGGTCGCGACATTCCAGGTCGAGGGCGTCGGGCTTCCGCGCGAGATGGTCGAGGGGATGCGGGCGCGGGGCGCACTCACGCTCCTTGCGCCGCTCGCGCAGTCGACCGTCTACGACGCGCGGCTCGTCCGGGACGCGGGAGGGCCGACCGCCGCGATGCTCGAGGTCGGGCAGCCGATCGTGATCCTGCGCGGGGAGCAGACGTTCCCCGTGCTCGTCGAGGCGGCCGACCGCCTCGCGGCCGCGCGCCCCGACGCCGAGCTCGTCGTGGTGCCGGAGTCCGTCATGCACCGCCCCGATCCCGCGGCGACCGCGCGCATCGTCGCCGAGCGGATGGGCTGACCGCCCCCCGCGCCCGGCTCAGCCGCCCGCGACGGTTGACGCGTTCACTCCAGGTGACGCAGGAACCGGCCGGGGGAGTCGAGGAACGATCGCCACGTCCGCACGAGGTCGAGGTCGTCGTACGCGCATCGACGGATGCCCCACGAGCCGAGCTCGAGCAGGTCGGCTCCGGGGAATGCGGCGAGCACCGGCGAGTGCGTCGAGAGGACGATCTGCGAGCCGTCTGCGACGAGTTCGCGCAGCAGCCCGAGAAGCGCGAGGCAGCCAGAGACGGAGAGAGCGGATTCCGGCTCGTCGAGCACCCACAGCCCGCGGATGCGCAGGTGCTCGGAGACCAGGTCGAGGAACGACTCGCCGTGGCTGCGCTCGTGAAGCGGGGCGCCCATCCCGATGTCCTCGAGGTACGTGTAGAACCCGTGCATGGTCTCCGCCCGCAGGAAGAAGCCCTTCCTCGGCGCACCGGCCCCGCGCACGAGCTGCAGGTGGTCGCCGAGGTCGGACTCCGACGCGCGCGTGGCGTGCTGGGCGCCGCTCGAGCCTCCCTCTGCGTTGAGGCCGTATGCCGTGGCGAGAGCCTCGACCAGGGTCGACTTGCCGACGCCGTTCTCGCCCGTGAGCACCGTCACGGCGCCGAGGTCCAGTCCCTCCTCGAGCACCTGCCGGACGGGAACGAGCGTGGCGGGCCAGCGCCGCAGATCGGCGGGCGCGAGCGGGTGCGCCTCGATTCTGCGCACGGGGAGGGCCCGGCGGGAGAGAGGGGGCGCATCCACACGGCGACCCTAGCCTGCCCCGCGCCCCGCTCCGGACACGCGGCATGTCTCACTTGTGCAGCCTTACGGGCCGCGATTGCCTGCAAATTCGAGACATGCCAGGGAGGGGCCTCCGGAGGGGGCTCGGCAGGAGAGGCGCGGGCTCGCGTGATAAGGTCTTCCTCTGGAAGCGTGTCCGAGAGGCCTAAGGAGCTTGGCTGGAATCCAAGTATGCGGGGTAACTCGCATCGCAGGTTCAAATCCTGTCGCTTCCGCAGAAGAGGCCCCGTCCGGTTCGCCGGACGGGGCCTCTGACATGCCAGCGGGAGCTACACGCCGCGGACGTCGGCGTACAGCGCGCGGGTGCGGTCGGCGATCGCGGTCCACGAGAACTCGCGCTCGGCGCGCTCGCGCCCTGCGGCCCCCAGCGCACGCGCGCGATCGGGGTCGGACACCATCTCGGTGAGCGCCGCGGCGAGGTCGCCGACGAAGCGCTCGGGGTCGATCGGGGTGCCCGTTCCGTCGTCCACCTGCTCGATCGGGACGATCGCTCCCGTCACGCCGTCCGCGACGACCTCGGGGATGCCGCCGGTGCCAGTGCCGACGACCGGCGCACCGCAGGCCATGGCCTCGAGGTTCACGATGCCGAGCGGCTCGTACACCGAGGGGCAGACGAACGTCGTGGCCGCGCTCAGCAGGGCGCACAGCTCGGGGCGGGGCAGGTGGCGGTCGATCCAGACGACGCCGTCGCGCTCGGCGCGCAGCTCGGCGACGAGGCCCTCGACCTCGGCCATGATCTCGGCCGTGTCGGGAGCGCCCGCGCACAGCACGAGCTGCACCTCGGGCGGCAGAGCGCGCGCTGCGCGAAGCAGGTACGGCAGCCCCTTCTGCCGCGTGATGCGGCCGACGAACACGATCGAGGGGCGGTCGGGGTCGACGCCCAGGGCGCGCACGGTGTCGGGGTCGTCGACGCGCTGCCAGCCGTCGAGGTCGATGCCGTTGTAGACGACCTTCACGCGCTCGGGCTCGAGCTCGGGGTACACCCGCAGCAGGTCGCGGCGCATGCCCTCGCTGACCGCGACGACCGCGTCGGCCGACGTGAGGGCCTCGCGCTCGATCCAGCTCGACAGGCGATAGCCGCCGCCGAGCTGCTCGGCCTTCCACGGGCGCAGCGGCTCGAGGCTGTGGGCGGTGGCCACGTGCGGGATGCCGTGGAGCATCTTCGCGACGTGTCCGGCGAAGTTCGCGTACCAGGTATGCGAGTGGACGAGGTCGGCGCCCTCGACATCGCGGGCGATGAGGAGGTCGGTGCCCATGGTCTGCAGGGCTCCGTTCGCGCCCGAGAGC
This sequence comes from Microbacterium sp. SA156, assembly GCF_049065455.1. NCBI lineage: Bacteria > Bacillati > Actinomycetota > Actinomycetes > Micrococcales > Microbacteriaceae > Microbacterium > Microbacterium sp. SA156. The sequence goes on from NZ_JBAKGU010000017.1 coordinate 45,848, forward strand.
TCGGCGGGCGTCCCGTACGAGAAGACGCCCTCCTCGTCGCGCGGAGCGCCGAACGCGCGCACGACGACGTCGAGATCTCGGCGGAGCGCTCTGACGAGCTCGGCGACGTGCACGCCGGCACCGCCGTACACCTCGGGCGGGTACTCGCGGGAGAGGAGATCGACTCGCATGCAGTCAACCTAGCGCCGCTGGAGGCCGCGCGGGGAACAGGTCGAGAATTGCACATTTCTCCCCGCGATTCGAGCCTGCCTTTCTCCTCCGGTTCTCACTAGGGTGAGGCCATGTCCAAGTACTTCGGCATCGTGCTCGCAGGCGGAGAAGGCAAGCGGCTGATGCCGCTCACGGAGGACCGGGCGAAACCGGCCGTGCCCTTCGGCGGACAGTACCGCCTCATCGACTTCGCGCTGTCGAACCTCATCAACTCGGGGCTGCGGCAGATCGTCGTGCTCACGCAGTACAAGTCGCACAGCCTCGACCGCCACATCTCGCAGCTGTGGCGCATGAACGGCCTGCTCGGCTCCTACATCGCGTCCGTGCCCGCGCAGCAGCGGCTCGGGAAGCGCTGGTACCAGGGCTCGGCGGACGCGATCCTGCAGAGCCTCAACCTCGTGTACGACGAGCGCCCGGACTACATCGTCGTGGTCGGCGCCGACCACGTCTACCGGATGGACTTCGACCAGATGATCGAGGCGCACATCGCCTCGGGCGCCGAGGCGACCGTCGCGGCCATCCGCCAGCCGATCTCGCTCGCCGACCAGTTCGGCGTCATCGACATCGACCCCGAGAACCCGAGCCGCATCCGCGAGTTCCTCGAGAAGCCGTCGAACCCGCAGGGCCTGCCCGACTCGCCGCGCGAGGTGCTCGCCTCGATGGGCAACTACGTCTTCACGGCCGAGGCGCTCATCGAGGAGGTGCTGCGCGACGGCGAGCGCGCCGACTCGAAGCACGACATGGGCGGCGACATCATCCCGGCCTTCGTCGAGCGCGGCACGGCCGGCGTGTACGACATGAAGCAGAACACCGTGCCCGGCGCCTCGGCGCGCGACCGCTACTACTGGCGCGACGTGGGGACGATCGACTCGTACTTCGAGGCGCACCAGGACCTCATCTCGGTGCTCCCGGTGTTCAACCTCTACAACCAGGAGTGGCCGATCTTCACGCAGCAGGTGAACCTGCCGCCGGCGAAGTTCACGCGCGACGCCCGGGGCACGCTGAGCACCGTGATCGACTCGATCGTCGCGGGCGGCACCGTGATCTCGGGCGCGCACATCGAGCGCAGCGTGCTCGGCTCGGGCGGCATCGTCGAGTCGGGCGCGCACGTGAGCGACTCGATCGTGTTCGAGAACGCGCGGATCAAGCCGGGGGCGACCGTGCGCCGCGCGATCCTCGACAAGAACGTCGTCGTCGAGGCGGGCGCGTCGATCGGCCTCTCGCGCGAGGCGGATGCCGCGCGCGGCTTCGCGATCACGCCGAGCGGCATCACCCTCGTCGGAAAGGGCGCGACGGTCACCGCGTCCTGACGGCGCGAGCGCTCAGAGCGCGTCCTCCACACGAGGGCGCACGACGAGCGATCGCGGCAGCGCGCTCGCGCGCGCCCGCTCAGCCGCGCCCGGCAGGAGCGCGCGCCGGATGCGGCGCAGGGCGGCCGCGGCGGTCTCGGCCGGGAGCTCGTCGGATGCCCGCGCGTACGACGCGCGCTCGACCGCGCCCACGAGCAGCGCGATATCCGCCTCGGGAGCTCCGCACTGCGTCACGAGACGCCGGCCGAGCGCACGGGGCGACTCGCTCGCGCGCACGTCGACGCCCGCGTCGATCGCGGTGTCGACGAGCTCGAGCCACACGGCGCGCGACCGGGCCGCTCCCGAGGCGTTCAGTCGCCGCGACCGCCGCGCGCTCCGCACGACGAAGGGGAGCGCGACGACGAGCAGAGCGAGGATGGCGATGCCGATCGCGCCGAGGGCGCCGCGCGGATCCCACGCGGCGACCTCGGCGCCGTCCGCGCCGCCCGCACCCGGATCCGCCGAGGGGCGCGCGCTCGCGGTCGGCGTGGGCGCGTCGCTCGGGCGCTCGTCCTCCTCGACCGGCGTCTGACCGCCGTCGCTCGTCTGCGGAAGGAAGTTCGTGGGCACGCCCAGGGAGGCCGTGGGCTCGAACGGCACCCAGCCGATGCCGTCGAGATGCGCCTCGGGCCACGCGTGGAGCTGTGCGCTCGTGACCGAGTACGTCACCGACCCGTCGTCCGCCGGCGGGCCCGTCGCCGTTCCCGGCAGGTAGCCGACCACGACGCGCGTGGGGATGCCGAGGGTGCGCGCCATGACGGCGAACGACGACGCGAAGTGCACGCAGTAGCCCGCGCGCACCTCGAGGAAGTCGGCGATCGCGTCGACCCCCGAGCCGTCGAACCCCTCCGCGACGGGCGCCTCGAGCGAGTACCGGAACGCGCCGCCGCGGAACCAGCCCTGCAGGGCGCGCAGGGCGTCGTAGGGGGTCTGCGCGTCGGCCGTCACCTCCGCAGCGAGCTCGCCGATCACGGCGGGCAGCTCGGGCAGCGCGAGCGCCTGCTCCGGCGCCTCGCCGATCGCCGCGGCCTGCGCCTGCTCCCGCGTCGGGTCGGGCCGCTCCCACGTCACCGTGTACTCGGCGCCGAGGGAGGACGCCGAGTTCGTCACGAGCGTGCGGTTCGCGGTGAGCATCGACCACGCGTCGTCGACGCCCTCGAGCTCGACGGCCGCGTACGGCACCGGCAGGTAGCCGCCGGTGAGCCGCGTGATGTCGACGGACGCCGTGCCGCGCTCGCGCTCGACCGCGATCTCCTCGACCGGCGGCAGCCCGCCGCCGACCGCGGTGAGCGCGCCGGTGTCGGGCGTCCACACCTCCCCGTCGAAGGACGACAGGGTCGCGACGCGCAGGTACGGAGCCGCGCCGGCCGCCGTCCTGACCTGCAGCACCTCGGTCTGGGCGGGCTGGCGCAGGCTGGCGCCGAGATCGAGGTCGGCGTCGATCGTCGTCGTGGGGCCGAAGCCGGATCCGGGGCGCGCGACGGGCTGCGGGAGCAGGGGCGGGATGGCCATGGCGGCGACGACCGCGACAGCGCCGACGATCGCGGCGACGACGGACGCGGACGCCGTGTGCCCGACGCCCGTCCGCGGATCGCGCGCGCGGGTGTCGGCGCGCAGCATGAGGAGGATCGACACCGCGAGCGGAACGAAGAAGACCGCCTCCACGCGCTGCGGCACGACGAGCGACGGGATGAGCGACACCGTGATGAACCCCACCGCCGCGAGGAGGGGAAGCCGTGCGGTGAGGGCGACGTGCGACATGGCGATCGCGAGGAGGCCGACCGCGACCGTGATCACCCACGCGAGTCCGCTCGACGGCCGCAGCGGCGCGACGCCGTGGAGCACCTCATCCCACACGGCGCCGAGGAGCGCCTCGACCGCGCGCGGCGTCTGCGGCGAGGGGACGACGAAGTACCGCGGCACCGAGGCGGGCAGGAGGATCATCGCGCACGCGATCCACACGGCCGCCTCGGCGAGGAACGCCCAGGCGCGGTGACGCGTGCGGCGGACCGCGTAGCCGGCGGCGCACACGACTGCGACCGTGAACACCGTCTGGGGGAGCCAGATCGGGACGACGACCCTCGTCAGCGGGAGGGCGGATGCGAGGACGGCGATCGCCGTCCACAGGGCGAGCACGGGATCGGCGGGACGACGGCGGCGCTCGGCCCCGCGCGCCCGCAGCTCAGCGGCGTCCATATCGCGCTCCCGGGTTCACGGCGCGCTGCCATGCGTCCTCGACGTCCGCCTCGAGCGCGACAGAGCGCCATCCGGCGCGACGGGCCTCGTCGAGCGCGTCGCGCTGCGGGGCGGATGCGAACAGGAGGGGGAGCGCGCCGCGATGCGCCGTGCGGGCGAGCACCGCGGCGTCGGATGGCTCGAGGCGCCCCGCGATGAGCACGAGCGGCCCCGTGGTCACGCCCGCGAGCACCTCGTCGAGATGCGGCAGGGTGTCGGCGGAGCGCGTCCCGATCGTCGTGAAGGCGCGCAGGAGCTCGGCGCGCTCGTCGCCCTGGGCCGCGCCGCGCTGGCCGAGCGACGCGAGCGGCGCGCCGTCGCCGTCGATGACCCGGACGATGTAGCCGTCGGCCGCGAGGCGCCACGCGGCCGAGACGCACAGCGAGACCGCGGCCTCGAACGCGCTGTCGCCGCCGGGCGACGCGGCGGAGGGCGACCAGCGCGACGTGCCCCGGTCGAGCACGACGACTGCCTGCGGCGACGCCTCCTGCTCCTCCTCCCGCACCATGAACTCCCCGAGCCGCGCGGAGGCGCGCCAGTGGATGCGGCGCATCGAGTCCCCTGGAGCGTACGGGCGGGGGATGAGGTTGTCGCTGCCCTGGCCGCGCCGCTCGGCGCTCGCGAGCGCGACGCCCGAGTCGCCCGCGAGGCGGGGCAGAGGCGAGAGCGGGACGATGCGCGGCGTCACGGTGACGGGCGTCATCCCGCCCAGACGTCGCGTGCGGCGCGCGATGCCGAACGGGTCGTGCTCGACGACCGTGAGCGGCCCGAGAGTCCACGCGCCTCGGCGGACTCCCGTGACCGCGTACGTCAGCTCGAGCGCTCCGGACGCGCCGCGGCTCGGCAGGAGCGACGCGGGCAGCGCGCCGGTCGCATCGCCCGCGAAGCCGCCCGGCAGCTCGTCGGCCCACGTCCCGCCCGGCGTGGGCAGCGGGGACCGCCCCGAGATCCGCAGCGCGACCGTGCTCTCCTCGCCGACCGCGACGGTCTCAGGGCGGAGCGTCCGGATCACGCGCTCGGGGCTCCGGCGCAGGTACAGCGAGAGCGCGCACGCCGCCACGAGCGCGAAGAGGAGCATCGCGTACGCGAGGGCCTCCGTCGACCCCACCGCGTGCGCCGCGACGAAGAGCGCGGCGCCGAGAGCGAGCGCCCCGGCGCCGCGCACGGTGAGCGGGTGGCGGCGCATCGCGCTCAGCGCGCCGTCGCGAGCGGGACCCGGACGGCGTGCACGATGCGCTCGAGGATCGCGGGGATCGCGTCCGCCTCGCCGCGGTGCGCGGCGGCCGCGCGCGTCGGGATGAGACGGTGCGCGAACACGGGCGTGAGCAGTGCCATGAGATCGTCCGGGATGACGTAGTCGCGCCCGTCGAGCGCGGCGCGCACCTTGGCCGCGCGGACCAGCTGGATGGTCGCCCGCGGGCTCGCGCCCAGACGGAGGTCGGGATGGCGGCGCGTGGCCTGCGCGAGCGCGACCGCGTACTGCTCGACGACGGGCGCGACGTGCACGGCGCGCGCCCACGCGATGAGCGCCGCGACCGTCTCGACGTCGACGACCGCCGTGAGCGCGTCGAGCGGATTCGCGGTGTCGCGCTGGCGCAGCATGAGCGCCTCGGCCTCGGCATCCGGGTAGCCCATCGAGATGCGCATCATGAAGCGGTCGCGCTGGGCCTCGGGGAGCGCGTACGTGCCCTCCATCTCGAGCGGGTTCTGGGTCGCGACCACGAGGAACGGGCGCGGCAGCCGATGGGTCCGCCCATCGACCGTGACCTGCGCCTCCTCCATCGCCTCGAGCAGGGCCGACTGCGTCTTGGGGGAGGAGCGGTTGATCTCATCGGCGATGACGACGTTGGCGAACACGGCGCCCGATTTGAACTCGAACTCGCGGCTCACCGGGTCGAAGACCGACACGCCCGTGACGTCGCTGGGCAGGAGATCCGGCGTGAACTGGATCCGTCGCACGCTCGCCGCGATCGAGGCGGCGAGGGCGCGCGCGAGCTGCGTCTTGCCGACGCCCGGCACATCCTCGATGAGCAGGTGACCCTCGGCCAGGAGCGAGATGAGGGCGCTGTCCACGGCCTCGGGCTTGCCGTCGATCACGCTCGAGATCGCGCGCGCGATCCCGTTCGCCGCCTCGAGGAATCTCTCGGCCGTCATGGTCTCTGGCACAGGCCACCTCGCATTCGGGGTTAGACTATCTGCAGCTCTCCGCGTGGCGGCACCCAGGCCAACTCCCCCAGGACGGAAACGTAGCAAGGGTAACCGGGCTCTGTCGGGTGCGCGGAGAGCCTTTTCATGCCCAGGCGGGAATCCGCCCGTCGTCCTGCCGCGTCGAAGGTGTTCGACCTAGGGTGGATGACGTGGCGAGAAGCATCTACATCACGTCGGCCGAGGGGCATTCCGGCAAGTCCACGGTGGCGCTCGGCGTCCTGGATGCGCTGAGCAGGGCGACCCCGCGCGTGGGGGTCTTCCGTCCGATCGCCCGGTCGTCCGCCGAGCGCGACTACGTCCTCGAGATGCTGCTCGACCACGACGGCGTCGACCTCGCGTACGAGGAGTGCGTCGCGGTCACCTACGACGACGTCCGCGCCGACCCCGACGCCGCGCTCGCGCGGATCGTCGAGCGCTTCAAGGCCGTCGAGGCGAAGTGCGACGCGGTCGTCGTCCTCGGGAGTGACTACACCGACGTCGGCAGCCCCGCGGAGCTCGCCTACAACGCGCGCGTCGCGGTGAACCTCGGCACGCCCGTTCTGCTCGTCCTCGGCGGACGCGCGCAGCAGGGCCACACCGAGCAGCTCGGGACGACGTCGCCGCGCACGCCAGAGGAGGTCGCGCAGATCGCCGCGCTCGCGGTGTCGGAGCTCGTGCGCGAGCGCGCCGAGCTGCTCGCGACGATCGTGAACAGGGCCGACGGCGCCCGCCGGGACGAGATCCTCGCAGCGGTCGGCGCGGTCACCCCGTCGGCTCCGGTCTGGGCGATCCCCGAGGACCGGATGCTCGTGGCCCCGTCGATGGGCGACGTGCTGCGCGCGGTCGACGGCCGGCTCGTGAACGGCGACGAGGCGCTGCTCACGCGCGAGGCGCTCGGCGTGGTCATCGCCGCGATGTCGATGGAGAACGTGCTCCCGCGGCTCACCGAGGGCGCCTGCCTCATCGTGCCCGGCGACCGGAGCGAGGTCCTCCTCGCGGCGCTCCTCGCGAACGCCTCGGGCACGTTCCCGTCGATCGCGGGGATCATCCTCAACGGGCCCTTCGAGGTGCCGGAGGCCGTGTCGCGCCTGCTCGAGGGCCTCGGCTCGCGCCTTCCCGTCATCCGCGCGGACGGCGACACCTACACCACCGCCGTGCGGGTCATGAGCGCCCGCGGGCGCCTCGCCGCGGGCTCGCCGCAGCGCTACAACCTCGCGCTGTCGCTGTTCGAGAGCAGCGTCGACGTCGAGGAGCTCACCCGCGTGCTCGGGGTCGCGCGGGCGACCGTCGTCACGCCGCTCATGTTCGAGTACACCCTGCTCGAGCGGGCCCGCGCCGACCGCCGCCACATCGTCCTGCCCGAGGGCGACGACGACCGCGTGCTGCGCGCGGCGGGCATCCTGCTCCAGCGCGGCGTGGCCGAGCTCACGATCCTCGGCGAGCCGTTCGAGGTCCGCGCCCGCGCGATCGAGCTCGGCGTGGACATCCGCGAGGCGCACGTCCTGAGCCCGTTCGACCCCGTGCACGTGCACAAGTTCGCGACCGAGTACGCGCGGCTGCGGGCGCACAAGGGCGTGACCTACGAGCGCGCGGCCGACACCGTCACCGACGTCAGCTACTTCGGCACGATGATGGTGCACATGGGGCTCGCCGACGGCATGGTCTCGGGCGCCGCGCACACGACGGCACACACCATCCGCCCGGCATTCGAGGTCATCAAGACCGAGCCCGGCGTCTCGGTGGTCTCGAGCGTCTTCCTCATGGCGCTCGCCGACCGCGTGCTCGTCTACGGCGACTGCGCGGTGATCCCCGATCCGACGAGCGAGCAGCTCGCCGACATCGCGATCACCTCGGCGCAGACCGCGCGCCAGTTCGGCGTCGAGCCGCGCGTCGCGATGCTGTCGTACTCGACGGGGGAGTCGGGCACGGGCGCGGATGTCGACAAGGTGCGCGAGGCGACGCGGCTCGCGCGCGAGCGCGCGCCCGAGCTGCCGATCGAGGGCCCGATCCAGTACGACGCGGCGGCCGACGCCGCGGTCGCGAAGGCGAAGCTCCCGGGCTCGGAGGTCGCCGGGCGCGCGACGGTCTTCGTCTTCCCCGACCTCAACACGGGCAACAACACCTACAAGGCCGTGCAGCGGTCGGCGGGCGCCGTCGCGATCGGGCCGGTCCTGCAGGGCCTGAACAAGCCGATCAACGACCTGTCGCGCGGCGCGCTCGTCGAGGACATCGTCAACACCGTCGCGATCACGGCCATCCAGGCGCAGGGGGAGCAGCGATGACCGCGCGGAGCGTCCTCGTCGTCAACAGCGGGTCGTCGTCGTTCAAGTACCAGCTCATCGACATGGCCGCCGAGCGGGTGCTCGCCTCGGGGCTCGTCGAGCGGATCGGGCAGACGCAGGGCGCCGCAGCCCACACGGTCCGCTTCGCGGCCGGTCCCGGAGAGCCCGCGCCGGCGATCGCCGACGAGACGCACCGCCGTGAGACGGAGATCCCCGACCACACCGCCGGGTTCCGCGTGATGCTCGACGCGTTCGCCGCGCACGGCCCCGCGCTCGACGCCGACGCGCTCGCCGCCGTCGGGCACCGCGTCGTGCACGGCGGCGCGCGGTTCTTCGAGCCGACCGTCGTGAACGACCTCGTCGAGATCAACATCGACGAGCTCTCGGTGCTCGCCCCCCTGCACAACCCCGGCGCGCTGCAGGGCATCCGCGCCGCGCGCGCGGCGTTCCCGCACGTGCCGCACGTCGCGGTGTTCGACACCGCGTTCCACCAGACCCTTCCGCCCGCCGCGTACACCTACGCGATCGACCGCGAGATCGCGCAGGCGCATCGCGTCCGCCGCTACGGGTTCCACGGCACGAGCCACAAGTACGTCTCGGAGGCGGCGGCGCGCCATGTCGGACGACCGCTCGCGGAGCTGCGCCAGATCGTGTTCCACCTCGGCAACGGCGCGTCCGTCACCGCCGTCGACGGCGGCCGGTCGGTCGAGACCTCGATGGGCATGACGCCGCTCGAGGGCCTCGTGATGGGCACCCGGTCGGGCGACATCGACCCGGCGGTGCTCTTCCAGCTCGCGCGCAGGGCCGACCTGACGATCGCCGACCTCGACCGGCTCCTCAACACGCGAAGCGGCCTCAAGGGCCTCGCCGGGGTCTCGGACATGCGCGACGTGCAGGAGCGCAGGGCGGCGGGAGACGAGGCAGCCCAGCTCGCGTTCGACGTGTACATCCACCGGCTCCGCGCGTACGCGGGCGCGTATCTCGCGCAGCTCGGCGGGGTCGACGTCATCTCGTTCACGGCCGGGGTGGGGGAGAACTCCCCGGATGTCCGCGCTGCGGCGCTCGCCACGCTCGGGTTCGCGGGGGTGGAGATCGACGCGGCGCGGAACGCCGGGGCTCCGCGCGGCGAGATCGCGGTCATCTCGACCGACGCGTCGCGCGTGGCCGTCCTCGTCGTGCCGACCGACGAGGAGCTCGAGATCGCCCGCCAGTCCCTCGCCGCGGCGAGCTGACCGCCACTACGCTGGGGTGAACCGGCCATCCCGCGCGACGGAGGATCTGTGACCTCTCTGCCCGACTCGCCCCTTCCCGACCTGAGACGCTACGACGCCGTGCTGTTCGACCTCGACGGCGTGCTCACGCCGACGGCCGAGGTGCACATGCACGCGTGGCGGGCGATGTTCGAGGAGCTCTTCGCCCAGTGGGGCATCGAGCCCGCCTACACCGACGACGACTACTTCGCACACCTCGACGGCAAGAAGCGCTACGACGGCGTCGCCGCCCTGCTGCGCAGCCGCGATGTCGAGATCCCGTGGGGCGACCCGTCCGACGATCCCTCGCTCGACACCGTGTGCGGCATCGGCAACCGCAAGAACGCCGTGTTCTCGCGCGTGCTCGCGGACGAGGGGATCGCGCCGTACCCGGGCTCGCTGGCCCTCCTCGACGCGCTCGCGGCGGTGGGAGCGCGCGTGGGCGTGGTCTCGAGCTCGAAGAACGCGAAGGACGTGCTGACCGCCGCCGGCATCCTCGACCGGTTCCCCGTGATCGTCGACGGCGCGGTGGCCGAGCGCGACGGACTGCCGTCGAAGCCGGCGCCCGACATGTTCCTCGCGGGCGCCCGCCAGCTCGGCGCCGCCCCCGCCCGCTGCGCGGCCGTCGAGGACGCCCTCAGCGGAGTCGCATCGGCGGCCGCCGGCGGGTTCGCCCTCATCGTCGGCGTCGACCGCGGCGCCGGGGCGGCCACGCTCTCGGCCGCGGGCGCGCACGTCGTCGTGTCCGACCTCGCCGAGCTCGTCGGCCCGGCCACCCGCTGACCTCCGCCCTCCGTCCATCCGGCACCCGACCATCCGGAGCACACGCATGATCGATCGCGACCGCTTTCCCGTCGACCCCTGGCGCCTCGTCGAGACCCGCTACTCCGAGGAGGACGCGGGTGTCACCGAGACCCTGTTCGCCGTCGGGAACGGCTTCCTCGGACTGCGCGGGAACTACCCCGAGGGCCGCCACGCGCACGAGCACGGCACGTTCATCAACGGCTTCCACGAGACGTGGCCGATCCGTCACGCCGAGAGCGCCTACGGCTTCGCCGAGGTCGGGCAGACGATCGTCAACGTGCCCGACCCGAAGGTCATGCGCGTCTACGTCGACGATGAGCCCCTCTCGCTCGACCTCGCGGACGTGCGCGAGTACGAGCGCTCGCTCGACTTCCGCGACGGGGTCCTGCGGCGCCGTCTGCTGTGGGTCACGCCGTCCGGCAAGGAGGTGCTCCTCGAGTCGGAGCGCCTCGTGCCGTTCGAGGACCGGCACCTCGCCATCGAGCGGATGACCGTCACGGTCCGCAACGCGGACGCCCCGGTCGTCATCAACTGCCAGCTCATCAACCGGCAGGACGGGCAGGACGTGTACGGGGGCCACCCGCACGCGCCGGGCGCGACCGTCGACCCGCGCCGCGCCGAGCGCATCGAAGCGGAGCGCGTGCTCATGCCGCAGGAGCACTGGCAGGACGGCACGCGCACCGCGCTGTCGTATCGCACGGCGTCTTCCGGCATGTCGCTCGCGGTCGTCGCCGACCACGTCATCGAGACCGAGAACTCGCACGTGCACCGCGCGCTCATCGAGCCCGACATCGCGAAGAACGTCTTCCGCGTCGAGGCGAAGGCCGGCGTGCCCGTGACCGTCACCAAGACGATCAGCTACCACACGTCGCGCAGCGTGCCGACGGGCGAGCTGATCGACCGCTGCCGGCGCACGCTCGACCGCGTGCTCGCGGCGGGCGCGGCCTCGGTCTTCGAGGCGCAGCGTCGCTGGATGACGGGGTTCTGGGACCGGTCCGATGTCCGCATCGTCGGCCACGACGACCTGCAGCAGGCGACGCGCTGGTGCCTCATCCAGCTCGCCATGGCGGCGGCGCGCGCGGACGGATGGGGCGTGCCGGCCAAGGGCGTCACCGGCTCGGGCTACAGCGGGCACTACTTCTGGGACACGGAGATCTACATCCTCCCGTTCCTCGCGTACACGACGCCGCTCTGGGCGCGCAACGCCATGCGCATGCGCACGAAGATGCTCCCCGCGGCGCGTCGACGCGCCGCGAAGATGAGCGAGGCGGGCGCCCTCTACCCGTGGCGCACGATCAACGGCGAGGAGGCGTCGGCCTACTACGCGGCCGGCACCGCGCAGTACCACATCAACGCCGACATCGCCTTCGCGCTCGTGCGCTACGTCCGCGCGACAGGCGACGTCGACTTCATGGCGCGCGAGGGCGCGGATGTCCTCGTCGAGACCGCGCGGATGTGGACGACGCTCGGGTTCTGGCGGCAGAACGAGGGCGAGGAGAGCTTCCACATCCACGGCGTGACCGGGCCCGACGAGTACACGACCGTCGTGAACGACAACCTCTTCACGAACGTCATGGCCCGCTTCAACCTCCGTGCCGCGGCGAGGGTCGTCCGCACGATGGCCGAGAAGTCCGGGCGCGCGTACCGCGACCTCGTCGACCGCGTGCAGCTCGATCCGGGCGAGCCGGAGGCCTGGGAGCGCGCAGCCGACGCGATGTACATCCCGTACAACGAGAAGCTCGGCATCAACCCGCAGGACTCCCTGTTCCTCGAGCGCGAGGTGTGGGACCTCGAGCACACCCCGCGCGAGCAGCGCCCGCTGCTGCTGCACTTCCATCCGCTCGTCATCTACCGGTTCCAGGTGCTCAAGCAGGCGGACGTCGTGCTCGCCCTCTACCTGCAGGGCAACCACTTCACCGACGAGGAGAAGCTCGCCGACTTCGAGTACTACGACCCGCTCACGACGGGCGACTCGACGCTGTCGGCCGTCGTGCAGTCGATCCTCGCGGCCGAGGTCGGGTACCAGGACCTCGCGCTCGAGTACTTCGAGCACGCGCTGTTCGTCGACCTCGCCAACATGCACGGCAACACGTCCGACGGCGTGCACGTGGCGTCGGCGGGCGGCGTGTGGACGGCGCTCGTGGCGGGCTTCGGCGGCATGCGCGACCACGACGGCGAGCTCAGCTTCGACCCGCGCCTCCCGCGCGACTGGCCCGAGCTGCAGTACGCCCTCGCGTGGCAGGGCTCGCAGCTGGACGTCTCGATCCGGCGCGACGAGATGCGGGTCTCGGTCCGCTCGGGCGACCCCGTGACGTTCACGGTGCGCGGCGTGTCCCACACCGCGAGCGCGTCCGCGCCGGCCATCGTGCCGCTCGCGGATCAGGGGCCCGTGCGCCCCGGGCGCCCGACCATGCGCAAGTACTCGTCGATGCACCGCGAGGACGGCTCGCAGCTCGAGCCGACCCTGCCGCCGGTCACCACGGCCATCCCGATCGTGGCCGACGACCTCGTGGAGCGGTCGACCGACCCGCGCACGCTCGATTGAGCGTCGTCCGCGCCTGGCCGCGCACGGTTTGACTTTGCGCGGCCGGGCGCAGACAGTGGAGGGCATGCCCGACGAATGGACCTCGCGCCCCGCGCCCGTCGTGCGCCGCAGCGTCGCGGAGTCCGTGATCGAGGACCTGCGCGGTGCGATCACCTCGGGGGCTCTCGCTGTCGGCACGCGACTGCCGTCGGAGGCGCTGCTCGCGGAGCGGTACGCCGTGAGCCGGCCGGTCATCCGCGAGGCGCTGCGCTCGCTGCAGACCCTCGGGCTCACCCAGACGCGCACCGGCAGCGGCACGTACGTGACGGCGGACCGGATCGATCCGGCCACCGTGTACGGCGAGTTCTCCGCGCGCGACCTCATGGAGGCGCGCCCGCACATCGAGGTCCCCGCGGCGGGGCTCGCCGCCGAGCGCCGGACGGACGAGCAGCGCGACGAGCTCACCGCCCTGTGCGACGCGATGGACGCATGCGACGACCCGCAGGAATGGGTCGCGCTGGACACCCGCTTCCACTCCCTCGTCGCGCAGGCGTCGGGGAACGCGGTCTTCGCGAAGGCCGTCTCCGACATCCGCGATGCCCTCTCGCGTCAGTCGCAGGTCGTGAATCTCGTCGCGTCGCGCCAGGAGCCCTCCGGTCGCGAGCACCGGCGGATCGCCGAGGCGATCGCGGTCGGCTCGCCGATCGAGGCCCGCGAGGCCATGCGCGCGCACCTCGGCGAGGTCGAGCGCGTCGTCATCCCCCTGACACGACCAGCCGCTCGGGGCTGAGCGCGGCGCGCACCTCGTCGGGCGTGAGCAGCCCGCGCTCGAGCGCGACATCCGGAACCGATCGGCCCGTCCGCAGCGCCTCCTGCGCGATCTCGGTGGCCATCCGGTAGCCGAGCAGCGGGTTGAGCGCGGTCGCGAGGCCGATCGACGACGCGACGCGCTCCGCCATGATCTCGGGGTGCGCCTCGATGCCGTCGACGCAGCGGTCGGCCAGGAGCCGGCACGCCGCCGTGAGATGCGCGAAGCTCTGCGAGAGGGCGCGCGCGATCACCGGCTCGAAGGCGTTGAGCTGCAGCTGGCCCGCCTCCGCGGCGAGCGTCACGGCGAGGTCGTCGGCGATCACGGTGTACGCCACCTGCGTGACCATCTCGGGGATGACCGGATTCACCTTGCCGGGCATGATGCTCGAGCCGGCCTGCACGGCGGGCAGCGAGATCTCGCCGAGCCCCGCGCGCGGACCGGACGACAGCAGGCGCAGGTCGTTGCACGTCTTGGAGAGCTTGATCGCGATGCGCTTGAGCACCCCGGAGACGTGCACGAACGCGCCGGGATCCTGCGTCGCCTCGACGAGGTCGGCGGCGGTGACGAACGGGCGCCCCGTGAGCTCGGCGAGGTGCGCGCAGGCGCGGGCGGCGTAGCCTGCGGGGGCGTTGAGGCCCGTGCCGATCGCGGTGGCGCCCAGGTTCACCTCGAGCAGGAGCGCGGCCGACTCCCGCAGCCGCGCCCTGTCCTCGCCGAGCATGACGGCGAACGCCCCGAACTCCTGCCCGAGGGTCATGGGCACCGCGTCCTGCAGCTGCGTGCGGCCGACCTTGAGATGCGCGGCGAACTGCGCGGCCTTCCGGGCGAACGCCGCCTCGAGGTGCGCCATCGCCGCCTCGAGCTCGTCGACCGCCTCCGTGAGCGCCGCGTTGATCGCGGTGGGGTAGACGTCGTTGGTCGACTGGCTCATGTTGACGTGGTCGTTGGGGTGCAGGCGCGCGTAGTCGCCCTTCTCGTGCCCGAGCAGCTCGAGCGCGCGGTTGGCGATGACCTCGTTCGCATTCATGTTCGTCGACGTGCCGGCGCCGCCCTGGATGAGGTCGACGACGAACTGGTCGTGGAGAGCGCCCGCGCGGATCTCCGCGCACGCGGCCGTGATCGCGTCGCACCGGGCGGCGTCGAGCAGGCCGAGATCGCGGTTGGCGAGCGCCGCGGCCTGCTTGACGGCCGCGAGCCCGCGCACGAGGAACGGGAATCGTCCGATCGGCGTGCCCGTGACGGGGAAGTTGGCGACCGCCCGGGCCGTGTGGACGCCCCAGTAGGCGTCTGCCGGGACCTCGAGGTCGCCGAGGAGGTCGTGCTCGCTGCGCGTCTTCGTCATCACTGCTCTCTTCCTTGAGGCGGAACGTGCCTGTAAAGCTACCAGACAGATTTTCGGACTTCCGACTTGACATCTCACGCCTCGCGTGGTCGGATGTCGCAAGCTGTTTGGCAGCTAGCCAGATTCCGCGGCAACGTCGCCGCCCGACCGAAGGCAGACACCGTGTCGACCCAGACCCCCGATTCCGCCCCCTCGTCGCTCCCCGACGAGCAGTCCGGATTCCGCAAGGCGCTCCGTCCCCGCCAGATCCAGATGATCGCCATCGGCGGCGCGATCGGCACCGGCCTGTTCATGGGAGCCGGCGGCCGGCTCGAGAGCGCCGGTCCGGCCCTCGTCGTCGTGTACGCCGTCTGCGCGTTCTTCGCGTTCCTCGTGCTGCGCGCCCTCGGCGAGCTCATCGTGCACCGTCCGTCGAGCGGCTCCTTCGTGTCGTACGCGCGCGAGTTCTACGGCGAGAAGATGGCGTTCTTCGCCGGCTGGATGTACTGGCTGAACTGGGCGATGACCTCGGTCGCCGACGTCACGGCCGTCGCCCTCTACATGAACTTCTTCAAGCAGTACGTCGCGTGGCTCGCGGCGATCGACCAGTGGGTGTTCGCGCTCGTGGCGCTTGTGCTCGTGCTCGGCATGAACCTGCTGTCCGTGAAGGTGTTCGGCGAGCTCGAGTTCTGGTTCGCGCTCGTGAAGGTGCTCGCGCTCGTCGCGTTCCTCGTCGTCGGCGTCTTCTTCGTCGTGACCGGCACGCCGGTCGACGGCGTCGCGCCGGGCTTCCACCTCATCGCCGACAACGGCGGCGTCTTCCCGAACGGCGTGCTCGCCGCCTTCATCGTCATCCAGGGCGTCGTCTTCGCGTACGCCTCGATCGAGCTCGTCGGCACCGCCGCGGGGGAGACCCAGGATGCGCGCACCGTCATGCCGAAGGCCATCCGCACGGTGGTGTTCCGCCTCGTCGTCTTCTACGTGGGCTCGGTGCTCCTGTTCACGCTGCTCATGCCGACCACGTCGTACGCCGCGGGCGAGAGCCCGTTCGTGACGTTCTTCGGCGCGATCGGCGTCGAGGGCGCGGACATCATCATGAACCTCGTCGTGCTCACGGCGGTGCTCTCGTCGCTCAACGCCGGTCTCTACTCGACCGGGCGCATCCTCCACTCGATGGCGGTCTCGGGGTCGGCTCCCGCCGCGCTCGCCCGCATGAACCGCGCGGGCGTGCCCTACATGGGGATCGCCGTCACGGCCGTCGTCACCGCGATCGGGGTGGCGCTCAACGCGGTCGTGCCCGAGCAGGCGTTCGAGATCGCGCTCAACGTCTCGGCGCTCGGCATCATCAGCGCATGGGCGGTCATCGTCCTCTGCCAGCTGAAGCTGCGCAGCCTCGCCGAGCGCGGCGCGCTCGAGCGCCCCGCGTTCCGGATGCCCGGCGCGCCCTACACGGGCTACGCGACGCTCGTCTTCCTCGGCGCCGTCGTCGTGCTCATGGCGCTCGACTACCCGATCGGCAGCGCCACGGTCGCGTCGCTCGTCCTCATCGTGCCGGCGCTCATCGCGGGCTGGTTCCTCTCGCGCGACCGCATCCGGGCGCTCACGGCCGAGCGGACGGGCACGCTCGCCGCGCTCGCGCACCGCGCGGCCGCGACCCGCTCGGGACGGGCCGAGTGACGCCCGCCCCGGCCGTCGTCGTCGTCGCGACGGGCGGCACCATCGCGAGCCGCCCGTCAGCCGAGGGCGGCACGGCGCCCGCGCTCGGCGGCGACGCCATCACGGCGTCGGCCGGGGCGTCGGCGCCCGTCCGCGTGGTCGATCTGATGGCGGAGGACTCGGCCGCGCTCGACCTCGCGCGCATGCAGGAGATCGCCGACGCCGTGGCCGATGCGCTCGCCGACCCGCACACGACGGGTGTCGTCGTGCTCCACGGCACCGACTCGCTCGAGGAGACCGCGCTTCTCGTCGGCCTGCAGTGCGGAGCCGACCCGCGCCCGATCGTGCTGACCGGCGCGCAGTTCCTGCCCGACGATCCGCGGTCGGATGGCCCCGCGAACGTCGCGGCGGCCCTCGCGATCGCGTCGGGCGAGGCGGCCGCGCCGCGCCACCCTGCGACGGGCGGCGCCGTCATCGTGTTCGGCGGGCGCGTCCTCCCCGCGTGGGGCGCGTCTAAGGCGCGCACCGACGACGCCGATGCCTTCCGACGGGGCGGCGATGCCTCCGGGGCGCCCGCTCTCGCGACGCCCGCTCTCGCGACGGCGCGACGCGCGCACGACGGCGTCGCGCGTGTCCGCGTCGACGTCGTCGCGGTCGTCCCCGGCGGAGACGACGTGCACCTGCGCGCGAGCGCGGCGGCCGGCGCACGGGCCGTGGTGCTCGAGGCGCTCGGCTCGGGGAACGCGTCGCCGGCCATCGTCGAGGGCGTGCGCCGCTGCGTCGATCAGGGCGTGCGCGTCGCGGTCACGAGCCGCGTGCCGGAGGGAGCGCTCGCCGCGAGCTACGGCGGGGGAGGCGGCGGTCACGACCTCGTCGTCGCGGGGGCCGCGATGGCGCGCACGCTTCGTGCGGGCCAGACGCGCATCCTCCTCGCCGAGCTGCTCGCGCGCGGCATGGCCGACGACGCGATCGCGGCCGCCCTCGCCGCGTGAGCGCCGATCGAGGGTCACAGCGCGATGTCGGCGGGGAGCCGTAGGCTGGATCCGTGACCACCGCCTTGTATCGCCGCTACCGGCCGGAGACCTTCGGGGAGATGATCGGCCAGGCGCAGGTCACGGATCCGCTCATGACCGCGCTGCGCGGCGATCGCATCGGGCACGCGTACCTCTTCTCGGGGCCCCGCGGCTGCGGCAAGACGACCTCGGCGCGCATCCTCGCGCGCTGCCTCAACTGCGCAGAGGGTCCGACCGACACGCCGTGCGGCCGCTGCGACAGCTGCGTCGAGCTCTCGCGGACGGGCGGAGGCTCGCTCGACGTCGTCGAGATCGACGCCGCGAGCCACAACGGCGTCGACGACGCGCGCGACCTCCGCGAGCGAGCGATCTTCGCCCCCGCACGCGACCGGTTCAAGATCTTCATCCTCGACGAGGCCCACATGGTCACGCCGCAGGGCTTCAACGCGCTGCTCAAGCTCGTCGAGGAGCCGCCCGCGCACGTGAAGTTCATCTTCGCGACCACCGAGCCCGACAAGGTGATCGGCACCATCCGCTCGCGCACGCATCACTACCCCTTCCGGCTGGTGCCGCCGGCCGCGATGCTCGCGTACGTCGAGAAGCTGTGCGCCGAGGAGGGCGTGGCCGTGGCGCAGGGGGTGCTGCCCCTCGTCGTGCGCGCGGGCGGAGGCTCTCCCCGTGACACGCTGTCGATCCTCGATCAGCTGATCGCGGGGTCCGAGAACGACAGCGTGACCTACGAGCGCGCGGTCGCGCTGCTGGGCTACACGCATGCCGAGCTCCTCGACGAGGTCGTCGACGCGTTCGCGCTGGCCGACGCGGGCTCCGCGTTCGGCGCGGTCGATCGCGTCGTGCAGACGGGGCAGGATCCCCGCCGCTTCGTGGACGACCTGCTCGAGCGGCTTCGCGACCTCATCGTGATCGCGGCCACGGGCGCTGGCGCGTCCGCCGTGCTGCGCGGCATCCCGTCCGATGAGCTCGAGCGCATGGGGCAGCAGGCCGAGCGCTTCGGCGCGGAGCGCCTCTCGCGCACCGCCGACATCGTGAGCGCCGCCCTCGACGGCATGACCGGCGCGACGTCGCCTCGCCTCCAGCTCGAGCTCATGATCGCGCGCGTCCTCACACACGGTGCGGCCGCGGCTCCGGCCGGGGGCGCGCCCGCGGCCGGTTCCTCGCGCGGTCCGGCCGCGGGGCCTGCGGCCGGGG
>NZ_JBAKGU010000018.1:0-58575 GCF_049065455.1 Microbacterium sp. SA156
AACGGCGGCGCGGCGCGCGGTCAGGGCGGCCGCGGGCGCGCGCAGGGCGGCTCGCAGCCGATGTACTCGACGTCGTCGGGCGACACCCCTCCCCGCACGCACGCCGCGGGCGCCGAGAGCGCCCCGTCGCGCCCGCCGCGCCGTCGGCAGCCGCGGCGCGTCTCGGCTCCCGCGCAGTCGACCCAGGGCTGATCCCCGTCGACAGAGCCCCGGCCATCCGCTCTCGGATGGCCGGGGCTCTGTCATTCACTCCCGATGCGGGACAGAACGCAGGAGATCCCGGCCCCGCGCGCACCGCGGCCTGCAGGAATCCGGGGCGCAGCCATCCGCACCCCGAAGGAACTCCTGCAATGTGCCCCGCAGGGCTGCTCCAGGCGCGGGACCGCAGACACGTCGAGGGGCCCGCGCCCCAGCGCGAGCCCCTCGACGAGCGGTGCGGCCTACTTCACGGCGCCCGCGGTCAGCCCTCCGACGATGTACTTCTGGAGGAAGAGGAACAGCGCCACGACGGGCAGCGCGGCGATCACGGCACCCGCCGAGAACGCACTCCAGTCGGCGTAGCGCGGGTTCGACACGAGCTTCGTGAGGCCGACCGCGAGCGTCTGCACGTCCGTGTCGATGAGCAGCACCGACGCGACCACGTACTCGTTCACGGAGGCGATGAACGACAGCAGCGCGACGACCGCGAGGATGGGCGCCACGAGCGGCAGGATGATCGTGAAGAACACGCGCGCATGCCCTGCGCCGTCGATCTTCGCGGCCTCGTCGATCGACTGCGGGATCGTGTTGAAGAACCCGTACATGAGGTACGTGTTGACGCCGAGCGCTCCGCCGAGGTAGACGAGGATGAGCCCGATGCGGGTGTTCAGGCCGATCGCGGGGAACCAGTCGCTGATCGCGCTCATGAGGAGGAAGATCGCGACGACCGCGAGCAGCTGTGGGAACATCTGCACGACGACGATCGCGATGAGCCCGAACCGGCGGCCCGCGAACCGCATGCGCGAGAACGCGTACGCCGCGAGCCCGCCCAGGAACACGGTCGCGACGGCGGTGATGCCCGCGATGATGAGCGTGTTGCCGAACCAGGCCACGAACGGCACCTTCGGGTCGCTCAGGATCCGCACGTAGCTGTCGATGCCGATCTTCGAGAAGAGCGCGTTCGAGCCGGTGAGGGTGCCGTTCGGGTTCAGCGAGCTCGAGATGACGAAGACGATCGGCAGGAGCGAGAACGCGACCATGACGACGCCGACGAGGTGGCGCCATCCGGTGTCGGCGAACCAGCGCCCAAAGCCGCGCCGGCGGGGCGCGTACGCGCCGCGGCTGCCGCCGGTGATGGCGACGGTGTCGAGTGAGGCGGTCATCCGTTCAGCTCCTCGAGGGAC
The DNA here is from genome assembly GCF_049065455.1 of Microbacterium sp. SA156. Classification (NCBI taxonomy): domain Bacteria; kingdom Bacillati; phylum Actinomycetota; class Actinomycetes; order Micrococcales; family Microbacteriaceae; genus Microbacterium; species Microbacterium sp. SA156. Next base: position 1,383 of record NZ_JBAKGU010000018.1, read on the forward strand.
TTGGTGCGGCGGAACGCGATCACGGAGATGACCGCCACGATGATGAAGATGATGATCGAGTACGCGCTCGCGAGCCCGTAGTCGCGGGTCTGCCCCGTGAAGGCGACCTTGTAGACCATCGAGATCAGCAGGTCGGTGTGGCCGACCGGGATCGGCGCCTCGCTGTCGCGCGGACCGCCGTTCGTGAGCATGTAGACGATGTTGAAGTTGTTGAAGTTGAACGCGAACGACGCGATGAGCAGAGGCGCCACGCTCACGAGCAGGAGCGGCAGCTTGATGAGCCGGAACACGGCCCACGGCTTCGCACCGTCGACGGTCGCGGCCTCCTGGAGCTCCTCGGGGATGGCCTGCAGCGCTCCCGTGCACACGAGGAACATGTAGGGGAAGCCGAGCCAGAGGTTCACGATGAGCACCGAGACCTTCGCGAGCACCGGGTCGGTCAGCCACGGGATGTCGGCGCCGCCGAAGATCACCTCGTTGAGGAACCCGAAGCTCTGGTTCATCATGCCGGCCCACACGAGCGCCGACAGGAACGACGGCACCGCATACGGGAGGATCATGAGCACGCGGTAAGTGCGGCGCCCCCGCATGCGCGCGCTGTTGAACGCGATCGCGAGGAAGAGGCCGAGGAAGAACGTCGACGCGACCGAGATGAGCGCGAACGCGAACGTCCAGATCGTGACGTAGACGAGCGGGCTCGCGAGGCGCGCGTCCGTGACGGCGCGGATGAAGTTGTCGAAGCCGACCGTGACCTGCCACCCGGGAAGGATCTCGGTGCCGTCGGGCGCCGTGAACGCGCCGGTGCCGAGGTCGGAGTAGACGGTGCCGCTGCGGAGGTCGGTGAGCGTGCCGGCCGCCTCGTCGTACTCGAGCGTCGAGGTGTAGAGGTACGCGCTCGTCCCGTCGGGGGTGCGGAGGGCGCCGTCGTTCGGGTCGTCGGAGAACGGCACGGCGAGCTCGGTGATCTGGTCGGTGCGCTCGAGCACGTCGGCGAACTGCAGCGTCGTCCAGCCGGGCGCCGACACGGCCTTGTCGCCGTCGAAGCCGGCGTCGACCGGCGCGAGGGGCTGCTCGGCGGTCCCCAGGAGGGCCTCGCCGTCGGGCGTGGTGACGAGGAGGCCGATCTCGCCTCCGGACTCGACCACCGTGATCGGGTAGCTCGCGGAGTCGGGCACGCGCTCGAGGGCCGAGGCCATGAGCGAGGCGACGGCCTGCTCCTTCGAGCCGTTGTGGCCCGTGCCGTAGTTCGTGAAGGCGACGTAGCCCGTGTAGACGAGCACGAAGACCTGGAACAGGCACAGGAAGATGAGGCCGGGCGCGAGGTACTTCGCCGCGAGCGCGCGGCGGGAGAAGTAGACCCAGTTGACGATTCCCGCCACGAGCACGACCGCCGCGAGGACGATCCACTGCTCGTGGCCGAACAGCACGAGAGCCGCGTAGACGGCGATCGCGTCGACGATCGCGAGGGCCGCGATCTTCACGATCACGGAGGCCAGTCCGCCGCCGGCCTGGTCGGCGATCGACCGCGCGCGCCGCTGGCGCGCCGTGGGCTTCGGGTCTTCGGTCGCCGTCTCGGCGCCGGAGAGGGTGTCGGTCATGGGTTCCTATCGCTGTCTCGTGGGGTCAGCGGCCGGTCGCCAGGGCGGGCGGACCGCTGCGGTGCGCTCGGATGGTCCGCGGCCGCGGGCGGGGACGCCCCCGTCGAGGGGCGGCCCGCCCGCGTCCGCGATCCGAGCGGGTGCGTCAGCCGATCGCGGCCTGCACGTCGGCGGCGAGCTTCTGCCACGTCGCGACGGGGTCGGCGCCGTTGATGATCTCGGCCTCCGCGATGCCCCAGTACTGCCACACGGCGCCCATCTCGGGGATCGCGGGCATCGGCACGGCCTCCGCGCCGACGGTCGCGAAGCCGCCGATGATCGGGTCGCTCGAGGCGGTCTCCGCGGCCGACGAGAGCGCGGGGAGGATGTTGCCGGCCTCGAAGAGCGCGAGCTGCGCCTCCTCGCTGCCGAGGTAGTTCACGAGGAAGTCGTTCGCGGCGACCTTGTCGTCCGACTCGGCCGACACGAAGAAGCCCTTCACGCCCGCGAAGGGCGATGCCGGCTGATCGGTCGGGCTCGGGACGGGGTCGATCGCGACGTCGATCCCCGCGTCGACCGCTGCGCCGACGTTCCACGGCCCGGTCAGCCAGAAGGCCGCCGTGCCGTCGAGGAACGCCTGCTTGGCGATGTCGCCGTCGATGTCGGTGTTGAACGCGCCCTTGCCGCCCTGCTCGCCGAGCCAGGTCGCGAACTCCTCGCCGCCGGCGTTGCCCAGCTGCAGGTCGGTCGCGTCGTAGCCGTTCTCGTTCGTGCCGAAGACGGGAGCGCCGAACGCGGTCTGGAACGGGTAGAGGTGGTACGGGTTGCCCTCCGCGCCCTGCTCGACGACGAACGGGGTCTCGAGGCCGGCGGCCTGGCCCTTCGCGATCATGTCGTCGAAGCTCGTCGCGGCCTCGGGGACGAGCTCGGCGTTGCGCAGCATCGCGATGTTCTCGACCGCGTACGGGAGCATGTAGACGGTGCCGTCATAGGTCGAGGCCTCGACGGCGACGTCGAGGAAGTCGCCCGCGGCGTCGCCCAGCTCGAGCGGCGCCACGACGCCGTTCGTCGCGAGCTCGCCGAGCCAGTCGTGCGCGCCCATCGTGATGTCGGGGCCCTCACCGGTCGGCACCTGCTGGATGAAGTCGTCCTTGATCGTCGCGTTGTCCTTGCCGACGAGCTCGACCTCGACGCCGCTCTTCTCGGTGTACGCGTCCGCCACCGCCTGCAGCGCGTCGACGCGCTCGGCGTCGACCCACACGGTGAGCGTCGACGAGGGCGCCTCGGCGTCTCCGCCGCCCGAAGCGCCTTCGTTCGCGCTGTCGCTCGCACAACCCGCGAGCCCGAGTGCCGTCACGCCGGCCATCGCGACGACGGCCGCGAAGCGTCCCCTGCTGTTCACCTTCATTGGTGTGTCCTCCTGGTTGATGAGCCCGCAACTATGCAAGCGTTTACAGGTATACACCGTCGAGCACCGATTTGAAAACCGCGAATCTGCGGGCGTGACCGATTCGATACGAATCACGGGGCGAGTTACGCGCCCGTGAACTGCAAACGCTTACAACCGACGCCGAAATCCTCTAGAGTGGGCGACCATGACCCCTGAATGGTGGCGCACCGCCGCGATCTACCAGATCTACCCGCGCTCCTTCGCCGACGCCTCGGGCGACGGCGTCGGCGACCTCGCGGGCGTGACGTCGCGCATGGACGCGCTCGCCGAGCTGGGCATCGACGCGATCTGGCTCTCGCCGTTCATGACCTCGCCCCAGCGCGACGCGGGCTACGACGTGACCGACTACCGCGACGTCGACCCGCTCTTCGGGACGCTCGCCGACTTCGACGCGATGCTCGAGGCCGCGCACGCCCGGGGCATCCGGGTCATCATCGACCTCGTGCCGAACCACTCCTCCGACCAGCACGTCTGGTTCCAGGAGGCGCTGACCGCCGCGCCCGGCAGCCGCGAGCGCGCACGCTACCTGTTCCGCGACGGCCGCGGCCCGGGCGGCCACGAGCCGCCGAACAACTGGCAGTCGATCTTCGGCGGCCCCGCGTGGACGCGCGTCACTGAGGCAGACGGCTCTCCCGGTCAGTGGTACCTGCACCTCTTCGACTCGAGCCAGCCCGACTTCGACTGGACGCAGCGCGAGGTGCGCGACGAGTTCCTCGACATCCTGCGTTTCTGGCTCGACCGGGGCGTCGACGGCTTCCGCGTCGACGTCGCGCACGGCCTCATCAAGGAGGACGGGCTCCCCGACTACATCCAGCCCGAGGACGCCGACTCGATGGGCGGCGAGGCCGAGGACGACGTGCCCTACTGGGGGCGCCCCGGCGTCCACGAGGTGTACCGCGAGTGGCGCGCGCTGCTCGAGGAGTACGACGGCGACCGCGCGCTGTGCGCCGAGGCGTGGCGTCCGACCGCGCGCGAGACCGCGCTGTGGGTGCGCCCCGATGAGATGCACCAGGCCTTCAACTTCCCGTACATGATGACCGAGTGGGACGCCGCGGCCCTGCGCACGGTCATCGCCGACTCGCTCGAGGCATTCCCGGCCGTCGGCGCGCCCGCGACGTGGGTCCTGTCGAACCACGACGTCATCCGGCACGCCTCGCGACTCGCGCTGGGCGCCGACAGCCCGCAGGGCCACGGCATCGGCCCGCTGTCCCCGGGCAAGCCCGACCCCGTCGTCGGCCTCCGCCGTGCCCGTGCGGCGACGACCGTCATGTTCGCACTGCCGGGAAGCGCCTACATCTACCAGGGCGAGGAGCTCGGGCTCCCCGAGGCGATCGAGCTTCCCGATGAGGCCCGCCAGGACCCGACCTGGTTCCGCACGAACGGCGAGCGCTACGGCCGCGACGGCTGCCGCGTCCCCATCCCGTGGGAGGCCGACGCGCCGGCGTTCGGCTTCAGCGCGACTGGGGCGTCGTGGCTCCCCCAGCCGGCAGAGTGGCGGGCGCTCGCGCGCGACGCACAGCGCGACGATCCCGCGTCGACCCTCTCGCTCTACCGCGATCTCCTGCGGCTGCGCCGCGAGGAGTCCCTCGCGAGCGGCGACCTCGAGTGGGTCGACGGATGGCCGGCGCACGTCCTCGCGTTCCGCAACGGGCGTGTGACAGTGATCGCGAACACGGGATCCGAGGATGTCCCCGCACCCGAGGGCATGCGGGTCCTGTGCGCGAGCGGGCCGCTCGGCGAGGGCGTCGTCCCCGTCGACACGGCCGCCTGGTTCATCGCAGGATGACGCGGGATGCCCCGCGTCTCCTACGATGATCGCGTGCATTCCGTGAGCATCGCCGAGGTCGCCCAGCGCGCAGGCGTCTCGACCGCCACGGTCTCGCGCGCCCTCTCCGGCCGCGGCCACGTGTCGGCGGCGGCGAAGGAGGCCGTCCTCGCGGCGGCCGACGCGCTCGGGTACGTCGTCTCATCGAACGCCTCCAGCCTCGCGAGCGGGCGCACGCGCAACGTCGGCGTCGTGCTGCCGTTCCTCAACCGGTGGTACTTCGCCTCCGTGCTCGAGGGCGCTCAGCAGGCGCTCCTCCGGGCCGGCTACGACGTGACGCTCTACAACCTCTCCGGCGGCGGAGAGGAGCGCGCGAGCGTCTTCGAGCACTTCCTCCTGCGCCAGCGCGTCGACGCCGTGATCGCCGTGTCGCTCGAGCTCACGGAGGACGAGGTCGCCCGCCTGCACGCGCTCGGCAAGCCCATCGTCGGCGTCGGCGGGCCCATCCCGGGGGTGCGCACGCTCGCCATCGACGACGTCGCGGTCGCCAAGCTCGCGACGGAGCACCTCACGGGGCTCGGGCACACGCGGATCGGCCACCTCGGCGGCCGACCGGAGTTCGACTCCGACTTCCACCTCCCGGTCCAGCGCCGTCACGGGTACGAGGCGGCGCTCGACGAGGCGGGCATCCCGTTCGACCCCGACCTCGTGGCGAACGCCGACTTCACGGTGCAGGGCGGGTACCACGCGGCCAAGCAGCTCCTCGGCGCTCCCCCGCGCAGCCGTCCGACGGCGATCTTCGCGGCCTCCGACGAGATGGCGATCGGCGCCATCCTCGCGGCCCGCGACCTCGGGCTCGCCGTGCCCCACGACGTCTCGGTCGTGGGCATCGACGACCACGACCAGGCCGAGTTCTTCGGGCTCACGACGGTCGCGCAGTTCCCGCGGAAGCAGGGAGCGCGCGCGGTGGACATCCTGCTCGAGCAGCTCGAGCCGCGCGACGGCTCCGAGCCGCTCGCGGACATCCCGCTGCCGTTCGAGCTCGTCGTGCGCTCGTCGACGTCGCGCCCGCGCGACTGAGCCGACCCGGCGCTCGGGCCGTCAGTCGCGCGAGATCCGCACCATCTCGTCGCGCGGGACGACCTTGATGCGCGCGCGGCCGTGCGGCTGGCCCAGCGCGATCTCGTGCGCGTCGAGCCGATGCCACCCCTCGAGGTCGGTCCAGATGACGCCGCGCTCGGCGAGGAGCGCGGGGATGGCGTCGGCCGACGGGTCCTCCGGCTGCCACCACGAGCCCTGATCGTTCACGATGTGCTGCACGGTCTCCATCGCGTCGGACTTCGTGTGCCCGATGAGGCCGACAGGGCCGCGCTTGATCCAGCCGGTCGCGTACAGCCCGGGCACGCGCTCGTTCGAGTCCTCGTGCAGCACCTGACCCTCGTGGTTCGGGATGACCCCGTGCTTCTCGTCGAACGGCACGCCGGGCAGGGGCGATCCGAAGTACCCCACGGCGCGGTAGAGCTGCCCCATCGGCACCTCGCGCATCTCGCCTGTCCCGATGACGCCGCCGTGGCCATCCGGTCGCGTCCGCTCGTACACGAGGGCGGCGACACGGCCCTGCTCATCGGTCTTCACCTCGACGGGGCGCGCCCAGAAGTGCAGGTGCAGACGACGCGAGGCGGTTCCCCCGGCCCCGTTCGCGCCCGGGCGGGTGCGCCATTCCTGGAGGACGCGGTCGATGACCTTGACCTGCTTGTTCGACGCGACGGCGGCCTTCGACGCCTCGTCGTAGTCGAAGTCCTCGTCGTACACGACCATGTCCACGTCGCGCAGCTCGCCGAGCTCGCGCAGCTCGAGCGGCGTGAACTTCACCTGCGCGGGGCCTCGGCGGCCGAACACGTGCACATCGGTGACGGGCGATGCCGCGAGCACCTCGTAGACGTTGTCCGGGATCTCGGTGGGCAGGAGGTCCTCGGCGTGCTTGGCGAGCATGCGCGAGATGTCGAGGGCCACGTTGCCGTTGCCGATCACGCCCACCGACGACGCCGTGAGCGGCCACGTGCGCGGGACATCCGGGTGCCCGTCGAACCAGCTCACGAAGTCGGCGGCGCCGAACGAGCCGTCGGCGTCGATGCCGGGGATCGCGAGGTCGGCGTCGCGCACCGCGCCGGTCGCGAAGAGCACGGCGTGGTAGTGGCGCTTGAGGTCGTCGAGCGTGAGGTCCTCGCCGAAGCGCACGTTGCCGAAGATGCGGATGTCGCCGCGGTCGAGCACCTCGCGGAGGGCGCCGACGACGCCCTTGATGCGCGGATGATCGGGCGCGACGCCGTAGCGGACGAGGCCGTAGGGCGCGGGGAGCTGCTCGAACAGGTCGATCGACACGTCGAAGCTGCGCTCGGTCTTCAGCAGGATGTCCGCTGCGTAGATGCCGGCCGGGCCTGCGCCCACGATGGCGAGACGGAGCTGGGTCATATCGGTCCCTTCGTTCGGCACCGCGGAGGCGGGCGTCAGCTGGAGCGGATGGCGAGACTCTCCGCGAAGCGCGTGAGCGCCTCGCGGACGGCGCCGCGCGGGAGCGCGTCGAGCGCCGCGATGGCGCCCCTGGTCCATTCGAGCGACAGCTCGCGGGTGGCCTCGGTCACCGGGTGGTCGCGGAGCTCCGCGAGCGGCCCGTCGAGGATCGCGGGGTCGGCGCCGTCGGCGATGCGCGCGACGCCCTCGTCGATGCGCGCGAGGAGGCCGCGCGACGCGTCGTCATCGCGACGCGACAGGAGGAGGTAGGGCATCGTCGGCACGCCGGCGCGCAGATCCGTCCCCGGCACCTTGCCCGTGTCGTCGGGGTTCGCCGAGAGATCGATCACGTCATCCGCGAGCTGGAACGCGACGCCCACCTTCTCGCCGTACACGCGCAGGGGCTCGCCGTACTTCTCGTCGGCCCCCGAGAAGTACGCTCCGGCCTGGGCGGCCGCGGCGATGAGCGAGCCCGTCTTGTCGGCGAGCACGCCGATGTAGAACTCGATCGGGTCGTCGCCCGGCTGCGCTCCGAGCGTCTCGTGCATCTGCCCGAGGACGAGGCGCTCGAACGTCTGCGACTGGATGCGCATGGCCTCCTCGCCGTTGCGCGACATGATCACGCTCGCGCGGGACAGCAGCAGGTCTCCCGTGAGGATGGCGACGCTGTTGCCCCAGACCTGGTGCGCGGCCGCGACGCCGCGACGCCGGTCGGCGCCGTCCATGACGTCGTCGTGGTAGAGCGACCCGAGGTGCATGAGCTCGAGGGCCTTGGCGGCCTCGATGACCGGCTGCGTCGCCCCCTGGCCGAGCTGAGCGGTGAGCAGGACGAGCATCGGGCGGACGCGCTTGCCGCCGGCCTCGTAGAGGTACCGGCTCATCGCGTCGACGAGCGGGTCGGCGGCCTTGAGCTCGACGGCGAGCTCGCTCTCGACCTGCTCGAGGCCCTCCTCGATCTTCGCCGCGAGGCGCCGGGCGACGGGTCCGGCGAACACGCGGTCGCTCAGACCGAATCGGCTCGCCAGCTGCGAACCCGGCGCGGAGGGGCTCGGAGTCACCTGCCCAGCCTACCTGCCCGGCCCGCACCGGCGCTCACGGTGCCTTCAGGCCGAGACATCTCCGGGCGCCGCCTCGGCCGTCGGCTTGACCCCGCGGTGCAGGGCGACGATGCCGAAGCTCAGGTTGCGGTACCGCACGTCGACCCAGCCCGCCTCGCGGATCCACGTCGCGAGCGTCGCCTGGTCCGGCCAGTGCCGGATCGACTCGTTGAGATAGTCGTAGGCCTCGCCGTTCGATCCGACGAGGCGCGCGACCCGCGGCAGCACGTTGTCGCCGTAGAACCGGTAGAGCTTTCCGAACAGCCGCCCGGGCGGGGTCGAGAACTCGTTGATGACGAGCCGTCCGCCCGGCTTCGTCACGCGGAAGAGCTCGGCGATCGCCTTCTTCGGGCGGTCGACGTTGCGGAGCCCGTACGACATCGTGACGGCGTCGAACTCATCGTCATCGAAGGGCAGGTCGGTGGCGTCCGCCTGCACGAAGGTGAGGTTGCGGATGTCGCCGTGCCGCCGGCGCCCCTCGGCGAGCATGCCGGGCGAGAAGTCGGCGGCGACGACCTCGGCGCCGCTGCGCGCGAGCGACGCGGACGACGAGCCGGTGCCCGCCGCCAGGTCGAGGATGCGCTCCCCCGGCCGAGGCGCGACCGTGCGGGTCGTCGCCGCGCGCCAGAGCGCGTCGTTCCCGAACGTCATCGCGACGTTGGTGAGGTCGTAGCGCGCGGCGACCTGATCGAACATCCCCGCGACGCTCGCGGGGTCCTTGCCGAGGTCGGCGCGGTTGGGTTCCTTCGGTGCGGCGCTCACCCTGTCGAGTCTAGGTCGTGCAGCACCCCGAACCAGCGGTCGGCGGTGGCGTCGTCGAACGGCGCGACGTCGGCGCGCACCTCCTGCTCGAGGACGAGCGTGCGGGCCTCGAGCTCCTCCTGCACGTCGGCGGGATAGCCGTAGTGCGCACGGTGCTCGTCCCACTCGTCGCGGTCGTCGACGTAGATGCCGCGGTCGTCGAGGCGGTGCACGACGTCGAGGTCCATGTCGATCGCCGTCGGCTCAGGGCCATCCCACCGCGCATCCCACGCGAGATCGATGTAGACGCGCGTGAGCGACGGCGCCGCGTTGCGCGTGAGCGTCCACGTGGCCTCGCCCGCGGGGAGGAGCGTGATGCACGCGGCGTCGAGGACGACATCGCGTCCGGGGCGCGCGCTGCGCCATCCCGGGAGCTGGCCGAACCAGTCGCCCCAGTCGTCCGACCCGAGATACACGCACTCGTGCACCCAGTGCGGAGAGCCGTCCCACTTGCGCCACCGGAAGAGCAGTCGGGTTCCCACGGCGGGTCGGTCGGCGCTCACCCTGCCGAGTGTAGACGCGCACGACGTGCGCTCAGCGTGAGTCCCTAGGCTGGAGGCCGTGCCCGACCCGCTCTCCCTGCCGCGCCTGCGCGCGGTGACGCGCCCCATCGACGCCCCCGAGGATCCGCTGCTGCTCGCCTCCGCCGAGGACCCGCTCGTCTGGATGCGCCGCGGCGAGGGGATGATCGGATCCGGAGCCGAGGTGCTGCGGATCGACGTCGGAGAGGACGGCCGGCTCGAGGCGATCGCCGACGTGTGGCGCGCGATCTCGGCCGCGGCCGAGGTCGACGACGCCGTCCGCCTGCCGGGAACCGGACTCGTCGCGTTCGGGGCGTTCGCGTTCGACGAGACCTCGCTCGCGCCGAGCACGCTCATCGTGCCGAGCATCGTCGTGGGGCGCCGCGGCGGCAGCGCGTGGATGACGCGCATCTCGCGGCTGGACGGCCCGGAGCCGGCCGCCCCCGAGCCGCTCGCGTACGGCCCGCACTGGTCGGCGACGCTCGGTCCCGGCGAGCTCGACCCCGCAGGGCACACCGCGGCGGTCGCCGCCGCACTCGAGGCGATCGCCGCGGGCGAGGTCGAGAAGGTCGTCATCGCGCGGGACATCGCGGGCACGCTGCCCGCCGACGCCGACCTGCGGCGGCTCGTGCGCGCTCTCGCGGAGGGATACCCCGACACCTGGGCCTATGCCGTCGACGGCATCATCGGGGCGAGCCCCGAGACGCTCGTCACGGTCTCGGGAGGCACCGTCACGGCGCGCGTGCTCGCCGGCACCCGCCCGCGCGGCGCGAACGCGGATGAGGACACGGCGATCACGGCCGAGCTCGCGACGACCGCGAAGGACCTCGACGAGCACCGCTACGCCGTCCAGAGCGTGCTCACGGCGCTCGAGCCCCACACGTCGGCTCTCGTCGCCGCCGAGCAGCCGTTCACCCTGAAGCTGCCGAACGTGTGGCACCTCGCGACGGATGTCGAGGGCACGCTCGCGAACGGCGACTCGGCTCTCGACATGGTGCACGCGCTGCATCCGACCGCCGCCGTGGCCGGGACCCCGACGCCCGACGCGATCGCCGCCATCCGGCGCATCGAGCCGTTCGACCGCGGTCGCTACGCCGGGCCCGTCGGCTGGGTGGACGGCGACGGCGACGGCGAATGGGCGATCGCGCTGCGCTGCGCCCAGATCGGCGCACCCGAGGGTGCGCACCGCCCGGTCACCGCGCACGCGGGCGGGGGCATCGTCGCGGGCAGCCAGCCCGAGGCGGAGCTGCTCGAGACGCGCGTGAAGTTCCGCCCGATCGTCGACGCGCTCGCGTAGCCGGCGGCTCAGCCCGCCGCGGCGAGCACCCGGTCCAGGAACGGATTGCGCAGCTTCCCCTCGGGGTCGAAACGCCGCGCGAGCTCCGCGAAGTCGCCCAGGCGCGGCCACACCGACCGGAGCATGTCGGCGTCGAGTCGCGTGAGCTTGCCCCAGTGCGGGCGCGCGCCCCAGGGCTCGAGAGCCTTCTCGAGCTTCGCCACGACGGCCTCGACCTCGGCCTGGCGCTGGTGCCACGTGAAGTGCAGGCCGATCGCGTCGTGACCGGAGGCGGGGCTCAGCCAGAGGTCGTCGGCGCGCATCGAGCGGATCTCCATCACCTGCACGAGCGGCGCGACCTCGTCGGCGAGCGCGCGGACGGCCTCGATCGCCCCCACCGCGTGCGTGCGCGGCACGAGGAGCTCCGACTGCAGCTCGGCGCCGTTCGACGGCGTGTGGCTGAGCTTGAAGTGCGCGAGCCGGTCGAGCCACGCGCCGCGCTCGCCGAGCTGCGGCGTGGTCGCCTCGGGGGAGACGCCGGCGAGCATGTGCACCTGCGCGGTCGCCTCGGCGATGTCGCCCGGCAGCCGCGGTGCCTCATCGCCGCGCGCCTTCGTCCAGACCTGGTCGATGACGTCGGGGTCGTCCCAGCGGTGGAAGAGGCTGACGCTGTACGCCGAGGCCATGAGCACGTCGAACTCCGCGAGCGCGACCTCGAGCGGCAGCCGCTCGTACACGCGCTGGCGGATGGCGAAGGTCGGCTCGATGTCGAGCGTCACCTCGGTGACGATGCCGAGCGCGCCGAGCGAGACCACGGCCCCGTCGAAGTCGCGGTCGCCGCGGCGCAGGGTGACGACCTCGCCCGTCGGCGTGACGAGCTCGAGGGCCGCGACCGCGGACGAGAGCGTCCCGACCGTGTCGCCCGATCCGTGCGTTCCGGTCGCGATCGCGCCCGCGATCGAGATGTGCGGCAGCGATGCGAGGTTCGCGAGCGCCCATCCCTCGGCCTCGAGCGCGGGCGCGAGCTCGCCGTAGCGCATGCCCGCGCCGACCGTGACGGTGCGGGCGCCCGGGTCGATGCGCGGCGCGGCCGTGAGCCGCGCCGTCGACAGGAGCGTGTCGTCGGTGTCGGCGATGAGGTTGAACGAGTGCCCCGACCCCAGCGCGCGCACGCGGCCGGCCGAGGCCAGCACCGCGCGGACCTCGTCGACGCTCGACGGCGTCTCGACCCGCTGCGCGCCGAAGCGCACGTTCCCCGCCCAGTTGGCCTGCGCCATCCTCGTCTCCTTCATCGCCGTTGATTTGTTGCCACTATAGCGTTATTGAGGGCGGGGCGCATCCGCGCCCCGCCCTCCCGACCGTAGCGCGGCTCAGCGCAGCGCGATGGCCGACCACGACACGGGCTCGAGCCGCACCCGCAGGGTGCCGCCGTCGAGCCGGGCGTCGAGGGGCTTGAGCCCCACGCGCTCCTGGTCGTCGATCGTGTTCTTCGCGTACACGTCGTCGTCCCACAGCGTGACGGCCTCCGCCACCGCGGCGCGCCCCAGGCCCGAGACGTCGATCGTCACGTCGACGGCCTCGCGCGAGCGGTTCACGAGGAACACCGCCGAGCCCTCGTCGCCGTCGGTCGCGACCGCGTCGACCGCCGATGCCTCTCCGTACTTCTTCGAGGTGACCGTCCCGGCCTCGACGCGCGGCTTGAGCACGCGGCCCTGCGCGAGGCGCGAGGTGACCGAGAACGGGAAGAACGTCGTCTGGCGCCACGCGTCGCCGCCCGGCTCGGTCATGATCGGCGCGATCACGTTGACGAGCTGCGCGAGCGAGGCCGAGCGCACGCGGTCGTGGTGCTCGAGCAGGGTCATCAGCAGGCTGCCGAAGACGACCGCGTCGGCGACCGAGTACACGTCCTCGAGCTGGCGCGGCGCGATCGGCCAGGTCTCGTTGACCTCGTCGGACTCCTGGTGCTCCTTGAGGTACCAGATGTTCCACTCGTCGAACGACAGCATGATCTTCTTGTCGGTCTTGCGTCGATGCCCCACCGCGTCGGCCGTCGTCACGACCGTCTCGATGAAGTAGCGCATGTCGAGGGCCGACGCGAGGAAGGAGTCGAGGTCGCCGTCGAACTCCTGGTAGTAGGCGTGGCACGAGACGAAGTCGACGTAGTCGTACGCGTGCTCGAGGACGGTGCGCTCCCACTCCCCGAAGGTCGGCATCGACGATCCCGACGACCCGCACACGACGAGCTCGAGGTCCTTCTGCGCGGCCTTCATCGCCTGCGCGGTGCGCGCAGCGAGCTTGCCGTAGTCGTCGGCCGTCATGTAGCCGGTCTGCCAGGGGCCGTCCATCTCGTTGCCGAGGCACCACATCCGGATGTCCCACGGCTCGGGGTAGCCGTGCGCGGCGCGCAGGTCGCTGAGCGCCGTGCCCGACGGGTGGTTGGCGTACTCGAGCAGGTCGAGCGCCTCGAGGATGCCGCGCGTGCCGAGGTTCACCGCGAGCATCAGCTCGCTGCCGATCTCCTGGAGCCACGAGGCGAACTCGTTCAGGCCGATCTGGTTTGTCTCGAGCGCGTGCCATGCGAGGTCGCGGCGGACGGGGCGGCTCTCCCGCGGCCCGACGCCGTCCTCCCACCGGTAGCCCGACACGAAGTTGCCGCCCGGATAGCGGATGGTCGTCGCGCCGAGCTCCTTCACGAGGGCCGTGACGTCCTTCCGGAAGCCGTTCTCATCGGCCTGCGGATGGCCGGGCTCGTAGATGCCGTCGTAGACGCAGCGACCGAGGTGCTCGACGAACGAGCCGAAGATGCGGCGGTCGATCGGTGCGACGACGGCCTCTGGGTCGATGCGAATGCTCGCGGTGGACATGCGTACCTCTCGGTTTCTCTCTCAGGGGGTGGCCGGTGCCGGCCATGGTGTCACGCGGTCGCGCGGTCGACGGCGGGGCCGATGAGCGCCGCGTGGACGAGGAGCGGCGCGCTCGCTCCGAAGAGGAGCGCGATGGGCGGTGCGGTCAGGAGCGCCGCGGCGACGGCGCCGAGCGCGGCGAGGACGACGAGAGCCCGGCCCGGGGTCAGCCAGGGCGCCACGACCGCGAACCGCAGGACGGTGCGGGTCGTCGCCCGCGGCGCGCGGGCCAGGGCGACGACGGCGTACGCCGCCGACACGGCGGACACGGCGCCGACGATCGTGACGGCCGCGAGGGCTGCCGACGCGATGCCCGCCGGCAGCGACGACGAGACGGCGACGTCGAGCGCGACGACGAGCCAGGCGACCTGGAACCCGGCGCCGGCGAGGTTCGCGCGCCCGAACGCCTCGCGATAGGCCGCGACGAACGCGCGGACCGGCGCGGATGGCGCCTCGAGCGCGCGCACGGCGGCGACGGATGCCGGGAAGACGCCGAGCACGACGAGGCCGGCGAGCGCGCCCCCGAGCCACAGCCCCTGCACGAGCAGCAGCCGCGAGACGTGGCCGAGCGCGTCCATGACGCGCCCCGACCATCCGATCGCCTCCTCGCCTGCCGCGCCCCGGGCATCCGTCGTCGCCACGATCAGCCCTTCGACCCCGTGAGGGCGATCGACTCGATGATCTGCTTCTGGAAGATCACGAAGACCGCGAGGACCGGCACAAGGGCGATGCACGACGCCGCCATGATGAGCGGATAGTCGGTCTGGCTCGCGTACGTCGCGTTGAAGCGCGCGATCACGAGCTGCAGGGTCTGCACCTCGGGCGAGTTCAGGTAGATGATCGGCGCGAGGTAGTCGTTCCACACGGCCATGAACCACAGGATGAACTGCGCCGCGATCGCCGGGCGGATGATCGGGAAGATCAGGCGCCAGAAGATCGTGAAGTGGCTCGCGCCGTCGATCACGGCCGCCTCGATGATCGAGTCGGGCACCGTGTCGAGGTACTGGCGCAGGAAGAACACCATGACGATGTTCCCGAAGATCCCGGGCAGGATGAGCGGCCAGAGGGTGTCGACGAGGCCCGCGCGGGCGAACATCTGGAACTGCGGGATCATGAGCGTCGGGAACGGGATCATGATCGCCGCGAGCAGCGACAGGAACAGCGCTCCCTTGCCGGGCAGGCGCATCTTGGCGAACGCGTAGGCCGCGAGCGCCGACGCGGCACCGCCGATGAGCGTCACGCTCACGGCGACGATCGCGCTGTTGGCGATGCCCGTGAGGAGCGGCCCGGCCGTCCACACGCGCACGTAGTTGTCCCACTGCACGGGGTCGGGGATCCACTGCGGCGGCAGGAAGAAGACGGCCTCGCGGGTCTTGAGCGAGGTCGTGAGCATCCACAGGAGCGGAGCGACCATCGTGATGCCGCCGAGCGACAGGATGATCGCGACGATCACGTTGCCGAGGCGGGAGCGGCGCGTGCGGCTGCCCTCGGGGCGGCGGCCGCCCTTCTGCGGCTGCACGAGCGCGCGCGTCGACAGGCTCTGCGTCGTGGTCGGGGTGGGGGTCTGGAGAGCGGTCATCGTCGGCCTCACTCGATCGAGAACGTGCTGCGCCGGTTGAGCGCGAACTGGATGGCCGTGACGACGAACACGAGGATGCCGAGGACGATCGACATCGCCGTCGCGTAGCCCATGTTGAGGTACTCGAACGCCTGGCGCCAGATGTACCAGACGATCGTGGCCGTGGAGAACTCCGGGCCTCCCGTCGGGGTCATGATGTTGATCTCGACGAAGATCTGCGCTCCGCCGATGATGTTGGTCACGACGAGGAAGAAGGTCACGGGCCGCAGCATCGGCACGGTGATCGCGCGGAACTGCTGGAACGCCGACGCCCCGTCGAGGCTCGCCGCTTCATACAGCTGCCGGGGAACGGACTGCAGCGCCGCGAGGTACAGGAGCATCGAGTAGCCGAGGCCCTTCCACACGGTCATGAGGATGATCGCGGGCTTCGCGGTCGCGGCATCCTGCAGCCAGTTCGGCCCGTCGATGCCGACGTACGCGAGCGCCTGGTTCACGAGACCGAAGTCGCCGTTGTACGCCCACTGCCAGAGGATGGCGATGGCCGCGATCGAGGAGATGACCGGGATGTAGTAGATCGTCCGGAAGAACGTCGTGCCGCGCATCTTGCGGTTCATCGCGAGCGCGAGCAGGAGCGACAGGATGAGCCCGAGCGGGATGCCGAGCATGAGGAAGACGGTGTTGCCGAGCGACTTCCAGAAGTACTCGTCGCCGAGCATGCGGACGTAGTTGGCGATCCCGTTGGGCGCGGGGGCCGTGATGCCGTTCCAGTTCGTGAACGACGTCGCCGCGGCGAACACGAGCGGGTACGCGACGAACGCGAGGAACCCGATCACGGGGATCGCCACGAAGAGCGCGGCGGCCCGGTGCTCGCGCCGATGCAGCGCGCTGCGCCGGCGGGTCGCCCTGGGCGGGGCGACGGCGGAGGTGGTGGTCATCGTCGAGCTCCTTCGTTCGACAGGGAGAGGGAGGGCAGGGGCAGCGGCGCCGCGATCATCCGCCGGTCCTCGCCATCTCGGACTGGTCGTTGGCCATGTCGAGGAACTCCTGCATCCTCGGCTGCGCCTGTGCGAGGTACTCCTCGGCCGTGACCTTGCCGTCGATGACCGGCTGGATGTTCGTGAAGAGCTCGTCGTACCACTGCGCGTTGTACGTGTAGGTGGCGGGCAGCGCGCGGCCGTAGTCCTGCAGGACCTGGAGGAACTCCTCCTTGTTGGCCGGCATGGTGGAGTCGTCGGCCGCGTACTCCTCGGCCATGTCGATGAGGTTGGGGATCTGCACGCCCGCGTCGACGAGCGCCTGCTGCGTCTCGCGGTCCGCCGACAGGTACGCGGCCAGGTCGACGGCGGCCTCGGTGTTCGCGGTCGACGCCGACACGGCGATGCCCAGGGTGCCGATCCAGGACGCGGTCTCCCCCGTCTCGCCGACCGGCCACGGGATGAGGTCCCACTCGAAGGGGAGGTCCTTGTAGATCGGGACGTCCCACGGGCCGACGGGGAAGAACCCGATCTCGCCCTGCATCCAGCGCTGGTAGGTGTCGAGCGTCTGCGCCTCGGCGACCGAGGGCGTCACGGCGTGGACGTTCTGCAGGTCCGCGAAGAACTGCAGCGCCTCGGCGAACTCGGGGGTGTCGACCGTGACGCTCTCGGCGTCCTCGTCGATCCAGTCGGCGCCGTTCGACCACGCGAACGACTGCAGGTTCCAGACCACGTTGAGGCCCGTGCCCCACTGGTCGAGCTCGCCGTCGCCGTCGGTGTCCTTCGTGATCGCCTTCAGGACCTCGACCCACTCCTCCCACGTGTACGGGTCGTCGGGGTCGGGTCGCTCGACGCCCGCGGCGTCGAGCATCGTCGCGTTGTAGCCGAACGAGAACGGGCCGACGTCCTTGGGGAGCGCGTAGAGCGGACCCTGCCCGAGCTTCTCGCCGTCGTAGCGGTACGAGTCGATGCCGTAGTCCCACATGTTGTCGAGGTCGATCGCGTCGGACGCCTCGACGTACTCCGTGATGTCCTGGATCACCCCCGCGTTCACGTAGGACTCGACGCTGCCCGGATCGATGTAGAACACGTCGGGCACCTGGCCGCCGACGATCGCCGCACGGAGCTTCGTCGCGTACTCGTCGGCCGTCGTCATGATGATCTCGACGTCGATGCCGGTGTCGGCCTCGTACTGCTCGATGGCGGCGGTGTACGCCTCCTCCTCGGCGGGTCCGCCGCGGAACATGAACGTCAGGGTGTCCTCGTCCTGCGCAGCGGCGCAGCCGCCGAGCACCGGCGCGGCGATCGCCAGCACGGCGGTCATCCCCGCGATCGCGATCTTCCTCGGCATCGCGACCTCCTTCTTCTCAGGCGGCGACAGCGCCGCTCGAAACGCTCTTCTCCGAGCCTGGTTTCCAACGTTGTAAAGCCAACGTTGTAAAGATAGACCGCCGACCCCACGACGTCAAGACGACGCGGCGCCGTCAGGCAGCGGGGGCGTCGGCGCGCCGGGTCGACTCGCGCTCGACGATCCGGAACGGCGTCGTGTAGCGGCGCGGAGCCGCTGCGGTGCCGCCCGAGCGGCGCTCCTCGATGCGCGACAGCAGCACGCGCACCGCCTGCTGGGCGATCTGGAGGCGGCCGGGGTCGACGGTCGAGAGGGAGGGCGCCGTGTACCGGGTCTCGTCGAGGTCGTCGAAGCCGATGATCTTGACCTCGTCGGGCACGCGGCGCCCCTCGTCCTGCAGGGCGCGGAGCGCGCCGAACGCGAGCGTGTCGTTCATGCCGAAGACGCCGTCGACGGCGACGCCGCGCGCGAGGACCTCGTGCATCGCCTGCGCGCCGTCCAGGCGGTGCCAGAGGCCGACGTAGCCGACGAGGCTCTCGTCGTAGGGCAGGCCGGCCGCCTCGAGCGCCTCGCGGTATCCGCGCAGGCGCAGGGCCGCGGAGCCCTGGTCCTCGCCGAGGTGCGCGCCGATGGCGGCGATCCGCCGGCATCCGGCCGCGATGAGGTGCTCGGTGGCCGCGCGCGCGGCGACCACGTTGTCCATGACGACGTGGTCGCACGGCGGGTCGAAGATGCGCTCGCCGAGGATGACGAGCGGGTAGTCGACCTCGAGGCGCGCGACGTCGTCCTGACTCATCGCGAGCGGGCTGAAGATGAGCCCGTCGGTCAGCTGGAGGCTCGGGCTGCGCAGCACGTCGTACTCGGCGTCGAGTTCGGCGCCGGTCTGCTCGATGAGCACCGTGACACCGTGCTCCTTCGCCTCCGAGATCACGGCTCCCGCGAGCTCGGCGAAGTACGGCAGGGCGAGCTCCGGCAGCGCGAGGCCGATGACGCCGCTGCGCCCGATGCGCAGGCTGCGCGCGGAGATGTTCGGCTGGTAGCCGGTCTGCTCGATCGCCGCGAGCACGGCCGTCCGCGTCGACTCCTTGACGTGCTTGTAGCCGCGCACGACGTTGGAGACCGTCTTGATCGAGACGCCGGCGAGCTCCGCGACATCACGCAGGGTGGCGGCCATGGCGCCCCTCCTCCCCCGCGCCGCTCACAGCGCCTCCGCGAGCGCGGATCCGGCCGCGCGCAGGTGCGTCGCGGGGTCGGCGATCGCCGCCTCGGATGACCCCGCGAGCTCGGTGAGCGAGAGGGCGCGCCAGAGCGCCGACGTGTCGGCGGCGATGCGCCCGGCCACGATCGCGACGCGTGCGCCCGCGGCCTCGGCCAGAGCCGAGACGTGCGCGGGCGCCTTGCCCGAGGCGGACTGGCCGTCGTACGAGCCCTCGCCCGTCACGACGAGATCGGCACCGGCGATCGCGTCGCCGAGGCCGGTGAGCTCCGCCACGCGCTCCGCTCCCGGGACGATCTCGGCGCCCCACACGAGCAGCCCGTAGCCCGCGCCGCCCGCGGCGCCCGCGCCGGCCTCCTCCGGGTCGGCGACGCGCGCGAGCGAGCCGGCGACAGTGTCGCCGCTCACGCCGCGCAGCACCTCGACAAGGCGCGCGAGACCCGCGTCCGCGCGCGCGACGCCCTCCTCGTCGAGGCCCTTCTGCGGGCCGAACACGGCCGCCGCGCCCCGGCCGCCGAGGAGCGGGTTCGTGACGTCGCAGAGCACCTGGACCCCGCCCTCCGGCAGCGGGCGCAGCCGCGAGAGGTCGACCTTCGCGACGTCGTCGAGGCCCGATGCCCCGGGCGCGATCGACGTGTCGAACGGGTCCGTGAAGCGCGCGCCGAGTGCGGTGAGCAGGCCCGTTCCGCCGTCGGTCGAGGCGCTCGAGCCGATGCCGAGGACGAGCTGCGAGACGCCCGCGTCCAGGGCGGCCGCGATCGCCTGCCCGAAGCCGAGCGTCGACGCCTCCCACGGGCGACGTGCGTCGCCCAGCAGCTCGATGCCCGAGGTCGATGCGAGCTCGACGACGCCGATGCCGCCCGGGGCGGCGTCGGTCGCGGGCAGCCGCAGCCACGACGCGTCGACGGCGAACCCCGACGGCCCGGTCACGCGGATGGGCACGCGCACGGCTCCGGGGACGGCCTCCGCGAACGCGGCGAGGGTGCCCTCGCCGCCGTCGGCCATCGGCCGCGCGACGATCTCGTCGTCGGGGCGCACCGCTGTCCATCCCGCGGCGAGCGCCGCGGCGACGTCGGCCGCCGCGATCGTGCCCTTGAAGCTGTCCGGTGCGATGACGATGCGAGCCATGCCCCCATCCTCCCGCATCCGCGGAGCGCGCACGGACCGCGGCCATCCGCCGTCGCGCGGTCAGCGCATGGTCGCGCGCAGCCGCGCCTTCTCGGCCTCGACGTCGAAGTCGGCGGTCGGCCACTGCGGGTCGATCTGCTCGAGCGTCTCGAGGAGAAGCTCCTGCACGGCGAGCCGCGCATACCACTTGCGGTTCGCCGGGACGACGTACCACGGGGCCTCAGGGGTCGAGGTGCGGTCGAAGACCGTCTGATACGCCTCCTGGTACGCAGGCCACTGCGCGCGCTCGTCGACGTCGCCGGGGTTGTACTTCCAGTGCTTGTCCGGGCGCTCGAGGCGCTCCATCAGCCGTTCGCCCTGCTCGTCGTAGGAGATGTGCAGCATGACCTTCACGATGCGCGTGCCCTGCTCGACGAGGCGCTTCTCGAACGCGTTGATCGCGTCGTAGCGCCGCTCGATCTCGTCCGCCGGCGCGAGGGCGCGGACCCTCCCGATGAGCACGTCCTCGTAGTGCGAGCGGTCGAAGACCCCGATGAAGCCCGGGCGCGGCACGCGCTGCTCGATGCGCCAGAGGAAGTCGTGCTCGAGCTCCTCGGGTGACGGCGCCTTGAAGGCGACGAGCTCGATCCCCTGCGGATCCACGCCGCCGACGACGTGGCGCACGATGCCGCCCTTGCCCGCCGAGTCCATCGCCTGCAGGACGAGCAGCACGCTGTCGCGGCCGTCGCCGCCGTGGCTCTCGGCGTAGAGGCGCTCCTGGTACTCGGCCAGCTGCGTCAGACCGGAGGCGAGGTCGACAGCGCCGTCCTTCTTGTCGCCCGCGTAGCCCGGGGTCGCGTCCGGATCGAGATCGGCCAGGCGGAACCCCGCCGGCGCTCGGAGCGCGGTCAGCGCGTCCTCGGTCCACTTCACCTGGCTCTTCGCGATCATGGTCCCCATCCTGCCGCGCGCGGTCGCCGCGGCGCCAGGGCGGGTCAGCGCGCGAGCGGAACCTCGATGATCCGGCGGCGGCCGACGGTCGAGGTGAGCGCCTGATCGAGCGCGCCGCGCGTCGTGACGCGGTGGTGCTCCCACCCGTACGCCGCGGCGAGCTGCTCGATGCGGGCGGACTGCGGCGTGTAGAGCACGCGCGTCATGTCCTCGTCGGAGGCCGTCGCCGCGACCTCGAGCCCGTCGAAGATCGTTCCGCCGCGGTCGTTGCCGACGATCACCTGCACACGCGGCTCGTCCTCGAAATCGGGCAGGAGGAGCGCGCCGGCGTCGTGGAGGAACGCGAGATCGCCGAGGAGGACGCGGGTGACGCCCGGCCGGTCCGGGCCCTGGCTCGCGAGCGCGACGCCCATCGCCGTCGCGACCGTGCCGTCGATGCCGGCGAGCCCGCGGTTCGCGTGCACGGGCACCTTCTTGCCGGGCAGCAGCGCGTCGGCCACGCGCACGAGCCGCGACGACCCGAAGACGAGCCGGTCGTGCGGCCAGGTCGCCGCCCAGACCGCCGACACGAGCTGCGCACGGTCGAGGGGCCGCCGCACGGCGTCGAGCTCCGCGCGCACGGCGTCGAGGCGCTCGTGCGGATCCGCCGAGCGCAGCCCGGGCAGGTCGGGCGCCGGCGCGTCGAGGTCGGCGGCATGCGCGTGCGAGAAGCGCATCCACGCGCCCAGCCACGCGTCGTCGACGGGTCCGTCCTCGACCGCGACGGCATCGGCGGGGCGCGTGCGGCCGTTGAGGTTCAGCTCCTCGCCCCCACGGCGGACGGCCACGACGTCGACCGCGGGGTCGGACAGGAGCGCGGCGACCTCGCGGCTCAGGGTCGGATGGCCGAGCACGACCGCCCGCTCGACGCAGCCGCCCAGCTCAGGATCCCGCAGCGCAGCGCGGTAGCCGTGGATGATCCGCCGGCCGAACCGCGCGCCGCTCACGATCTCCGCGACGAGCGGCCAGCCCGCCTCGTGCGCGAGCTGCTCGGCGTCGGCGCCCGCACCCTCGCCCGCGACGACGATCGTCCGCGGGCCGCGCGGCAGGACCGTCGTCGTGCGCGCGCGTGCGCTCGGGGGGACGTCTGCCGACGGCCCCGGCTCCCCGTCCGGCTCCGGGATGGCGCCCGCGAGCGGCTCGCGGTACGGCAGGTTCAGGTGAACAGGGCCCGGCACGGCGTCCCCCGCCCGCCCCGTCGCGTGCGCGAGCGCGAGCGCCGCGAGCCGCGCCATCCGCTCGCCCTCGCCATCCGCGCCCGTCGGCGTCTCGGCATCCGTCGCGAACCGCGCGAGCGCGTCGAAGAGGCCCGGCTGCCGCGTGGTCTGGTTCGCGCCGACGCCGCGCAGCTCGGGCGGCCGATCCGCGGTGAGGAGGAGCAGGGGCACGCCCGAGTGGTGCGCCTCGAGGGCGGCCGGGAGGAGGTTCGCGACCGCCGTGCCCGACGTGCAGACGACCGCAGCGGGCACGCCGAGCTCGCGGCCGATGCCGAGCGCCGTGAACCCCGCGACGCGCTCGTCGATGCGGACGTGCAGGCGGATGCGCCCCTCGCGCTCGAGACGCGCCGCGGCGAGCGCGAGCGCCTGCGACCGCGACCCCGGGCTCAGGACGACGTGCGAGACCCCGCCGCGGACGAGCTCGTCGAGCAGCCGCCACGCGGCCGCGGAGGCCGGGGAGGCGATGGCGTCCGGCATGTCAGCGGAGGCGTCCGTCGCCGTCGGGATCGTCGCGCTTGTCGTCGCGGGTCGGGTCGTCCTCGGCGTCGAGCCGGGCGAGCTCCTCCTCGAGCTGGCGGATGCGCTCGTCCTGGTCGGGGATCGGACGCACGGTGCCGAGGAAGGTCGGGTCGTCATCCGGCGCGATCGGGCGCTGGCGCTGCGCGTCGGGGCGCGTGCGCCCGATGACGAACCAGAGGATGCCGCCGATGACGGGGATGAGGACGACGATGGCGATCCATGCGCGCTTCGAGACGCCGCGGTGACGCGACGGCGGCTGCACCGAGCAGTCGACGATGCTGAACACCCAGAACACAGCAGCGGCGACCGCCAGGACGATGAGAGCGCGGGCCATCCTCACATCCTAGGCGGGGGAACCGGGAGCGGCCCGGGTGCCCCGGATTCCCTCAGACGACGCTCCGTAGGATGTCAGCGTGAAGATCCGGTCTGTCGTCGTCTACTCGGTGCTGCGTCTGCTCGCGTTCCTCGTGCCGTTCGGCGTGCTGATGATCTTCCCCGTCTTCCAGCAGCTGTGGTGGCTCGCGGCGATCTTCGCGGCGCTCATCGGGCTGAGCCTGTCGATCCTCCTCCTGCGCCGCCCGCTCGACGACGTCTCGACCGGCCTGTACACGTCGCGCCAGGAGAAGCAGTCGCGCCGCCGCTCCGCCGCCGAGCTGGACGCCGAGGCCGAGGACTCCGCCACCGGCGCGTGACGCGCCCCACGGCGTCCCGGCGGTGGGTGTCTCACGCCAGGCCGTGCATGTCTCACGCAGGCCGTGCATGTCTCACTCCGGGCCGGAAAGGCCCGGTCTAAGCCGCAGCGAGTGAGACATGCAGAGTGGGGGTCTCACTCCAGGCCGTGCATGTCTCACTGCCTGCCGGAAAGACCCGGGCTAAGCCGCGGCCAGTGAGACATGCAGAGTGGGAGTCTCACGCCAGGCGGTGCATGTCTCACACTCTGCGTGAAAGGCCCGGGCTAAGCCGCGGCGAGTGAGACATGCGGATGGGCTCAGCCGACGAAGGCCCAGGCGAGGAAGGCGCCGTACGCGAGCGACCCGAGCGACGTGAGGGCGAGCGCGAGGATGAGCTCGCGCGCGGTCTGATACGTCCACACGATGAGGATGGCCGGCCCGACCGCCAGGAGCGCGAGCAGCGCGAGCCACGCGATCGGATAGAAGAACGCGAGGTACACGGCGATCGCGAACGCGAGCGCGACGAGCGCCGTGAAGAGCGCCTGCGTCGCGCGCTTGCCGATGAGCACCGTGAGCGTCCGCTTGCCGGCCGCGCGGTCCTGGTCGATGTCGCGGAGGTTGTTCGCGAGAAGCACGGCGCACGCGAGGAAGCCCGCCGCCACGGCGCCGAACCACGCCTCCTGCGGGAGGGCGAGCGCCTGCACCCACGTCGTCCCGAGCGTCGCGACGAGCCCGAAGAACACGAAGACGAACACCTCGCCGAGAGCGTTGTAGCCGTAGGGGCGCTTGCCGCCCGTGTAGAACCAGGCGGCGACGATGCAGACCGCGCCGACCGCGAGCATCCACCACTGCTGCGTGCGGATGACGATGGCGAGCCCGGCCGCCGCGGCGATCCCGAAGAAGACGAGGGCGACGACGAGCACCGACTTCGCGGACACGCGTCGCGACGCGGTGAGCCGTGCTGGGCCGACGCGGTGGTCATCCGTGCCGCGGACGCCGTCGGAGTAGTCGTTGGCGAAGTTCACGCCGATCTGCAGCGCGACCGCGACGACGAGGCACGCGAGCGCGATGACCCAGTGGAAGAGGTCGCCGACGAGAACGGCGGCGCCGGTTCCGATGACAACCGGGGTGATCGCGAGCGGCAGCGTGCGCAGTCGCGCCGCGCCGATCCAGTCTCCGAGCGTGACGGGCTTCGGCGGAGGGGCGACGACGCTGCCGCGCTTCGCCGGGTTGCCGCTGACGTTCTTCCTGCGGTTCTTCGCCTGTGCCACGGCTTCCGATCCTACGACGCAGGCTCGCCCTGCCCGCGCACGAGGCTCCGGATGGCCTGACGGTCGGGCTTGCCGGAGGCGAGCCGCGGCAGCGCGTCGACGAGGACGAGGCGCGAGGGCCTGGCCGGCTTCCCGACGGCCGCGGCGACGGCCGCGCGCACGACGTCGAGCGACGGCGCGTCCCCCGTTCTGCGCGTCGCGACGACGACGGGCGTCTCTCCCCAGCGCTCGTCGGGCGCGCCGACGACGACCGCGTCAGCGAGACCGGGAAGCTCGCGGACGGCGCGCTCGACGCGGTCGAGCGAGACGTTCACGCCACCGGAGACGATGACGTTGTCGATCCGGCCCGTGACCGACACCGCGCCATCCGCGACCGCTCCCGCGTCGCCCGTCCGGTACCAGCGGATGCCGTCGCCATCCGTCGCGAAGGTGCGCGCCGTGAGCTCGGCGTCGAGGTAGCCGTCCGCGAGCACGGGGCCCGCGATCCGCAGCTCGCCGCCGACCTCGGCGACGCGGACGCCGTCGAGCGGCACGCCGTCGTACACGCAGCCGCCGCTCGTCTCGGTCGACCCGTAGGTGCGGACGATCCGCGCACCGAGCTCGGCCGCGCGCTCGCGCAGGGCGACCGGCAGCGCCTGCCCGCCGACGAGGATGGCCTCGAACGACGCGAGCGCGCGCTGCACCTCGGCGCTCTCGACGGCGGCATCGACGAGGGTCTGCAGCTGCGCGGGCACGAGGGACGTGTAGGTCGGCACGCGCTCGCCGCCGCGCGACGATCGCATGCCCGAGACGACATGCGCGAAGGCCTGCGCGGAGAACCGCCCGGACAGCACCGCAGGCTCGGTGCCCTCGACAAGCCCGCGCACGAGCACCTGGACGCCGGCGATGTACGTCGGCGCGAGGGGCAGCAGCCACTGCCCCGCGCCGATCCGCTCGCGCGTCGCGAGGGCGCTCGCGGTGAGCGCGTGCCGCGACAGGACGACGCTCTTCGGGACCCCCGTCGAGCCCGAGGTCGTGAGGACGACCGCGGTGCCCGCCGGGACATCCGCGGGCAGGCCATCCGCCGCCCCCACGGCGATCGCGGGGCCCGCCCCGAGCGCGCTGCGCAGAGCCCGCAGGAGGTCGCGCGGGTCGTCGCCCGCGAAGCGCTCGAGCTTCACCGCGCCATCCGGATCAGAAGTGCCACGGGAACGGCGCCCAGTCGGGATCCCGCTTCTCGAGGAACGCGTCGCGGCCCTCGACCGCCTCGTCGGTGCCGTAGGCGAGACGCGTCGCCTCGCCCGCGAAGAGCTGCTGCCCGACGAGGCCGTCGTCGACCGCGTTGAAGGCGAACTTCAGCATGCGGATGGCCGTGGGCGACTTCCCGAGGATGGTCCGGGCCATCGCGATCGCCTCGCGCTCGAGCTCCGCGTGCGGGACGACGCGGTTGACTGCGCCCATCTCGTACGCCCGCTGCGCCGAGTAGGTCTCGGCGAGGAAGAAGATCTCGCGCGCGAACTTCTGGCCGATCTGCCGCGCGAAGTACGCCGAGCCGTATCCCGCATCGAACGAGCCGACGTCGGCATCCGTCTGCTTGAACTTCGCGTCCTCCGACGCGATCGAGAGATCGCACACGACGTTGAGGGAGTGCCCGCCTCCTGCGGCCCAGCCGGGGACCACGGCGATGACGACTTTCGGCATGAAGCGGATGAGCCGCTGCACCTCGAGGATGTGAAGCCGCCCCGCGCGCGCGGAGTCCGTGACCGACGTCTCGTCCTCGGAGTACTTGTACCCGTCGCGGCCGCGGATGCGCTGATCCCCGCCCGAGCAGAACGCCCATCCGCCGTCCTTCGGGCTCGGGCCGTTGCCCGTGAGGAGCACGACGCCGATGCGCGGGTCGGTGCGCGCGAGGTCGAGAGCGCGGTAGAGCTCGTCAACCGTCGCCGGACGGAACGCGTTGCGCACCTCCGGCCGGTCGATCGCGATCCGCGCGATGCGGCCGTCCTTCGACACGTGCGCCGTGATGTCCCGGTAGTCCTCGGAGCCGGGCGCGGCGTCCCACTCGGCGGGGTCGAACAGGTCGGATACGAAGGCGTCGCTCACGTGGTCCAGCCTATTCCGGGGCCCGGGGAGGCGGTTCGCCGCGTTTCGCGGCGAACGGGCTCGGGTTCGCCGCGTTTCGCGGCGAACCCGTCCCGCCTCAGCCGTTCTTCGCGTCGCGCCAGGAGAGCCAGCGGCGCACGAGGTCGAAGTCGAGCTCGGGGCCGCTGATCCCGAGCGTGAACAGGCGCACGCCGGCCGCGAAGAGCTCATCGGCCTTCGCCTCGTCGCGCCCCTTGAGCTCGTTCGAGACGACGAGCTGCGACAGGTCGCGCTCCTCCTTCTCCCCCCAGCTCGCGAGCACATCGAGCTTGCGCGCGAGCTCCTCGCCCTCCGTGAAGCTGTGCCAGATGTCCGCGTGCCTCGCGACGAGGCGCAGCGTCTTCTGCTCGCCCTTGCCGCCGATGAGCACGGGGATCCGCCGCGTCGGTTCCGGGTTGAGCGCGTCCCAGCGGCGCTCGATCCGCTCCATCCCCGCGGCGAGGTCCTTCAGGCGCGTGCCCGGGGTGCCGAACTCGTAGCCGTACTCGTCGTAGTCGCGCTCGAACCATCCGGCTCCCGTGCCGAAGATGAAGCGCCCGGTCTCGCCGCCCTTCGCGGAGATGTGGTCGACGGTCCGGGCCATGTCGGCCTGGAGATCCGCGTTGCGGTACGAGTTGCAGTTCACGAGGCAGCCGAACTCGACGCGCTCGGTCTGCTCGGCCCACGCCGCGAGCATCGTCCAGGCCTCGAAGTGCGTGCCTTCGGGGTCGCCCGAGAGCGGGAAGAAGTGGTCCCAGTTGAAGAGGATGTCGACGCCCATGTCCTCGAGGCGGGAGACCGCGTCGCGGATCGTGGCGTAGGAGGAGTGCTGCGGCGCGATCTGGACGCCGAGTCGGACCGGGGTGTCGAGAAGAGGCATGTGGCCAGCCTATGGGCGCGCGGATGGTGCGGGCTCGGACGGCAGGCCGCTCACGGGAGCTTGGCGCGCGCCTCTCTCCGGACGGAAGCCGGGAGGCGCTCCCCGACCCGCTCCAGGAAGGCCCGCACCGCGTCCGGCGCGGCGGCCCCGGCGTGCTTGAGGGCGATGCCGACCGGCTTCGAGACGAGCGGATCGGGGTCGTCCGCGAGCAGCTCGGCGAGGCGGAGGAGGTCGTCGATGCCCGCAGGGTGCGGCGGTCGCGTGTACGCGAGCGGCGCGGTCATGGCCGTGCGCCGCCGGAGCGGGTCCGGCGACGCCGCGAGATCGAAGAGGATGTCACGCGGGCGCTCCCGCAGGAACCCTCCGACGACGCGCGGCGCCGCGCGGTCGACCATGTCCCACGAGTCGATGCGATCATGCCGGTCGAGGTAGAGACGGAAGCATGACGCCCGGTCGGCGTCGGCCATGCGCGGAGATCGGACGGCGAAGTCCAGGACGCAGAAGGCCGCCAGGCGCGCCTCGTAGGGATCCTCGTCGAGCAGCCGGCCGATCTCATCGAGCGGCAGCGCGGCGAAGGCCTTCGCGATGTCGAAGACCGTGCCCATCCGCACGCCCATGACCCGGGCGTCGCCGCGGTAGTGGCGGTTCGGGTGCGCGAGAGGATCCGCCGCCGCCTCGAGCTCGGCGACGAGGGCATCGGCAGTCAGCGCCATGCGGGCATGGTACCGGTCGCCCGTGCACCGGAGGGGCGCCCCGCCCGCTGGCGAGGCGCCCCTTCTCAGTCAGCGCGCTGCGCGACGGGCCTTCACGAAGCCGTCGACGATCGACCACCCCGCGACGGCGATGATCACGACCCCGAGGACCGCCTTCGTGACCGGGAGCGCCGCGCCCGGCAGGAACGTCGCGGTGAACGCGGGGCTGAGCAGACCGTCCTGCACGAGCAGCACGAGGGCCGGCACCGCGAAGGCGAGAGCGGCGACCGCGTTCAGCGCGGCAAGCGCGCTCGTCCACCGCCCCTTCGCGTACACCGCGATCGCGACGAGCGCCGACAGCACGAGGGTCGCGAACAGCCACGCGATCCCCCAGGGCCACAGTCGCTGGTCGAGCACAGGCATCCATCGCTCGGGCGTCCGCGCGAACCCGACCGCGCTGTCCCAGAGGATGGCCCCCGCGAGCGCGCCGAGCAGGACGAGCGACGCGATGAGGTCGCTGCGCCCCGTGCCGTCGCCGCCCGGCTCGGGCAGCTGATCGACGCTCCACCGCACGCCGGTGTCGGTGCCCGTGCGCTCGAGGATCGCGAACACGAGCGTCGTCCAGAACGCGACATGGACCCCCACGGAGAGGCCGAGCGCGATCGACCCGCCGATCACCTCCCCGATGAGGTTCGCGCTCGCGTCCAGGCCGGCCGCGCGCCTCGTGAGCACGAGGGCGATCGCATGGCCGACCATGGCGCACGGGATGACGATCCACAGCAGGAGCTTGAGGAGCCGCCACCACACGAGGTAGTAGCGCGGGCCGATGAGCTGCAGGGGCCGGTCGGCGTAGCGCGCCGCCAGCACGTCGGGGTCGCCGAGCTCGGTGAGCACGGCGCGCTCGGCGTCGACGAACGGCTGTCCCGCGTCGACGCGCGCGTCGATCGCGTCGGCGATCGACGCCTGGAGCTCATCGCGGACGTCGGCCTGGGCGGTGGGCGGAAGCGTGCGGATGGCGGCGGCGATGTACCGCTCGGTGTAGCCGGTCATGTCAGTCCTCCGAGGAGTCGGTGAGGGAGGTGATGGAGGCGGTGAGCGCGCGCCACTCGCCGGTGAGGGTCTCGGCGAGGCGGATGCCCGCCGCCGACGTGCGGTAGAACTTGCGCGGCCGCGCCTCGTCGGTGTTCCACTCGCTCGTGAGGTGTCCCTGCTTCTCGAGGCGACGCAGCAGCGGGTACAGGGTGTTGGCGTCGGTCGCGAAGCCGTGGCGTTCGAGGTCTTCAAGCAGCCCGTACCCGTAGCCCGCGTCCCGCAGGAGCTGCAGGCACGCGAGCACGATCGTGCCGCGCCGGAGCTCCTGCAGGTGCGTCTCGAAAGCCTCGTTCTCGCTCATGCGATTCACATTACTGTGCGACACACACTATTGCAATAGGCACTACTGACCCGGGTCGCACACGCTGCGTCCCGCGGCGAGGGGCAGGATGGTCCCATGACCGCTCCGCTGCCCCCGCTCGCCGAGATCCTCGCGGGCACGCGCATCGTCTCGCTCCCGCTCGCGACGCGGTTCCGGGGTGTCGACCACCGCGAGGCCGCGCTGTTCGAGGGGCCGGAGGGGTGGGCCGAGTTCTCCCCCTTCCTCGAGTACGACGACGAGGAGGCGAGCACCTGGCTCGCGGCGGCGATCGACTTCGCCTGGAACCCGCAGCCCGCGGCGCATCGATCCTCGATCCCCGTCAACGCGACGGTGCCCGCCGTCGCCGCCGCAGACGTCGCGGCCATCCTCGCCCGCTACGACGGATGCCGCACCGCGAAGGTCAAGGTCGCCGAGCGCGGGCAGACGCTCGACGACGACATCGCCCGCGTGAGGGCGGTGCGCGAGGCTCTGGGTGTCGAGGCGCGCATCCGCGTCGACGCGAACGGCGGCTGGAACGTCGACGAGGCCGAGCGCGCCCTCCACGCCCTCTCCGAGTTCGACCTCGAGTACGCGGAGCAGCCGTGCGCGAGCGTCGACGAACTCGCCGAGATCCGACGTCGTCTGCATGACTGGGACATCCCGGTCGCGGCCGACGAGAGCGTGCGGAAGGCGGCCGACCCGCTGCGGGTCGCCCGCGCGGGAGCGGCCGACATCCTCGTCGTGAAGGCGCAGCCCCTGGGCGGCACGAGGCGTGCCCTCGACATCGTGCAGGCGGCAGGGCTCCCCGCGGTCGTCTCGAGCGCCCTCGACACGTCGATCGGCCTCGCGCAGGGCGCGGCCCTCGCCGCAGCCCTCCCCGACCTGGCATACGACTGCGGCCTCGGCACGGCCGCACTGCTCGCGGCCGACGTCGTCGATCCGCGCCTCGTCCCCTCAGGCGGCGCGATCCCCGTCACCCGGCCGGAACCGGATCCCTCCCTGCTCGACGCGCACGGGGCATCCGCCGAGCGCGAGCAGTGGTGGCGCTCCCGCATCGCCCGCTGCCACGCGCTCCTGGCGTAGCGGACGCCAACCGCGACCCCAACCACACACCACCCCACCCAGGTCGCAACTTCCGTCCCCACAGGCACCGATACCGACGCCGACTGCGACCCCAACCACACACCACCCCACCCAGGTCGCAACTCCCGTCCCGACCAGCGCCGATACCGACGCCGACTGCGACCTCAACCACACACCACCCCGCCCAAGTCGCAACTTCCGTCCCCACAGACGCCGATACCGACGGAAACCGCGACCCGAACGACGTCGCGGTCGCTCTGCGGACGAGATCAGCCGAGACGCGGCGAGCGCGGCGGCACCGCCATCGGCCGCCCGGCCGATGTGACGAAGAGCGGCACCGCGCGGCGCCCGAGCCCGAGCCGGTACTGCAGCTCGCCCTGGGCGAGTGCAGAGTCGAGCACCTCCGAGTGGGGCGCGAACGCGATACCGCGCTCCGCGGCGAGAAGCCACACCCGCATGAGCGCGCGGCCGACCTCGAACACCGTCTCCGCGGGCAGGCCGAGCGGCGAGTTGAGGATCCGCGTGAGCGCGGCGCCGGTGCCGAGGTCGAGCTCGTCCGACTCGACGACGAGCACGAAGTGGTCCGCGTCGGCGGCCTCCCCTGCGGCCTGCACCGGCACCTCGAGCAGCACGCGGCGCACGAGGTCGCCGCCGATGCGCGCCACCCGGGCCGCGCCGTCGCGCAGCCGGCGGCGCCGCGTGAACGGCGCGGCGAGTGCCGCGAGGTGCGGCGGCAGGAGGAGCACACGGTCGCTCAGCCCGTCGAGGTCATAGCGGGGGTGCTGCGGCGACAGCCTCAGCCAGGAGGCGAGCTCCTCCGCGACGCCGGGCCGGGTGAGCGTGTCGGCTGTGCCCAGTGCCGACAGCCGGCGCAGGTCGCCCGCGGCGATGGGCACGAGCCGGATCCACGGCGGCACGACGGCAGACGCGGCCTCGAGGAAGCCGGGCACGCGCCGCACGGCCCCGCGATAGGTGAGCCGCCGATCCAGAGCCGTGCGCTGCACGGGCACCTCGCCGCCGAGCGCGAGGCGGGCGACCGGGTCGCGGCGCTCGGCGCGGACGATCACCGCGGGGTCCGCGAGGGCCGGCAGGATCTGCACGTCGAGGGCGCGCCCGCGCGCACGCGCCGCGGCGGCGGCGGCCTCGGTCCACGCTCCGAGCGCGAGCACGGTGTCGCGGCCCGTGGGGTCGCCCACGCGGAGCGTGCGGCCCTCCGCGACGCCCAGCTCGATCGCGTCCGAGCGGATACGGGCGTCCCACGGCTGCGTGTTGTGCGCGGACGGCGCGCTCGACGCCGCCGCGACGATGTCGCGAAGATCGGTCATGACTCCTCCAGCCGGCGGCGGTAGAAGGCCGTCCCGTGCAGCGGACGGCCGCCGAGCCGCTCGATGGGTCGGGCCGAGGCCGCGTTCTCGCGCCCGATGTACGTCGTCCGCAGGGTGCGGTAGCCGCCCTCGCGGAGCCGCTCGGCGACGGCGCGCCAGAGGAGCCCGGCGATGCCCCGCCCCTGGCGCTCGGGCACGACGCCGTGGATGACGAGCACGGCGTCGCGGCCGCGCCCGCCGCGCAGCAGTCGAAGGGCCTCGCGCGGCCCGACGCGCCCGCCGGATCCTCTCAGCACGTCGACCGGGTCGGGCACGACGAGCACGAAGCCGACCGGCTCGCCCGTCCGCGCGTCCTCGGCGAAGACCCACAGCCCGGGGTCCATGAGCCCGACGAGCCCGCTCGTCGCGTCGCGCATCTGCGCGCGCGAGATCTCGGTGTAGTACGGCAGCTGCGCGAAGGCGGCGTTGACGAGCGTCCGCAGCCGGGCCACGTCGCGCGCGAACCGCACGCGCGACGCGCGCCGGATCCGGATGCCCGCGGCGGCGAGCTCCTCGGCCGACGGGGCGGATGGCGCGGGAGCGGCATCGAGGTCGGCGATCCAGGTGTCGGATGCGTTCCAGACCGCGAAGCCCGCCTCCTCGTACACGCGCGGGACCCAGTCCGGATTCCAGGCCCCGTCGAAGAAGCCGGGCTCGTCGAATCCGCTCGTGATCACCCCGCCGGTCTGGTTCGGCAGCAGCGAGACGGGGCCGATCACCTCGGCGCTGCCGTCGCGCCGCCCGCGATCCGCGATGAGCTCGAGCAGGGCCCGGAGGTCGTCGGGCGTCGCCGCCCAGGTCGCCCCGAAGAGCGTCGCGCGCGTGCCGAGCTTCTCGTCGAGCGCGCGGTCGGCGTGGATCGTCGTGCGCCCCACCGTCTCGTCGCCGCGGCGTGCGAGGAGCAGCTCGGTGCGGCCATCCGCCGCCGCCGACCCGTCGAACCACGCGCGCACGACGTCCTCGAGGAGCGGCACCGCGAGGTGCGCGGGGTCGCCGCGGCGCGACACCGCGAGGAACTCCTGCAGCTGCGCCTCGGTATCGACCCGCTCGAGGCGCAGCCGCTCCCCGTCGTCGCCGCCTGGGCCATCCGCCCGGACGTGCGCGGGCGCCTGCGCGGCCGCCGATGCCTGGCGCGCGAGCTCGCCGTGCGAGGAGAAGATCCGGATGAAGCCGCCCGTCGCGTTGACCGTGTCGCGGACGATCCACTGCATGAGGTGGCGATGCTCCGGCATGCGCGCGAAGCGCATCATGTCGTCGCGCGTGCGATAGGTCGCGAGCGTGCCGAGCGTGAACGGCCACTCGGCGTAGACGCCGTGCCACACCGTCCCGGGCATGCGGTGCATCTTCGCGACCATGGGCCACCAGTGCCGGTTCGTGGCGAGCCACGCGAGCGGATGGCGGTAGCGCGTCGCGCCGAGGAACATCGACTCCCCATCGAAGATCGTCCAGCGACGCGGCTCGGGGCGACGGCGCTCCCGTCGCGGACGCCGCACCGGCCCGGCGATCTCGGGCGGCTCCCGGCCGTCGCGCAGCTCGGTGGAGACGGGGTGGAAGCGCTCGTTGTGCGCCATCCCGCCGTCCTCCGCGCGCCACACGCCGTTCGTGTAGCCGCGCGGCTCGGCCACGAGGAGCCGCACGCGCCCGCGGTGCGCGCGGGCGGCGGCCTCGGCGGCCGCGACCGAGGAGAACAGGACGAGCTCGGCGCGGATCGACCCGTCACGCAGTCGGCGCCGCCACGTCACGCCGTCGCGGCGGCCCGCCGCGCACCGGCCCTCGGCGATCACGAGAGCCGCCGCGCGGCCCTGCACGGGGGCGCGGGAGAAGTCCTCGGTGAACACGTCAGCCCTTCACGAGGTAGACGTTCTTGATCTTGGACTCGCCGCCCGCGAACGGTCCCGTGCCGTGCGCGTGCACCTCGACGCGGATGTCGGCGGTCGTCGGGTCCTCCTCGAGCGACTGCGCGAAGTCGCGCGAGACCGCCTCGAGGTGCGCGACGATCCCGCCCCGCGCGGCCTGCGCGAGCTCGTCGCCCTCCGCCGCGTCGAGGGCCGCTCCCTCGCGCAGCTGCACATGCACGAGCGGGCGCTGCTCGTGCGCGCCGATGTCGACGAGCGCGAGCTTGAACGACTCGATCTGCGGCGCGAACCGGTTGTCCCGGTAGAGCCCGTTCTCGATGTCGATCGGATAGAGGTTCGCGCCCATGTACGAGATCGTGGAGTCCTTCCGCCCGAACAGGAAGAGGAACGGCAGGCGCATGCGCTGCACCGCGAACGCCCGGTGGAACGCGCGCTGCAGCTCGGGGTCGAAGGCGAGCGCGTCGAAGACCTCGGGGAGCGAGATGAGCTTCGCCTCGTCGCCGATGTTGTAGCGCAGCTTCGGGCTCATGACGGCGGTCGAGTTGAGCGTGACGACGAGCTCGCCGGCGCCGTTCACCTCGAGGAAGGTCTCGAGCGGGTTGTACTGGAACACCATCGGGATGCGCGTCTCATCCGGCCCGAGCAGCCGCTCGCGCACCCGCTCGTCGGCGTACATCGACCGCCGCAGCCACACCGCGACATCCGATTCCCCGCCCATCCCGATCGTGAGGTCGCTCGCGCCGTATCCCGAGTACACGCGTCCGAAGCAGACCTCGAGGTAGTCGCGCAGGCCCTCCGTCATGGCCTCGCCGCCGACGAACCCGTTCAGCTGGTAGTCGCGCCACGAGAACCACTCCTCGCGGTCGAGCCGGTCGCGGAGGTGCTTGAGGAACGGCGGGTACGCGCTCACGAGATACACGAAGCGCGGCCCGAAGTGGCGGATGGTGTCGACGATCTTGTCGAGGTCGGGCCCGGTGTTCTTCACCATGGCGATCTTCGACATCGCATGGCCGGTGTTCGTCCCCGTCGCCCAGGCACCCATCGAGAACGCGTTGATGCAGAACAGCCGCTTCGAGCCGAACAGGAGCGTCACGTACCCCGCGACGTTGCTGTGGATGGTCTTCAGCTCGTGGCGGCCGCGCATCCAGTTGAACGGCGTGCCCGACGAGCCGGACGACTCGTCGACGACCGTGCCGATCGTCTCGATCTCGCCGTTCCAGCAGCGGTCGTCCTCCGAGTGCGCCGTGACGTAGCCGTGCTTGTCGGTCTCGGGGAAGCTGTCGAGCCGGAACCACCGGAAGCGGAACCCGTGCGCACGGAGGTGACGCTGATAGGCCGGCACGTCGAGGTTCGCGAGCTGGCACATCATCCACGCGTTGAACCTCGCGAACCGCGCCATCCCGGGCTGGAAGTGCCGCGCCGTCCACCGCCAGACCACCGGATGGATGCGGTACAGCTCGTAGAGGTCGGTGATCGCCTTGGCCGAGAGCCGCAGGAGCGTCTGCCGCAGAGCCGAGCCCGGCCCCTCGAGTCCGGCCGGCCCCGGGCCGCTGTGCCTGCGCGTCACGACGCCTCCCCCTCCGTCCGCGCCCGATGCGGACCCCTGGGCAGAAACCTAGCGCCCGGCGGCCCCCGTCTGAAGCACGGTCAGCACCGCTCGATGAGCAGCTGCACGACGCGGCCGACCTCCACGCTCCGCAGCTCGCGCGCGGTGTCCGCGTCGAGGCCCGCGATGGCCGCACGACCCGAGACGTCGCCCCACACGGCGAGGATGATGCGCGCAGCCTCGAGCGAGGTCACACGCAGCTCGAGCCGCTCGTTCTCGACGACCTCCTCGATGAGCTGGACGACCTCGTCGACCATCTCCTGCTCCTGCACCGCGTAGGCGACGGCGAAGTCGCGGTCGCGCATCGCGTGGAGATTGATCTCGTACATGAGGAGCGTGCTCAGCCGGTCGTCGCCGATCACGTCGAGGACGCGGATGATCGCCGCGACGTCGGAGGCCTCGACGCCGATCGTCGCGGCGACGTCGATCTCGGCGACACGCGCCCGCGCCGCGGCCACCCGGTCGCGGGCGACGACCTTCGCGAGCTCGAGGAACATCTCGTCCTTCGTGGCGAAGTTCGAGTAGAACGCGCCGCGGGTGTAGCCCGCCCGCTCGCAGATGCGCTCGACCGACGCCTCGCCGAGCCCCACCTCCGCGAACACCTCGGCAGCCGCCTCCAGCAGCCGCGCGCGCGTGTTCTCGCGGCTCCGCGTCCCGCTCCGCACCTCTTCTGCCACCTCGGCCTCCTCCCGCGGAGCGCGCCATCGGCGCGTCCCGCGCTGTTCACGATCTCACACCCGGGATTCAGCCCGGGACCCTGCTCGGTCGATTACGATACAGTCCTGTATCGGATACAGCGCTGTATCGAAGCCCGTCTGACGTGCCCCCGGAGGCGCCACCGTGTCCACTCTGCTGTTCTCGCTCGGCCGCTGGTCCTTCCGCCACCCCTGGCGCGTCCTCGGCGGCTGGCTGCTCCTCCTCGTCGTCGTGGGGGCGGGTGCCCTCGGCCTGAACCGCGGCTTCGACAACAGCTTCTCGATCCCCGGGACCGAGGGCCAGGAGGGCATCGAGCAGCTGAGCCGCACGTTCCCGCAGGTCTCGGGGACGGCCGCGCAGTTCATCGTCGTGGCCGCCGATGGCGACCGCATCGACGATGCGGCCTACCGGGAGCCGATCGAGGAGAAGGTCGATGAGCTCGCCGACTTCCCGGGGGTCGAGGCGACGACCTCGCCGTACAGCGAGATGGTCGACGGCCTCGTCTCCGACGACGGCGAGGCCGCGATCGTGCAGGTGCAGTTCACCGGCCAGAGCTCGACGATCTCCGATGAGACGAAGGACGGCTTCGCCGACGCCGTGCACGAGCTGCGCGGCGAGCTGCCCGACGGCGCGCGCGTCGCGCTCGGCGGCGACCTCTACGCGACCGAGCTCCCCGCCCTCTCGATCGTCGAGGCCGTCGGCGTCGTCATCGCGCTGCTCGTGCTCATCGTGACGTTCCGCTCGTTCGTCCTCGCTGGCCTCCCCCTCGGCATCGCCCTGCTCGGCGTGGGCGTGTCGATGCTCGGCATCGTGGCGTCGACCGCGTTCGCGACCGTGTCGTCGACGACGCCGATGCTCGCCCTCATGCTGGGGCTCGCGGTCGGCATCGACTACGCGCTCTTCATCGCGGCGCGACACCAGGACCAGGTGCGCAGCGGCGTCGACCCCGAGGAGTCCGCCGCCCGGGCCACCGGCACGGCCGGATCGGCGGTGGTCTTCGCGGGCGTCACGGTGCTCATCGCGCTCGTGGGCCTGGGCTTCGCCGGCATCCCCTTCCTCACGACGATGGGCATCGCCGCCGCCGTCGCGGTCGCGGTCGCCGTGCTCATCGCGGTGACGCTCACGCCCGCCTTCCTGGGGCTCGTGAAGGGCCGGGCTGCCGGCCGGCCGCCCCGGGCCCGACGCGCACGGAAGAGCCCGGCGACCCCGGCGGATGGCGCGGAGCCGGTCCGCGACGCAGGCGCCCGCCCCGGGTTCGCGCTGCGCTGGGTACGCGGAGTCACGCGCCACCCCTGGATCACGA
This sequence comes from Microbacterium sp. SA156, assembly GCF_049065455.1. NCBI lineage: Bacteria > Bacillati > Actinomycetota > Actinomycetes > Micrococcales > Microbacteriaceae > Microbacterium > Microbacterium sp. SA156. The sequence continues at coordinate 39,149 of NZ_JBAKGU010000018.1, forward strand.
CGGTCGCGGTCGTGCTCGGGCTCGGCATCGTCGCCATCCCGTCGGCCCAGCTCGGCCTCGCGCTGCCGAACGCGGGCGTTCTGCCCGAGGACAGCGAGGCGCGGCAGAGCTACGACCTCGTCGGCGAGCACTTCGGCGAGGGGTTCAACGGGCCCCTCATCCTCACCGGCACGATCGTGACGTCGGACGACCCGCTCGGCCTCATGGAGGATCTCGCCGACGAGGTCGAGCAGATCGACGGCGTCGCCCGGGTCGCGCTCGCGACCCCCAACGAGACCGCCGACACGGGCATCGTCCAGATCATCCCCGAGACCGGGCCATCCGACCCCGCGACGAGCGAGCTCGTGCGCGAGCTGCGCGCGCACCACGACGCGTGGCTCGACGAGTACGGCGTCGACTTCGTCGTGACGGGCTTCACGGCGGTCTCGATCGACATCTCCGACCGGCTCGGCGAGGCGCTCCTGCCGTTCGGCGTTTTCGTCGTGGGCCTCTCGTTCGTCCTGCTCATGATCGTCTTCCGCTCGATCTGGGTGCCGCTCAAGGCGACGGCGGGGTACCTGCTGTCGGTCCTCGCCGCCTTCGGCGTCGTCGCCGTCGTCTTCGAGTGGGGCTGGGGCGCCGACCTCCTGCACGTCGCGCGCACGGGCCCCGTGATCGCGTTCATGCCGATCATCGTCATGGGCGTGCTCTTCGGCCTCGCGATGGACTACGAGGTGTTCCTCGTCTCGCGCATGCGCGAGGACTACGTGCACGCCGCGCGGCGACGCGGCCGCACGCGCGAGGTGGCGGTGGGCGCGATCCACACGGGCTTCGCCGCCTCGGCCCGCGTCGTGACGGCCGCCGCGGTCATCATGTTCGCGGTGTTCGCGGCCTTCGTCCCCGAGGGCGACAGCAGCATCAAGCCGATCGCGCTCGCGCTCGCCGTGGGCATCGCCGTCGACGCGTTCCTCATCCGCATGACGCTCGTGCCCGCGGTCCTCGCGCTCCTCGGACGCCACGCCTGGTGGATGCCGGCGTGGCTCGAGCGCGCCCTGCCGCACTTCGACATCGAGGGCGAGGCGGTCGAGCGCGAACGCGAGCTCGCCGACTGGCCGGAGCCCGGCTCGACGGCGGTCGTCGCCGCCGAGGGACTCGTCATCGCCGACGGCGACCGCGCACTCGTGTCCGGCGCCGGTCTGCGCGTCGACCCCGGCGAGGCGCTCGTCGTGACCGCGGACGACCCGGCCCGATCGCGCGCCGTGCTGCTCGCGATCGCCGGCCGCCTGCCGATCGCCGACGGCCGCCTGCGCGTCGCCGGCCATCTCCTGCCAGGACGCGGGGCATGGGTCCGCGGCCATGTCGGCGTCGCCCTCCTCGACGGCGCGGACGACCCGGCCGCCGACCTGCGCGCCGCGCTCTCCGGCGCGACGCGGCTCGTGGTCGTGGACGGCCTCGACACGCTCTCCCCCGCGACCGGCGACCAGGTCGCCGCGCTCCTGCGGGATGCCGCGCACGCGCAGGACCCGACCGCGCCGCTCACCGTCGTCGCCGCGGCGCGCGACTCCCGGGCGGCCCTCGCCCTCCTCGCCGCCGCGGGCTTCCCCGATGGCGGCACCGCAGACATCCGCACGCCCGACGAGACCCTCGAGGTGACCGCATGACGCCCTTCCGGCCATCCGCAGACCGCAGCCGCGTGCGCTGGCTCGCGGTGATCGGTGCGCTCGCGCTGCCCGCCCTGCTCGGCGGCGTGCTCGTGTCGGCGCTCGACGACCCGACCGCGCGACTCGACAACATGACGGCCGCGATCGTGAACGACGACGACGGCACCGAGATCGACGGTCAGACGGTGCCGCTCGGCCGCCAGCTCGCCGCGGGGCTCGTCGAGGGCTCCGACGACCTCGACAGCAACCTCGACTGGGTGCTCTCGAACGAGGACGACGCCGAGGAGGGCCTCGCGGACGGCACCTACCAGGCCGTCGTGACGATCCCCGCCGAGTTCTCGGCCGCGGCGATGTCGTCGGCGCAGTCGCTCTCGGGCGAGGACGAGAAGCCGGAGCAGGCGCTCATCGAGGTCACCACCGCGCCCGACGCCCGGGTCGTCGACGGCGCGATCACGAGCGAGATCGCCTCGGTCGCGGCATCGACGCTCGGCACGACGCTGTCGGAGTCGACGCTCGAGAACGTCTTCGTCGGCTACACGACGCTCGGCGACCAGCTGGGCGAGGCGGCCGACGGCGCCCACGCGCTCGCCGACGGCGCGACGCAGGCGCAGGACGGGGCGACTCAGCTCGCCGACGGAGCGACGCAGGCGCAGGACGGGGCGATGCAGCTCGCGAACGGCGCAGGTCAGGCGCAGGATGGCGCCGTCCAGCTCGCGAACGGAGCCGGAGCGGCCCGCGACGGCGCGACGCAGCTCGCCGATGGAGCGGGCGCCGCGCAGACCGGCGCGACGCAGCTGGCCGACGGCGCGACGCAGGTCGCGGACGGCATCGGCCAGCTCGGCACGGGCGCCGGCGACCTCGCGAACGGCGCCGACCAGCTCGCGACCGGAGCGACCGACGCCTCGGCCGGCGCGACCCGGCTCGCCGACGGAGCGGGCGCGCTCGCGGACGGGGCGACCCAGCTCGCCGCCGGCATCCGGCAGGCGCAGGATGGCGCCGCGCAGATGCAGACGCAGCTGTCCGACGGGGCGGCGGCCCTCACCGCGAGCGGACTCGTGCCCGACGATCTCCTCGCGGCCGCGAGCGGAGCGGCGCAGGCGACGACCGGCGTCTCCGACGGCCTGGACGCCCTCGTCGCGGGCTGCGCGGCCTCGGGAGCGGCGGCGGAGTACTGCGCGCAGCTGTCGGCGATCGCGGGAGCCGCAGACCAGGCCGAGCAGGCCGCGGCCGGCACCTCGGGCGGCCTGTCGGCGTTCGACGCGCAGGCCACGGCGCAGATCGCGGGGCAGCTGCAGGAGGCAGCGGGCGGCGCGGGCGCTCTCGCCGGCGACGAGGGCCTGGGCGCCCTCGCGACGGGCGCCGACGAGCTCGYGTCGGGCGCGAGCGAGCTGCAGACCGGGGCCGGCGCGCTCGCCGACGGGGTCTCGCAGCTCGCGGGCGGCGCCACGCAGCTGGGCGACGGCGCGCGCCAGCTGCAGGGAGGCGCGGCCCCGCTCGCGGATGGCGCGACGCAGCTCGCCACGGGAGCGACCGACCTGTCGGGCGGCATCGGCCAGCTCGCCGGCGGCGCCACCGACCTGTCGGACGGCATCGAGCAGCTCGCGACGGGCGCGGCCGATCTCGGCAGCGGCATCGGGCAGCTCGAGGACGGCGCGACCGACCTCGGCGGCGGCATCGGGCAGCTCGCCGATGGCGCGATCGACCTCGGCGACGGCATCGGCGAGCTGGGGTCGGGAGCGACCACGCTCGGCGACGGGCTGGATCAGGCGACCGAGGCCCTCCCCTCGTACACCGACGAGGAGGCCGCCGACCTCGCCTCGGCGGTCGCGGACCCGGTCGCCTCGAGCGCGTCCGATCTCGAGCTCTTCGGCGCCTCGGCCATCCCGCTCCTCATCGCGGCCGTGCTGTGGTTCGGCGGTCTCGCGACGTTCCTCGCGTTGCGCCCCATCGCCGGCCGGACGCTCACCTCGCGCCGCGCATCGGTCCTGCTGGCGGGCGGCGGACTCCTCCCCGCAGCGGGCATCGGCGCCGCGCAGGGCGTGCTCGTCGCGGGCGTCGTGCAGCTCGCGGCGGGCTACGAGGCGTCGACCTTCTGGGCGCTCCTCGGGCTGAGCGCGCTCGCGGGCGTCGCGTTCGCCGCCGTGCACCAGGCGCTCGTCACGATCCTGGGCGGGGCGGGCCGCTGGATCGCGGCCGTGGCCGGAACGCTCGCGATCGCCACGGGCATCGTGTCGACGACCCCTGGCGTGCTCGGCGACCTCGCCGCCGCCCTGCCGACGGCCCCGGCGCACCGCGCCCTGCTCGCGGTCATCTCCGATGCGCCGGGTGCTGGCGCCGCGATCGCCGGGCTCGTCGTCTGGGCGGTGCTGGCGTTCGCGGCGACCTCGATCGCGGTCGCCGCGCGGCGCACGGTGTCGGCGCGCGCCCTGCTCGCGAGCTGAGCCGGGTGCCGCGACCCCGGGCGGCGCGAGGTCGCGCGGCCTACCCGGGTTCGCCCGACGTCCTTGCCGCGTGCGGCCGCCATCCGCTCGCCTGACCGGCCAGTCGCGGCGAATGTGCAGGGCGCGACGCATCCCCACGCGGATCCGAGGCCGCTATCGTGACCGCATGAACGCCCTGCAGCTGCACACGACCATCCATGCGCGCGGGCCGGCCGCGGCCATCCTGCTCTCGGACGAGCAGGTGGCCGCGCTCGGCTCGGTGAAGAACCCGCCCGTCGTCGTGACGATCGGCGACCGGGTCGCACGGCTGCGCATCGCGCGGATGGGCGGCGAGAACATGCTCGGGCTCAGCAAGGCCGCGCGCGCCGAGCTGGGCGTCGAGATCGGCGACGAGGTCGAGGTCGAGATCGCCCTCGACGCGGCAGAGCGCACGGTCGAGGTGCCGCCCGCGCTCGCCGAGGCGCTCGCGGCGGATCCCGCAGCGAAGGCCGCCTTCGACGCGCTCGCGTACTCGCGCCGCAAGGAGATCGCCCGGTCGATCGCGGAGGCCAAGCAGGAGGCGACGCGCGACCGCCGCCTCGAGAAGGCGCTCGCCGAGCTGCGGGGCTGAACGACAGCACGGCGCCCCATCCGACGAGCGGATGGGGCGCCGTGCGCCGCGCGGATCAGGCGATCGCGACGGCCTCCTCAAGGGCGGGTGCGGGAGCGTCGGTGCGGCGACGCGCGAACCGCTTGAGGAGCACGACCGCGAAGGCCGTGACGACGGTGCCGGCGACGAGCGAGAGCGCGAAGCCCCAGATCGGGTCGATCGCGAACCACACGAACAGGCCGCCGTGCGGGGCGCGCGAGCCGACCGAGAACAGCATCGAGAGCGCGCCCGTGACGGCCCCGCCGAGCATCGAGGCGGGGATGACGCGCAGCGGGTCGGCCGCCGCGAACGGGATCGCCCCCTCCGAGATGAAGGACAGGCCCAGCAGCCACGCGGCCTTGCCGTTCTCGCGCTCGGGCGCCGTGAACGCCTTGGGGGCGAGGACGGTCGACGCGAGCGCCATGCCGAGCGGCGGCACCATGCCGGCGGTCATGACCGCGGCCATGATGAGGTACGGCACGCTGTTGCCCTCGGTCGCCGTTCCCAGGCCCGCGACGGCGAACGCATACGCGACCTTGTTCACGGGGCCGCCGAGGTCGAAGCACATCATGAGGCCGAGGACGATGCCCACGACGACGATGAGGCCCGACTCCGCGAGCCCGTTGAGCCCGTCGGTCATGGCGCTCATGAGCGCCGCGATCGGCCAGCCGAGGAACAGGATCATGAGGCCCGACGCGAAGATCGAGCCGAGCAGCGGGATGATCACGACGGGCATGAGGCCGCGCAGCCAGCGCGGGACGCTGAGCGAGCCGAGCCACCAGGCCGCGAGCCCGGCGAGCACGCCGCCGACGATGCCGCCGATGAAGCCCGCGCTCATGAGCACGGCGACCGAGCCGGCCACGAAGCCGGGCGCGATGCCCGGGCGGTCGGCGATCGCGAACGCGATGTAGCCCGCGAGCGCTGCGACGAGGAAGCCCATCGAGATGCCGCCGATGGAGAAGAAGACGGCGCCGAGGTATGGGAAGAGGCCGCCCTCCGGCAGGTTCCACAGGGCGTTCCCGAGGACGATGTCCTGGGCGTTCTCGTTGATGTCGAACCCGCCGAAGAGGAACCCGAGCGCGATCAGAAGGCCGCCGCCCGCGACGAACGGGATCATGTACGAGACGCCCGTGAGGAGCACGCGCTTGACCTTCGCGCCGAACGACTCCTTCTGCGCGGAGGCGGCGGCGGTCGACGCCGCCGCGCTTCCGCTCACGCGCTCCGCCGCCGGGTCGGCCGCGGCCTTCGCGGCCGTCTCGATGAGCTCGGCGGCGTGCTCGATGCCCGCCTTCACCGAGCGCCGCACGACGGGCTTGCCGGCGAAGCGCTCGGGCTCGCGCACGTCGACGTCGACCGCGAAGATCACGGCGTCCGCCTGCGCGATCGTCTCGGCGTCGAAGCGGTCGAAGCCGCTCGAGCCCTGCGGCTCGACCGCGAACTCCACGCCGGCCTTCTTCGCGGCGGCGGCGAGCGCGTCGGCCGCCATGTACGTGTGGGCGATGCCGGTCGCGCACGCGGTGACGGCGACGATCCGCACGGGGCGCCCGTCGATCTGCCGTCCGCCGTCGGCGGGAGCCGCCGGCGTCGGCGCCGCCGCGACCGGCTCCGCGTCGGCAGCTCCGTCGCCCTCGCCGATCGCGTGACGGACGATCGCGACGGCCTCATCGGCGTCCTTCGCGCCGCGCAGGGCGGCGAGGAAGTCCTCGTCCATGAGGTGCCGCGCGAGCGTGGAGAGCACGGCGAGGTGCTCCTCGGCGGCGGTGTCGGGCGCGGCGATCATGAAGACGATGTCGCTCGGGCCGTCGAACGAGCCGAAGTCGACGCCCGGCGAGAGCCGCGCGAAGGCGAGCGAGGCCTGGGTGACGGTCGCGCTCTTGGCGTGCGGGATCGCGATGCCTCCCGGCAGGCCGGTCGCGTCGGTCTCCTCGCGCGCCCACGCGGCGGCGAAGAGCTCCTCGGCGTCGCGGGCGCGGCCCTGCGCGACGAAGCGCGCCGAGAGCGAGCGGAGCACGGCTTCCTTGTCGGCTCCGAGATCCTCGTCGAGGCTGACGAGCTGGGGGGTGATGGTGGACACGGTGCCCTCCTGGATGGGTGCGGTGCGGGATTCGGGTGCGCTCAGTCGAGCGCGCGGACGGGGATGTCGCCGGTCGGGAGATCGGCGGGGGTCGCCAGGCGCGTCCCGGGCAGGGCCGCGGTCGCGGAGCCGTAGTGGACGGCGGTGCGGAGCCGCTCGGCGGGGGCGGCCCCGGCCCGGTCGGCGAGCAGGTAGCCGGCGAGCGAGCTGTCGCCCGCTCCGACGGTGCTGAGCACGTCGACGCCTGCGGGGATGCCGGCGTGCCAGACGCCGTGCGCGTCGACGAGGATCGCGCCGTCGCCGCCGAGCGTCACGAGCGCCGCGCGGACTGTGCCGGGCACGAGGTCCCGCGCGAGGCGTGCCGTGGCGGCGATCGGGTCGGCCTCGACCTCGCGGACGAGACGCGAGTGCAGCGCGGACCGGTCGACATCCGGCGCCGAGAGGTCGACCGCGAGCTGCACGAGCTCGTCCTCGTTGGGCTTGATGAGGTCGACGGCGCCGATCTCGTCGGCCTGGGCGAGCACGGTCTCGAGCGCGGGCCCGGTCGCGTCGACGGCGATCCGCGGCGGATGCGCGACGCGGGCGCGCACCGCGTGGATGACGGTCGCGTAGAGGTCGCCGGGGGCGCCCGCGGGCAGCGAGCCGCACAGGGCGAGCCAGTCGGCGCCGTCCGAGGCCGCGACCACGGCGTCGACGAGCGCGCGGAGCACGTCGTCGCCGAGCGGGGTGCCCGCGAGGTTGATCTTCGTCGTCTCGCCGGCGGCATCCGTCAGCGCGATGTTCGCGCGGGCGTGCGCCGTCGTCGGCACGGCGCGGATGGCCAGGGTCGGGTCGAGCAGCGCCGCGAACGGGTCGTCCGCGGCGAGCGGCAGGACCGCGAGGGTCTCGACCCCGGAGCCGTGGAGCACGCGGGCGACGTTGACGCCCTTGCCCGCGGCGTCCTCCTGCGCGGAGGAGGCCCGGTGCACCTCGCCCGGCACGAGGGCGCTGTCCAGCGCGATCGTGCGGTCGAGCGCCGGGTTGGCGGTGAGCGTGACGATCATGCGACCCAGACCTCCGTTCCCGCGTCCTCGAGCGCCGCGGCGAGCGCCGCGTCGGGGGCGCGATCGGTGACGAGCACGTCGAGCTGGTCGAGCCTCGCGAAGCGCTGCAGCGACTCCTCGCCGAACTTCGACGCATCGGCGAGGACGACGACGCGGCGCGCGGCGCGCACGATCGCGCCCTTGACGTCGGCCTCGTCGGGATCGGGGGTGCTCGCGCCGAATGCGGCCGACAGGCCGTTGACGCCGACGAAGGCGATCTCGGGCCGGAGGGACGAGATCGCCTCGACCGTCCGCGCGCCGACCGCCGCTCCGGTCACGCCGCGGACCCGTCCGCCGATCGCGGAGAGGGCCACCCCCTCGCTCGCGCTCAGGGCGGCGGCGATCGCGACCGAGTGCGTGACCACCTCGACCCGCGCTCCGCCGAACCGGGCGGGAAGCAGATCGGCGAGCGCCGCGGTGGTCGTGCCCGCGTCGATGAGGACGGAGCCCGTGAACCCGGAGGGCAGGGCGTCGAGCGCACGCTGCGCGATCCGCCGCTTGGCGACGCCGTGGCGGCCGACGCGCTCCCTGAGGTCGGTCTCGGCGAGGCTGCCGCGGTCGGCGGGAACCGCGCCGCCGTGGACGCGGCGGAGGACTCCGGCCTCCTCGAGGACGGCGAGGTCGCGGCGCACGGTCTCGGTCGTGACGCCCAGGCGCTCGGCCAGATCGGCGACCGCGACGCGGGCGTCGGCGAGCAGCGCCTGCTCGATGAGCTCTCTGCGCTCCGTTGCGTACATGCGACATCCTCCTTCGGATTCCCACACAATACAACCGAAACCCACACAAAGCAACAGAGTTATGGATCCGCTGGCAGACCGTCCGCCACACGCGCAATCCCCTGGGACCGCTGAGGCCGCCGACTTAGGCTCTCCGGATGCTGCACCTCCGCCCGATGCTTCCCCGCGGGCGTCAGTACGCGCTCACGTGGTCGGTCGACGACACGTGGGGCGGGATGACCTCCGCGATGCTCCACCGCAGCCGCGCGTTCGTGCGTCTCGCCGACCGGCCGGTGACCGTGCTCACGTTCGATCCGGACCCGGACTACCCGGCCAGGGAGGAGCGTCTGCGGCGCGAGGGCATGATCGTCGACGGGATGACCCTCCTCAATCTGTGGGACTGGCTGCGCGAGAACCCCCTGCCCGGCGGCTCCCTCCGCCCTGACCGGCACCCGTTCACGCCGCTCGCGACCCTGCCGCCGCGTGACGGCGAGCGGCTGTCCGAGCGGCGCCGGGGCGACATCGTCCTCAGCCGCGTGCGCGCATCAGAGGGCGGCGAGATCCTGCAGACCGACCACTTCCGCGCGGACGGCTCGCTGCTCCTCTCGGAGCGCCGCGACGTCGCCGAGCGCGGGACCCCGGGCGGGAAGTCCGTCGTCCTGTGCGACGGCGACGGCCGGCCGGTGCGGTCGTGGGGCCGCATCGCGCACCTCTACCGCGCGTGGCTCGACGCGCTCACCGAGGACGAGCCGTCGTACCTCGTCGTCGACAGCAAGACCGTCGCACGCTGGGCGATGGACTACCGCCGCCCGCACGCGGTGACCATGCACGTCGTGCACGCGTCGCATCTCGTCGGACGCCGGCGGCCGATGGGGCGCCTGCGGGAGTCGCGGAGGCCCGTGTTCGAGAACCTGGACGCGTTCGACGCCGTCGTGCTCCTCACGCAGCGCCAGCGCGACGACGTCGTGGCCCTGCTCGGCGAGCACGCGTGCCTGGACGTCGTGCCGAACGGCCGCGACCTGCCCGAGGCGCCGCCGCTCGAGGGCCGGCCGCCCGGCGCCGGCATCATGCTCGCGAGCCTAACCCGACGCAAGCGCATCGCGCACGCCATGTCGGCCGTCCGCGCGGCCCGCTCCGCGGGCCTCGACGTCGAGCTCGACGTGTGGGGCGAGGGCGAGGACCGCGCGAGCCTCGCCCCGCTCGCCGACGACGGCATCCGGCTGCGCGGGTACGCGCCCGACGCGGCCGCGCAGCTCGAGCGCGCCTCCTTCCTGCTGTCGACGTCCACCTCGGAGGGCTTCCCGCTCGTCCTCATCGAGGCGCTCGCCGCGGGTTGCGTGCCGATCGCATACGACGTCCCCTACGGGGCGGCCGACATCATCCGCGACGGCGAGAACGGGTTCCTCGTTCCCGCGGGCGACGAGGAGGCGCTGGCCGCCGCGGTCGCGCGGTTCGTCGGAGCGTCAGAGGAGGAGCGGATGCGGATGCGCCGTGCGGCCGTCGAGAGCGCGCAGCGCTTCTCCGACGAGGACGTCACCCGCGCGTGGGGACAGGCGATGCGCCGCGCGCACCGCAGGAAGCACCGCCTGCTCAGGCGGTGACGCGGGCGAACGCGCGCTCCGCGCGGCGCCCCGCCGCGCGCGCGGCACGGTGGGAGGGCCGCTCGACGCCGCGGTGGAAGAGCCACCCGACCGCGAGGCTCAGCGGGACGCCCGCGAGAGCGACGAGCGCCCAGTTCTCGTCGCCCCACGCGAACGCGAGCGTCGCGAGGATCGGCGCGTGCACGAGGTAGAGGCTGAACGAGATGTCGCCCAGCCAGCGCAGCGGGCGCGTCTGCAGCACGCGCTCGGCGAGCGGGGAGCACACGGCGAGCAGGATGAGCCCTGCCGCGCCCGCGCCCGCGAGACCCCACAGGGCCTCCCCCAGCGTGCTCGAGGGCGGCACGAGCGGGCGCGTCCACCACGACGCGATGAGCAGCAGCCAGGAGGCGGCGAAGAGCGCGAGCCACAGGATGGGCCGCGGCCGGCGCCGCGCCCACGCGGTGATCTCGTCGAGGCGGACGGCGATGAGGCAGCCGAGCAGGAACGTCGGCAGGTAGACGAGCGCGTCGAGGTCGAAGGGCCGCTCGTCGAGCACCCGGCCGGCGACCATCGCCGCGATGCACGCGACCGCGGCCGGCCAGGCCCAGCGCCGCAGGAGCAGCGCGACGGCCGCGAACACCGGCAGCAGCACGCTGAAGACGATCTCCCAGCGCAGCGACCAGAGCGTGTTCACCGTGTCGTACGTCACGGGCATGAGGGTGGCCTCGTCGAACGCGAGCGCCCAGTCGGGGAAGGTGATATTGGCGTTCACGATCCAGACGTCGGGCGTCACCCGGGAGGGGTCGCGCGGGATGGCCACGACGAGGAGGACGGCGAAGAGGATGGCCGCCCACACGGGCAGGTAGAGGCGCACGAGTCGCGAGACGAAGTAGCCGGGCCACGAGAACCCCGCGCGCAGCGCGGGGAGCGTCACGACGAGGCCCGACAGCACGAAGAACACCTGGACCGCCTCGGTTCCCGCGAACCCCAGCTTGAGGGGCGACTCGGTCGCCGTCTCCCAGATGAGGCGGGCCGTCCCGTCGTCGGCGAACGGCCGGGCGATGAGGCTCGCGTGGTAGAGCACGACGACGAGCGCGGCCGCTCCGCGCACGCCGTCGAGCGCGTGCAGTCGTGCGGGTCGGGGCGCGGCCATCCGATCAGCCTAGGCAACCGAGCGGAGCGCGGTGCTCAGGCTCCTCCCACGCTCAGCTGAGGCCGCTGTACGCGTGCAGCCCCTCGAAGAACATGTTCACGATCGTGAAGTTGAAGATGACGGCGACGAAGCCGACGATCGAGAGCCACGCCGAGCGCGTGCCGCGCCAGCCGCGCGTCGCCCGCGCGTGGATGTAGCCCGCGTAGAGCACCCAGATGATGAAGGTCCAGACTTCCTTCGTGTCGAAGCCCCAGTAGCGCCCCCAGGCGTCGTTCGCCCAGATGGCCCCCGCGATGAGCGTGAACGTCCAGAAGATGAAGCCGATGATCGCGAAGCGGTATGCGAGGCCCTCGAGCGCCTCGGCGCTCGGGATGGTCCGGAGCATGCTGCGGCGCGCAGGCGCCTCGGCCGCCTCGACGACCATCCGCTCGCGCCGAGCCTGCAGGAGCTGCAGCACCGACAGCGCGAAGGCGAGCGCGAGGAAGGCGGTCGCGAGCGACGCGACGAAGACGTGGATGACGAGCCAGACCGACTTGAGCGGGTCCATGAGCGGCGTGATCTGCACGTAGAACAGCGACGACGAGCCGAGCAGCACCGTCACGAGGCCCGTCATGAACGACCCGAGGAAGCGGAGGTCCTTCCAGAACAGGACGCCGAGGTAGACCGCCGTCATGAGGAGCGTGCCGGTCATCGCGAACTCGTACATGTTCGACCACGGCACGCGCCCCGCGGCGAGGCCGCGCAGGAGCGTCGCGCCGAGGTGGAACACGAAGCCGAGCCACGTGAGCGAGGTGCCGATCCGGCCCCACACGTAGCGCGGGGCGGCCGCGACCACTGGCTCGCTCGCGGCGGGAGACGCGGCGCGGGCGCCGACGCCGACGAGCTGCCGGGCGTCCTTCGCGGCCAGCGACGCCTGCGAGCGGTTCGCGAGGTCGACCGCGTAGGCGATGAACGCGAGGACGTAGAGCGAGATGGCCGTCCAGACGAGCACGACGGAGAAGCTGTCCATCGTCACGGGATCGAGCTGCATGGTGTCCATCCTAGGTTTCGGGGGTCGCGCGCGGTCGGGAGCCGAGCGCGAGGATCAGTCGTCGAGCGCGGCCCGGTGCTTCGCGCGCAGCTGCTCGACCGCGTCGGCGAGCGCGGGATCCTCGCCGCGGGCGAGAGCCGCGTACTCGAGGCGCACGCCGTCTCCGTCGGGCGTGGCCTTGACCCACATCCGGCGCCGGGGCACGAAGAGCGCGACGAGCAGGCCGAGCGTCGCGAGGACCGCGAACACGAGCACGCCGAGCGCCGAGGGATCGTGGTGGATCTGGAGCGACACGAACCGCTTGACCGACTCGGTGTAGCCGAGGGCCGGATCGGTGCCCTCGGGCGTCTCGTCCTCGAACGTGATCGTGCCCATGCCGTTCGGCAGGTCGGCGGTGTCACCCGGTGCCAGCTCGATCGAGTCGACGCCCGTGTCGCCGCCCGTGAGCTGCTCGAGCCCCGTCACGTCGAGGGCGTACACCGAGCGCGGCGTGCCGTCGTCGATGCCGAGGTCGCCCGCGTACACGTTCAGGGTGAGCATGGGGTTGAGCAGGTCGCCGTACGCCGAGGCGAACGCGCCCGTGTCGAGCGGCACCTGGGTCGGGTAGAAGAAGCCCACGAGGCCGAGCTGCTCGGAGAGGCCGTCGGGCACCTTGACGACGCCGGTCGACGTCATCGCGGTGTCCTGCGGCAGGAACGGCACGGAGTCTCGGTACACGACCTCGCCCTCGGGGTTCCGGACGGTGATCGTCGGCGCGTACCCGTTGCCGAGCAGGTAGATCGCGTCGCCCTCGAGCTGGAGAGGGTGGTTGACGCGCACCGCGTCCTCCGAGGTCGACCCGTCGGGATGCGTGACCGTGACGTTGGCGGAGAAGTCGCCCGCCTGCCCCGACCCGGGCCCGCCGTACTCCTGGTAGGTGACGTCGAACGAGTCGAGTCGCATCGAGTACGGCGTGAGGGCAGCCTCCGACACGAAGCGGCCGCGGTTCATCGACGAGTAGTCGAGCAGCGAGTTGACGAAGGTCGTGCCCTCGACGACGACGCGCTGGCCCGTGTACGCGAATCCTCCGCCGATCCCGACCGTGAGGAGCACGCCGACGAGCGACGCGTGGAAGACGAGATTGCCCGTCTCGCGCAGGTACCCGCGCTCGGCCGACACCGAGAACGCGCCGCGGCCGTCGTAGCGCTCGACGCGATACCCCTGCGCCTTGAGCTGCGCGGCCGCGAGATCGACGGCGTGGGCGGCCTCGGCCTCCGGGTCCTCGGCCGCGATGCGGTCCTCGCGGAAGTCGTCGAGGCGCGCGAGCCGCGCGGGCGTGCGCGGCGGCTTCGTGCGCAGGGCCTTCGCGTGGTGCTTCGTGCGCGGCAGGATGCAGCCGATGAGCGAGACGAACAGCAGGATGTAGATCGCCGAGAACCAGGCCGACTGATACACGTCGAACAGCTGCAGCGCGTCGAGCACGGGGAACAGATCCGGGTTGTCACGCTCCCACTGCGTGACGCCGTTCGGGTTCGCCATGCGCTGCGGGAAGATCGACCCCGGAACGGCCGCGATCGCGAGCAGGAGCAGCAGCACGAGCGCCGTGCGCATGCTCGTGAGCTGCCGCCATCCCCACCGCAGCCATCCCACGAAGCCGAGCGCGGGCTGCGCGATCGCCTCGTCGGCGTCGACGTGGTCGGAGGGGCGCAGCGGCTCGCTGCCGTCGCGCTGGGGCGCGGTGCGCTGATCGGTCACGGTGTCCTTCCGGGCGGTCGCGGCGCCCTTCTCGGCGGTCATAGGGGCGGCTCGATCGTGGCGAACAGCACGCCGAGGCGCGACATCACGTCGGTCCACAGGCCCGTCACCATGAGCAGGCCGAGCACGATGAGGAGCACGCCGCCGACGATGTTCACGACGCGGATGTGCCGACGCAGGAACGCGGTCGATCGCGTGACCCAGCCGAAGCCGAGGGCGACGAGGAGGAACGGGATGCCCAGCCCGAGCGAGTAGGCGAGGCCGAGCACCGCGGCGCGCCACCCGTCTCCCTGGATGATCGCGAGCGACATGATCGCCGTGAGGGTCGGGCCGATGCACGGCGCCCAGCCGATGCCGAGGGCGATCCCGAGCAGCGGAGCGCCGATGAGGCCGAGGTCGCCCTTGACCTGCGGGCGCGCGATGCGCTGCGCGAACCCGAGGAAGCCGATGAAGACGACGCCCATGAGGATGATGACGACGCCGAGGATGCGGGTGATGAGGTCGCCGTAGAGCAGGCTGAACTGCTGCAGGCCGCTGCCAGCGAGCCCGCCGAGCACGATGAGGGTCACGAACACGAGCGTGAAGCCCGCGATGAACAGGAGCACCCCGCCGACGAGGCGACCGCGCGAGCCGCCCGGCGCCGCGCCATCCGCCGCCCCGCCGCGGGGCGCGACGGCTCCCCCGATGAAGCCGAGATAGCCCGGGATGAGGGGCAGCACGCAGGGCGACACGAACGACACGAGCCCCGCGAGCATCGCGATCGGGATCGCGAGCCACAGGGCCCCGCCGAAGACGACGGCGTCGAGGCTCACGATGCCGCGCCCGCGGCGGTCATGCCGACTCCGCGAGCGTGTCGGCCACGAGCGTCGAGAGGATGGACGCGCCCTCGAGCTGGCCGATGAGGACCGCGGCGACGCGCCCCTCGGTGTCGAGGACGAGCGTCGTGGGCGTCGCCTGGATCGAGGTCGCGCCGGCGAAGGCGAGCTTCGCGCTGCCGTCGTTGACGTCGATGATGCTCGGGTACGTCACGCCCCACCGCTCGGCGAACGAGCGCGCGGTGTCGGCCTGGTCGTTCGTGTTCACGCCGACGAACGACACGTTCTCGCCCTGGTACTCCTGCCACACCGACTCGAGGTCGGCGGCCTCGGCCCGGCACGGGCCGCAGGCGGCGTACCAGAAGTTCACGACGGTGACATCGCCCGCGGTGTCGTCGCTCGAGAGCTCGTCGCCCTCCTCCGTGACACCCGACCACTCGACGGGCTCGCCGCGCTCCTCGACGGGGATCTCCTTCACCCGGAAGTCGCTCGCGATGTAGCCCTTGTCGTCGCCTTCGAGGTAGGCCTGCGTCACGGGGTCCGCGGAGCACGCCGCCAGACCGGCGATGAGCGTCGCGACGGCGAGCGCGGCGGCCGCTCTCGCGCCCCGGCGGATGCGGGGAGACAGGCTCGGGACGGCAGGCGTGCGCACGGCTCCCATCCTACGTTCCCGGGTTCGAGGTGCCTGGGTCGATGCTGTATGGCCGGGGCGGGGGCTTCGGGGCAAGGCTCGGCGAGCCTTGCCCCGAAATGCGGCGATCGGGCGCCGGTTCGCCGCGAAGCGCGGCAGGCGGGTCAGACCGCGGCGCCCGCTCCCACGCGACGCAGCTTGGCCATGGGCGCGAGCTCGCCGGGGAAGACGCGCTTGATGCCGTCGCCGAGGGCGGGCTCGATGTCGCGGATGCCGGCGACGAGGGCCGCGAGCTCGGTCGGCTCGATCGAGGCGGCGTGGTCCGAGCCCCACATGCCGCGATCGAGCGTGATGTGGCGCTCGACGGCGGCCGCGCCCAGCGCGACGGCGGCGAACGAGATCGCGAGGCCGCGCTCGTGCCCCGAGTATCCGACCGGGACGCCGGCGAAGCGGTCCTTCAGCGTCGGGATCATGCGGAGGTTCGCCTCCTCCGCCGGCATCGGATAGGTCGACGTCGCGTGCAGGAGGACGAGGTTCTCCGTGCCGAGGAGGTCGACCGCGCGGTCGATCTGCTCCATGGTCGACATGCCCGTGGAGAGGATGATCGGCTTGCCCGTGTCGCGCAGAGCCGCGAGGAGTCCGTCGTCGGTGAGGCTCGCCGACGCGACCTTGTGCGCGACGACGTCGAGGTCCTCGAGGAACGCGACCGAGGGCTCGTCCCACGGCGACGCGAACCAGTCGACGCCGCGCTCGGCGGCGTGCGCGCCGATCTCGAGGTACTCGTCGCGGCCGAACTCGACCCGGTAGCGGTACTCGAGGTACGTCATGGTGCCCCACGGCGTCTCGCGCGGCACGTCGCGCATGTGCTCGGGCGTGGAGATCTCCGGGGTGCGCTTCTGGAACTTGACCGCGTCCGCGCCGGCGGCCGCGGCGACGTCGATGAGCTCCTTGGCGATCTCGACCGAGCCGTTGTGGTTCAGGCCGATCTCGGCGATGACGTAGGTGGGGTGCGCATCGCCCAGCGTGCGAGTGCCGATCGTGACCGTCATGAGTGCTCCTCCGGTTGTGACGAGGACGGGATGGACGCGCGGAGCGCAGCGCCCGCGCGCTCGGGCACGAGGCCCGTGCGGGAGCGCAGGACGCGCTCGGCCAGTTCGCGGACGGCGCCGTCGCCGCCCGCTCGGTGCAGGACGACGCGGGCGATCGCGAGCACGTCGGGATGGGAGCGCGGAACCGCGACGGGCCAGCCGACGATCCGCAGGCACGGCAGGTCGTTCACGTCGTTGCCCAGGTACGCGACATCCGCGAGCGCGACGCCCTGGGCATCCGCCCACTCGCGCAGAGCCGCCGCCTTGTCGTCGAGCCCCTGGCGCACGTCGACGCGGAGCTTGCGGGCGCGCGCGGCGACGACGCCGTTCGTCTCGGTGGAGAGGATGAGGAAGGGGATGCCGGCCCTGCGCAGGAGCGAGACGCCCATCCCGTCGGAGCGGCTCACGCGGACGAACTCGCGGCCGTCGGCGTCGACGAAGGCGGTGTCGTCGGTGTGGACTCCGTCGAAGTCGGTCACGACCGCCCGGGCGTCGATCGCCTCTCGCCTCAGACCGCTCACGTGACCTCCGTCAGCGGGCGTCTCCCGCTGACCTTCTACGGTCAGCGCACTGCGTGAACGCGAGGGGTCCGGAAGGTGCCCGCGAGGCGACGGCGGGGTGAAGGATGGCGCGGTGCGGGTCTCAGACGGCGCCGACGTCGACCGCACCCGCGGTCGACGCGGGCTCGACGTAGTCGATCTCGCGCCAGACGTCGCCCTTGCGCTCGAACGAGGTCACGCTCGAGAGGGCGCACCGGCGCGTGCGGGGATCGTGCCGCAGCGGCAGGCCGGCGACGGAGAGGTGCGTGATCCAGATCGGCGCCTGGTGCGTCACGATGACGACGTCGCCGCCGTCGGCGGCGTCCCACGCGTCGTCGAGGGCCGCGTGCATGCGGTCGACGACCTCGCGGTACGGCTCGCCCCAGCTCGGCCGCGACGGGCGGCGGAGGTGCCACCAGTTCTGCGGGATGAAGACGGCGCGGCTCATGCGCTTCCCCGCGAACGCGTTCCACGGCTCGATGACGCGCTCGTCGGCGCGCGGCTCGAGCTCGAACAGCGTCGTGAACGGCTCGGCCGACTCGCGCGTGCGCTCGAGCGGAGAGCACACGAGCTCGGCGAGCGGGCGGTCGAGCGAGCGCACGTAGTCGGCCGCGGCCCTGGCCATCCGCCGCCCGTCCTCGCTCAGGCGGAATCCGGGCATGCGCTCGTACAGCACGCGCCGCGGATTGAAGACCTCGCCGTGGCGGACGAGATGGAGGCGTTCGGCGGGCACAGGCCCAGTCTACGAACGCTCAGTCGGCCGCGGGCGCCTCGCGCTCGCCGCGCGGAGCGACGGCACCGGCCGCCCGCTGGCGACGCTGCGCGCGGATGCGGACGACGACGAACCAGACGACCGCGGCCGCGACGCCCACGATGACGACGTTCTGGACGACGTCCATGTACTGCTCGACGATGTGCCACCCGCTGCCGAGATACCAGCCGACGAGGATGAAGACGGTGTTCCAGATGACGCTTCCCGCGGCGGTGAGCAGCGCGAAGCGCCACACGGGCATCCGCACGACGCCCGCCGGGATCGAGATGAGGCTCCGGAAGATCGGGACGAACCGGCCGAGGAAGACGGCCTTGCCGCCGTGCCGGTGGAACCAGGCCACCGTCCGGTCGATGTCCTCGCCCGAGACGAGCGGCAGGCGCTCGGCGATGCGGCGCAGGCGGTCGACGCCGAACCAGACGCCGATGCCGTAGAGGAGGAGCGCGCCGACGACGGACCCGACCGTCGTCCAGAGGATCGCCTCCCACAGCGCGAATGCGCCGCGATGGGCGGCGAGGCCCGCCATGGGGAGGATGGCCTCGCTCGGCAGCGGCGGGAAGAGGTTCTCGGCCGCGATCGCGACGCCGGCGCCGTAGGGGCCGATGACGTCCATGAGCCCCACGACCGCATCCATGAGAGTGGAGAGCCAGGATCCTCCGTCGGCGGCGGCCGTGATCTCGGTCGTCGTCATGTCGGTGCGGCCTTTCCGTCGGCGCGGGCGGTGGGGTCGGGCTCGACGCTATCGACGGCGCATCCGGGTTCCCTGTGCGAAGGGCCGGGATCGCCTGTGCGCTCGTCGCGCGTGGTTCGGCATCTGCGCGGTTGTCAGCATCTGAGGGTGCGGGTGAGTTTGGTGTGGAGTCGGGTGCGGGAGGTGGGTGCTGGTCGGTGGCGGTGGTGTCGGTCGATCCAGTTGGGGGCGGCGATGTAGGGCACGCCGTGGTGCATGTGGATGGTCCAGCCGGAGGTGTCGAGGTGGTGGTGGTGCCACCAGCAGAGCAGGACGCCGTTGTCGGTTTCGGTGGGTCCGCCTCGGGCGTGGTCTTGGACGTGGTGGATCTCGCACCAGGCGGCGGGGATGGTGCAGCCGGGGATGATGCATCCTCCGTCGCGGGCGACGATGGCTTTGCGTTGGGTGGGGGTGAAGCAGCGTTGGATGCTGCGCAGTTCGAGGATGCGTCCTTCGGGGCTGAAGACGGCGCGGAGGATGTCTCCGGTGCATCCGATCCGGCGGGCCACGGTGGCGGGGACGGGCGCGTCGACCCCGTCGAGGTGCGCGATGCCGTGCCGCGGGCGGGTGAACGCGGAACCCGTGCCGTGGGCCGCGGTGTCGTGCGGGCTGTCGCCGTCGCCGGTGTCGGTGGGGTTGGTGGTGGTGAGGTCGTCGGCGGTGATGTGGATCATGACGGTGGGGGCGGCGCCGCCGAGGGTGGGGGTCTCGGCGGCGCGTGAGGCGGCCTGGATCATCGCGAAGAACGCGTCGTGGCGTTTCTGTCCGGGGGTGCGG
>NZ_JBAKGU010000019.1:0-50463 GCF_049065455.1 Microbacterium sp. SA156
ATCACTACCTGCGCCACCACACGAGGTGGTCTCCACGGGCGCTCGCCGACGGCGGCATCGAGTGGACCAGCCCGCTCGGGCACGTGTACGTCACCGAGCCCGAACCCCGACGACGACACCACGCCATCCACGACCCCCAGCCCCCACCCGAACCCCCACCCTTCTGAGACAACCCAACCCCCACCATCCCCCACGCGCGCCTTTGCGCGGGTGCCACGGATCTGCTGTGCTGGGCGGATGGCGATCACCCTCATGCGACCCACGCTCGAGCTGTTCGACAGCTGGTCGGCCGCGATCGACGAGTTCGGCGGCGTGCATGTGGACGGATCGGGGCTGACGCCGCCGACGTCGGGAGACCGGGCGACGTGCGAGAAGCTCGTCGCCAAGGCCGCGGAGATCGCGGACACCTCGCGCGTCCTCCCGGGCGGTCTCGTGCACAACGACCTCTACTGGATCGTCGACGAGGGCGACGTTGTGGGCTTCGTGTCGTTCCGGCATGCTCTGAACGACTACCTGCGCCGGGTCGGCGGGCACATCGGCTATTCGGTCCGCCCCTCCCGCCGGCGGCGCGGCTACGCGTCGCGGGGGCTCGCTCTCGCGCTCGAGCGTGCGCGCGAGATCGGCCTCGATCGGGTGATGCTCACGTGCGATGACGACAACGTGGGCTCCGCGCGGACGATCGAGGGCGCCGGGGGCGTGCTCGAGGATGTCTCGGACCAGTCGGCGCACGGCCATCCGCTGCTGCGCCGGTACTGGATCGAGCTGTAGGGCGGAGTCTTCCCGCCAACGAGAAGCCCCGGCGAACCGGGCCTTCACGAAGTGGCTCGGATGGGCGTCGATCCCGCCCATGGCTCGCGACTTGACAAGATTTCTGTCCGTCGTTGGACAGTTCCCCTCGCTGCGGACATGTACTGGGTATCGGCGGCCTGAAGGGACTCTCTGATGAATGACGGCGAACTCGGAACGCGGCTGCGTGAGGCGGCGCCGCGCGTGACCGTTCCTCTCGGCCTTTCCTCTCATCGTGAACGCATTCTCCAGGAGGCGCGGCAGCGGCGCGGGCACGGGCTGCGGCTGTGGTCGGCCGGCCTCGCGGCGTCTGCGCTCCTTGTCGGCGGTGGCTCGGTCGCGTTTGGCGGCGATGGCAATCTCACACCGTGGGGCTGGGTCGCAGACCAGGTCTTCTCTTTTGAGAGTGCCACTGGGTCGATCTGTGTTCAGGGCATCCGCGTCATGCGGGAAGGGTCGGGCGACGACGATCCACTCCTCGCCGAGGCGAAGGCATTCATCAGCGATCTCGACCTGGAGTCTCTCGATACGTCCCGAGCGGAAGAACGGATCCGCAGCGGCCGGGAACGTCTCGGCCGGGTGGTTTCGGACGGAGACATCAAGCAGCTGGCGATCCACGACGTCGTGGCGGACCTGCTCTGGGCGCACCTGGATGACCGAGCAGAGAACCTGGACCCCGAGAAGGAGTTCTACCTGAGTTCGGTCACTGAGGCGTGCGAGTGATGGAGATGCGGCGCCTCAGACGGCACAAGGAGTTCGAAGCCATAATTCGCGACAACGAGGAAGACCTGCTCCGGTACTTCCAGCGGCGCATCCTGAACGGCGAAGATGCCGCTGAAGCGTTCGGCGAGCTGCTCCTGCAGGCCTGGAAGCTCCGGCGACGGATGCCGGTGGAACCGGTGCCGGCCCGCATGTGGCTGTTCGCCACCGCCCGCAACGTCATGCTCAACTCTCGGCGATCGCTCGCGCGTCGATCCGCGGCCGTGGCGCGCCTTGCGGACGAGATGCGTGCGAACGCCGTGGCAGAGAGGCAGGACGAAGGGTCGGTCGCGGTTCGTGCGGCTCTTGAGTCGTTGCCTGAGGAAGACGCGGAGTTGGTTCGTCTCGTCTATTGGGATGGGCTCCGCTCCCACGAGGCGGCCGCAGTACTCGGCATCAACCCGTCAACGGCGCGATCGAGGCTCTCGAAGTCGAGACAGCGGCTGCGCGTCGAACTTGGCCCGCCGGAAAGCTCCGCGGCGCTGTCCGGTGCGGCGCGCGATGGGCACCCGTTCCAGCGCTGAGCGCCACGAGACGGAGACAACGGCCGGGGGGGGGGGGCACCGTCGTCCTCTGGGCGTTGAGGGCCGGCTCCTTCCCCGGTCGTTGAGCGAGTGGAACGAGACGAAACGCGCTGCTCCGCCCTGGGGTCACTCGGCGAGATGCGCCGCCACTTCGCTGGGACCGACAGCTCCGGCCGGGGATCAGCTACGACCTGGCTGTATGTGGTCAGCAGCGCGCGGATGTCCGCCGAGCGGTCGGCAAGTTCCATGCTCGCGCACGGCTGTCCGGGAGCGCTCTCAAATCCACGGTGTCGCTGGGCGAGGAGCGCCCACTGCAACGAAGTTTGTCCACTCAGGGACGAGTCCGCCCAGCAACACGATCATGAAGACCCCCGTCACGTGGCGATCGATCGCGCGGAGCAGTTCAAACGCCCCGTGCTGTTCTCCCCGGACGCTGGTGTCGAGCCGAAGCGGGAGAGTTTGGATCGAGACATCTTCAAACGGCACGCGCGCGCGTAGTCGCGCGATCTTCAGGCCGTTGTGCACCTCTAACCCATGTGCGAGGAACTCATAGCCATCCTCAACGATCGGATCTCCCTCGATGGGATGTCCTGGTTGGAAGCGCATGATCAATGTGAGGGCCTCTCGGTCCCGGGTGGTCAAGCGCACCTGGAGCGCGGCGCGATGCTTGTCATCAAGATCCAGCTTGTGCAACAGAGGCAGCGCAAAAGCACGTGGGTCGGAGGCCATGAACGGCTGCACCGACCTGATCCGCGCGAGAACGTCGTCGGGAACGCTCGCCAACGTGGTGCGGGCCAGCTCGTCCCAGCGAGACTCAGTCTTGGCCATCGGGAAGTAGAGCTTGCTGGCAGCATTGGAGTGGGGCCGCGCGCCATCGAGGTGGGCAACCTCCCACGCGAGACCGTCGAGCGCCGAGCGGTAGTTATGGACCGCGTCGCCGTACCTCAGCGCCCAATCGTCAATCGGCGGTTCGGAAGGAAGCGCGGCGCGGAGGAGTGCGGTCTTCCGATCCGTGCTGAACTCTGCTCGGGTGTGAGGCGAGCCCGATTCTCTCCATGCGACGAAGTCTTGGTGGGTCTCAGCCGCCAACTTGTTTGCTCGCGCAAGCTTGAGCATGGGTGTGCGTGAGATCTGCTCGCCGGGGACGATGAACCTGGTTTGGGCCACGGGGGCACCTTATCGCTGGAGGCGCCGGGCTGATCGCGAGCGAAGTGGGGAGGAACCAGCCCTCAACGCCCGGAGGTGGAACCCGCCCTCACCAGGGCAAAGCAAAACCCCCGCGATGTAGAAGCTACGCGAGGGTTTCTGGGACCGTTGTAACGACGGTCCTTGTGGCTCCGACGGGCGTCGATCCCGTGACCTCACGATTTTCAGTCGTGCGCTCTACCAACTGAGCTACAGAGCCGAGCTGCAGAAAAACTGCCGCTTCCTATACGAAAGGCCTTCTCGAAAGAAGGCCCGTCGCTTGGAGCGACCCTGACGGGACTTGAACCCGCGACCTCCGCCGTGACAGGGCGGCACGCTAACCAACTGCGCTACAGGGCCATGAATGTGCTTTCGCACACGATTTTCAATTGTATCAGCTTGAGTGACCCCAACGGGATTCGAACCCGTGCTACCGCCGTGAAAGGGCGGCGTCCTAGGCCGCTAAACGATGGGGCCGCGGTGTGAACCCGGGGCTCACGCTTGCCGACGATCAAGCATACGCAGACGCTCTCCGAAAATCCAAACCGCGCCCGCGCGCCGGGCGTGCCGCGCCGCCGATCCGGGTGAGGATGGCTCTGTTCCGCGCCCCGAAGCGGATCTTTCATAGTGCCAGAAGTGAACGATGTTGCTACTGTTGCGGATGTGATTGGCCGGAGAAGGGTGTGATGGAAGCCGAGAAGAATCTCGCGGAAGAGTGCGGCTGCGCGCCCACCGCCGCTGAGCGACGCATTCTCTGGAACCCCATCTCGCGGCGGAACGCCCTCGTGATGGGCGCGCTCGGCGTCGCCGCCATCGGCGCGGCGACCGCCACGAGCCCCTTCGGCCCCGGTGTCTCCGGCGCGTTCGCCGCGTCGTACAACCCCGACGACTACCCCTCGTGGGAGGACGTCGAGGCAGCCCGCAACAACGAGGCCGCCAAGGCGGCCGAGGTGCAGCGCATCGAGGGCCTCATCGCCGGTCTCAAGCAGCGCGTCGCCGAGACCCAGGCGGCCGCGAAGGCCGCGGCCGACGCCTACTACGCCGCACAGCAGGCCTTCTACGAGGCGGCCTACCGCGCCGACGAGCTCCAGAAGCAGGCTGACGAGCAGGCTGAGAAAGCCGATGCCGCCGCGCTGACCGCGGCCCGCCTCGCCGCGCAGCTCTCGCGCTCGGGCGGAGACGACACCTCGCTCGAGCTCCTCTTCGCCGGCTCGGCCGAGAACGCCGACCAGCTCCTCACGCAGCTCGGCCAGATGGACAAGCTCATCGAGCGCAACGAGTCCGTCTACGCGGAGGCCGCGTCAGCCCGTGACTCCGCGCAGTCGCTGAGCGATCAGGCCGAGGTGGCCCGCGCCGAGCGCGACCGCCTGCAGAAGATCGCCGAGGAGAAGATGGTCGCCGCCCAGGAGGCGCAGCAGGCCGCCGAGGCCGCGCTCGCCGACCAGGAGGAGAACCTCATCACCCTCGAGGCGCAGCTCGCGGCCCTCAAGGACACGACGAGCAAGACCGTCCAGGAGTACCAGGAGGGCGTCGAGGCCAAGCGGAAGTACGAGGAGCAGCTCCGCCGCGAGGCCGAGGAGCGCGCCCGCAAGGAAGCCGAGCGGCAGCGCGAGCTCCTCCGCCAGCAGCAGCTCGAGCAGCAGCGCCAGCTCGAGCAGCAGCAGCAACAGCAGCAGAACAGCGGCGGCGGCGGTGGTGGTGGAGGCGGCGGCCAGCAGGCACCCGCCGACAACGGCGGCGGGGGCGGCACGACCCAGCCCGGAACGGGCGGATGGGTGCGCCCCAACAACGGCACGCGCACGTCGGGCTACGGCCCGCGCTACCAGATCTGCGGTTCGAGCTACTGCTCGTCGTCCTTCCACGCGGGGGTCGACCTCGCCGCCGGCTGCGGCGCGGGCATCTACGCGGCGCACTCGGGCACGGTCGTCTACGCCGGCTACAACGGCGGCTACGGCAACTACATCCACATCGACAACGGCGACGGCACGGGCACGGGCTACGCGCACATCGTCGACGGCGGCGTCCTCGTCGGCTACGGACAGTGGGTCGAGGCCGGCCAGCTCATCGCCCTCGAGGGCAACACGGGCAACTCGTTCGGCTGCCACCTCCACTTCGAGGTCTACGTCAACGGCGCGACGGTGAACCCGATCGACTTCATGGCGGCGCGCGGCATCTGGGTCTGACCGCCGGATACGCGAAGGGCGCCTGCCGGCCGGCAGGCGCCCTTCGCGTATCCGCAGCGCGGGATCAGGAGCGGGAGTCGGGCAGCTCGCCCTCGCCCTGCGTGCGCGTCTGGCCCTCGTGCTCCTCGAAGCGCTCGAACGCCTCCTTGACGAGGCGCTCGGCCTCGGCGGCGTTCGCCCACTCGTCGACCTTGACCCACTTGTTGGGCTCGAGGTCCTTGTAGTGCTCGAAGAAGTGCTCGATCTCCTTGCGGGTGTACTCCGGGAGGTCGTCGACGTCCTGGATGTGGTCCCAGCGCGGGTCCTTCGCGAGCACGGCCACGACCTTGTCGTCGCCACCGGCCTCGTCGCTCATCTTGAGCACGGCCACGGGGCGGACCTTGGCGCTCACGCCCGGGTAGATCGCGTGGTCGAGCAGCACGAGCACGTCGAGCGGGTCGCCGTCCTCGCCGAGGGTGTTGTCGAAGAACCCGTAGTCGGTCGGGTAGCCGAAGGTCGTGTAGAGCACGCGGTCGAGGTACACGCGCCCCGTGCCGTGGTCGACCTCGTACTTCACGCGGCTGCCGCGCGGGATCTCGATGACTGCGTCGTACGCGCCCATGCGAGTGGTGTCCTCTCGTAAGGAAATCTGACGTCAGCAAGCGTAGCCGCGCCCGCGAGCCGCGACGAAGCGGGGTGCGCGGGGAGGGCGATCCGCCGTCGGCGGACTACCGTTGACGCGTGCTCGATCCCGCCATCGCCGCCGTCCGCCTCGCCGTGCGCACCGCGCTCGCTCCGCTGGAGGGATCGGCCGCGACCGTCCTCGTCGCCCTGTCCGGCGGCGCCGACTCGCTCGCGCTCGCAGCGGCCGCCGCCTTCGAGGCCCCGCGGCTCGGCCTCCGCGTCGCGAGCGTCACGGTCGACCACGGGCTGCAGGATGAGTCGGCGGAGGTCGCCGCGCGAGCCGCCGAGCAGGCGCGGATGGCCGGAGTGACGGATGCCCGGATCGTGCGCGTCGAGGTGGGCGCGGAGGGCGGCCCCGAGGCCGCCGCCCGGACGGCCCGGTACGCGGCTCTGCGCGAGGCCGCGGCGGAGACCGGCGCCGTCGCCGTGCTCCTCGGCCACACCCTCGACGACCAGGCCGAGACCGTCCTCCTCGGGCTCGCGCGCGGCGCGGGCGCGGGGAGCCTCGCGGGCATGGCCCCGCGCCGCGACGAGCGCGGACTGGCCTGGATCCGCCCGCTCCTGGCCATCCGACGCGAGCAGACCCACGGCTTCTGCGAGGCCTCGGGGCTCGAGCCGTGGCACGATCCGCACAACGCCGACGCGCGCTTCTCGCGGGTGCGGGTGCGGCGCGCGGTCCTCCCCGTGCTCGAGGCCGAGCTGGGCCCGGGCGTCGCGCTCGCGCTCGCCCGCACGGCCGAGCAGCTGCGCGAGGACAACGAGGCCTTCGCCGAGATGATCGACGAGACGATCGAGGACATCGTCGAGCACATCGAGGCGGGCATCGCGATCTCGGTGCCCGCGCTCGTCGCCAACCCGCCCGCGCTCCGGCACCGGATCATCCGCCACGTCGCGCAGAGCGAGTTCGGCGCGAGCCTCACGCGCACGCAGACCCTCGAGGTCGCGCGGCTCGTCTCCGACTGGCAGGGCCAGGGGCCGATCGACCTCCCGGGCTTCGTCGCCGACCGGCGCGGAGCGCTCATCGCGTTCACGGCCCGCAGCACGGAGCAGGGGAGCGAGGAGCAGGGGAGCGCGGGGTGAGCGGACCGCGTGACACCGAGCCCCTCCCGGTCGGGCCGGCGCTCGCGTTCGCGGCAGGCCTCGCGCGGACGACGGGCGGGGCCTTCGTCGCCTCGGGGATCGTCTTCGTCGTCGTGCTCGTCGCGGGCATCATCGGCGAGGAGGCGTACTCCCTCCCGTCGGTGTTCGACGCGATGCTCCGCGCGCTCATGGGCGGCGTCCTCGTCGTCACGGGCGCCGCGCTCCTCGTCGAGCTGCTCCGCGGCATCGCCGAGCGGAGGATGCGGCTGCGCGCGGCCGAGCGCCGGCACGCACAGCCGCGCGCGCCGCGCGTGCCGGTCGTCGAGGCGCGGCGCCTCCGCGAGGATCCGTACGGCGGCATCATGGTGCTCGCCTGGTTCGCCGTCGTCCTCGGCCCCGTCACGGCGCTCGTCGACCTCGTCTCGGGCTTCGACTACGACGGCATCGCCCTGCTCGCCGGAGTGGGGATCACCCTCGCCGCCGTCGGGCTCTTCGCGCTGCGCGGCTGGCTCGGCCGGCGCTGGGAGGCGCGGGTGAAGCGCCTGCCGGGGCCCGGCGGCGGCGCGCGGATGGCCCATCCGCAGCCTGCGGGCGCCAAGCGGCGCGAAGGACGGTGGGCTGCAGCGGGCTTCGCGCTGCAGCTCGGCGCCTACGTGTTCTTCGCCGGCGTCCTGCTGCGTCAGCCGTGCCGCGACTGCGACCCCGTCGACTACGGCGGCGGCCCGATCGAGGGCGTCATCGATGCGCTGGTGAGCGTCGGCGGGGTGCTGATCCTCATCCCGATCGCCCTCCTGCTGCTCTCGACGGTTCCGTTCCTCGTCCGCACCGCGGTCCTCGAGCGGCGGACGCTCCGTGCCGCGCGCGAGGGCGCCCTCTCGCCGTCCGCGGACGTCGACGCGCAGCTGACCGGAGCCGGCGCGCTCTCGCACCTCGCGTCGGGCCTCACCGTGATCGGCTTCCTGCTCGTCATCCTCGGCGCGACCCCGTGGACCGTGCTCGCGAACGACTCGGCGGGCGACGACGACATCGCGGCGCTCGCGGCCTTCCAGCCGCTCCTCGCCCCCGGCTGGGCGCTCATCGCCGCCGGGCTCGCGGCGGGCATCGCCGGGGTCGTCGAGACGCGTGCGCGCAGGGCCGCGATCCACCGCGCGCTCCCGCGCTACGACGTCGGGGTCGCAGCGGAGGAGTCGTAGGATGGCCTCCATGCGTGCTGCCGACATCTCCGGTGACCTCGACCGCGTTCTCGTGACCGAGGAGGAGATCCAGGCCAAGCTCCGCGAGCTCGCCGCCCAGGTCGAGAAGGACTACGAGGGCAAGAAGCTCCTCCTCGTCGGCGTGCTCAAGGGCGCCGTCATGGTGATGGCCGACTTCATGCGCTGCCTCACGCGCGAGGTCGTCATGGACTGGATGGCGGTGTCGAGCTACGGCACGAGCACGAAGTCGAGCGGCGTCGTGCAGATCCGGAAGGACCTCGACACCGACCTCGAGGGCTACCACGTGCTCATCGTCGAGGACATCATCGACTCCGGCCTCACCCTCAGCTGGCTGCTCAGCAACTTCGCCTCACGCGGCGCCGAGTCGATCGAGGTGCTCGCGCTCCTGCGCAAGCCCGACGCGGCCAAGGTCGAGATCGACTGCCGCTACCTCGGGTTCGACATCCCCAACGAGTTCGTCGTCGGCTACGGCCTCGACTACGCCGAGCACTACCGCAACCTGCGCGACGTCGCCGTGCTCGCGCCGCACGTCTACGCCTGACGTACGCCGTGGGCGAATCCCAGTCGGCGCATAGACGCGCCGGGGTAGCCTGAGACGACTACGCGCTCGTCGCGTCGACGGGAGGAAGTCACCCCAGGTATGGACGTCAAGAAGCTCACTCGCAACCCGCTGATCTACATCCTGCTGGTCGGCGTGCTGCTGATCGTCGGGTTCTCGCTCGTGTCCAACCTGGGCGCCCCGCGCCAGGTGTCCACGCAGGAGGGGCTCGAGCTGCTGGACGGCGACACCGTCAGCAAGGTGCTCATCACGGATGGCGACCAGCGCGTCGACATGACCCTCACGAAGGCCTACGAGGGCGCCACGGACGTGCAGTTCTACTACGTCTCGGCGCGTGCCGAGGAGGTCGTCGACGCGGTCGAGGCGGCGGCTCCCGCCGACGGCTACGACGACGCCGTGCCGCGCGCGACGATCTGGGACAGCCTGCTGTCGCTGGCCATCCCGATCCTCCTGCTCGGCCTGCTCTTCTGGTTCCTCATGTCGAGCGCCCAGGGCGGCGGTCGCGGCGTCATGCAGTTCGGCAAGTCGCGTGCGAAGCTCATGAGCAAGGAGCACCCCGACGTCACGTTCGGCGACGTCGCGGGCGCCGACGAGGCCATCGAGGAGCTCCAGGAGATCAAGGAGTTCCTCAAGGACCCGGCGCGCTTCCAGGCCGTGGGCGCGCGCATCCCGAAGGGCGTGCTGCTGTACGGCCCTCCCGGCACCGGCAAGACGCTGCTCGCGCGCGCGGTCGCGGGCGAGGCGGGCGTGCCGTTCTACTCGATCTCGGGCTCGGACTTCGTCGAGATGTTCGTCGGCGTCGGCGCGAGCCGCGTGCGCGACCTCTTCAACCAGGCCAAGGAGAACTCGCCGGCGATCATCTTCATCGACGAGATCGACGCCGTCGGCCGGCACCGCGGCGCCGGCATGGGCGGAGGCCACGACGAGCGCGAGCAGACGCTCAACCAGATGCTCGTCGAGATGGACGGCTTCGACCCCAAGGTCAACGTCATCGTCATCGCGGCGACGAACCGCCCCGACATCCTCGACCCGGCCCTGCTGCGCCCCGGCCGCTTCGACCGCCAGATCGGCGTGGACGCGCCCGACCTCAAGGGCCGCCTGCGGATCCTCCAGGTGCACAGCCGCGGCAAGCCGCTCGCCGACAACGTCGACCTCGAGGTCGTCGCGCGCAAGACGCCCGGCTTCACGGGCGCCGACCTCGCGAACGTGCTCAACGAGGCGGCCCTCCTCACGGCGCGCTCGAACGCCCAGCTCATCGACGACCGCGCGATGGACGAGGCGATCGACCGCGTCATCGCGGGCCCCCAGCGCCGCACGCGCGTCATGAAGGACAAGGAGAAGCTCATCACGGCGTACCACGAGGGCGGCCACGCTCTCGCCGCCGCGGCGATGAACCACTCCGACCCCGTCACGAAGATCACGATCCTGCCGCGCGGCAAGGCCCTCGGCTACACGATGGTGCTGCCCCTCGAGGACAAGTACTCCGTGACGCGCAACGAGCTCCAGGACCAGCTCGCGTACGCCATGGGCGGCCGCGTCGCCGAGGAGATCGTCTTCCACGACCCCACGACCGGCGCATCCAACGACATCGAGAAGGCGACGAGCATCGCCCGCAAGATGGTCACGGAGTACGGCATGACGACCGCCGTCGGCCCCGTCAAGCTCGGCAGCGGCAGCGGCGAGGTCTTCATGGGCCGCGACATGGGTCACGGCCGCGACTACTCGGAGCGCATCGCCGAGCACATCGACGAGGAGGTGCGCGCGCTCATCGAGCTCGCGCACAACGAGGCGTACGAGGTGCTCAACGCGAACCGCGACATCCTCGACAAGCTCGCCCTGGCCCTCCTCGAGCACGAGACGCTCGATCACGTCCAGATCGAGGAGATCTTCAAGGACATCAAGAAGCTGCCCGAGCGCCCCCAGTGGCTCTCGTCGAGCGATCGACCGGTGTCGGCGCTGCCGCCCATCGATGTCCCGCGCAAGCGCCAGCACGACGGGATCGCCGCGTCGACGACGGCCGAGAGCTCGCCGTCGCAGCCCGCGACCCGGCCGGCGTCCGGTCACGCGCGGCCCGCGACGGCCTGAGGACGCGACGCGTGACCGTCGATCGGGAGCGCGTCGCGGCGCTCACCCGCGAGCTGCTCGTCGCGATCGGGGAGGACCCCGATCGCGCGGGTCTGCGGCAGACCCCGCAGCGCGTCGCCGACGCGTACGCCGAGTTCTTCGCGGGCGTGGGCCAGGACGCCGCCGAGCCCCTCGCGCACACCATCAGCGTCAGCCGCGGCCCCGCGCCGGACACGCTCCCGTCTGGCGCGGTCCTGCTCCGGGGCGTGCGCTTCCGCTCGGTCTGCGAGCACCATCTGCTGCCGTTCATCGGGCACGCCCATATCGCGTACCTCCCCGGTGAGCAGGTGGTCGGCCTCGGCGCGCTGCCGAAGGTCGTCGACGTGCTCGCCGCGCGCCCGCAGGTGCAGGAGCGGCTCGGCGAGCAGATCGCCGACACGATCGCGGGCTCGCTCGACACCCGCGGCGTCGTCGTCGTGCTCGACGCCGTCCACCAGTGCGTGACGATGCGCGGCGGCCGTCAGAGCGACAGCTCGACGGTGACGGTCGCGGCCCGCGGAGAGCTCGCCGAGCCCGCGGCGCGGGGCGAGATCGTGTCGCTCATCGCGCTCGGGGGCGGCATCGCCCACGAGGATCTCGCATGACCTCCATCTGGGGCATCGTCAACGTCACGCCGGACTCGTTCTCGGATGGCGGCGCTCACTACGCGGCCGACGACGCGATCGCGCACGGCCGGCTTCTGCGCGAGGGCGGCGCGACCGTGCTCGACGTCGGCGGCGAGTCGACCCGTCCCGGCGCGGAGCCGGTGGGCGCGGAGATCGAGATCGCGCGCATCCTGCCCGTCATCCGCACCCTCGCGGCCGACCGCGCCACCGTGAGCGTCGACACCTACCGCGCCGCGACCGCCGAGGCCGCGATCGACGCAGGGGCCGCGATCGTCAACGACGTCTCGGGCGGCCTGGCCGATCCGGCGATCCTCGATGTCGTCGCCGAGCGGGGTGTCGACATCGCCCTCGGCCACTGGCGCGGCCCGTCATCCGACATGTACGCGCAGGCGACCTACACGCACATCGGCCGCGAGGTCGCCGACGAGCTCTCGGCGCGCGCGGAGGCCGCGATCGCCGCGGGCGTCGCGCGCGAGCGGGTCATCCTCGACCCGGGCATCGGGTTCGCGAAGCGGGGCGAGCAGAACTGGGCGCTCCTGCGCGAGCTCGACGCGATCGTCGGCCTCGGGTACCGGGTGCTCGTCGGGACAT
Organism: Microbacterium sp. SA156; assembly: GCF_049065455.1. Taxonomy (NCBI): domain Bacteria; kingdom Bacillati; phylum Actinomycetota; class Actinomycetes; order Micrococcales; family Microbacteriaceae; genus Microbacterium; species Microbacterium sp. SA156. The sequence goes on from NZ_JBAKGU010000019.1 coordinate 12,274, forward strand.
CGCGCAAGGGGTTCCTCGCCTCGGCGCTTGGCGAGGAGACGACCATCGAGCGGCGGGATCTCGCGACCGCGGTCACGAGCGTGCTCGCCGTGCAGGCCGGTGCGTGGGGCGTGCGCGTGCACGACGCGGCGGCGACCCGCGACGCGCTCGCGGTGGCACGGGAATGGAAGGGCTGAGGGCATGAACCCGTTCGACATGATCGAGCTCCGCGGGCTCACCGCATTCGGGCGCCACGGCGTCTACGAGGCCGAGCGCGCGGAGGGGCAGGACTTCACCGTCGACCTGCGGCTGCACGTCGACACCGCCCGTGCCGCCGAGACCGACGACATCGCCGACACCGTGCACTACGGCGAGCTCGCCGAGAAGGTCGTCGCGATCGTCGAGGGCGAGCCCGTCGATCTCATCGAGACGCTCGCGCACCGCATCGCCGACGCGGTGCTCGAGGACGAGCGCGTGCACGGCGTCCTCGTCACCGTGCACAAGCCGCACGCGCCCATCCGCGCGCGCTTCTCGGATGTCTCGGTCACGGTGCACCGCCTGCGTCAGGAGCGCGCATGACCGCCGGCCGCCGCCCTGACCCGCCGCTGCGTCCCCTCGCGGCGCCGCCCGCGCCCCGACGCCGAGAGCCCGTGACCGCCGTCGTCGCGCTCGGCGCGAACCTCGGCGACCGTGCGGCGACCCTCGACGCGGCCGTGCGCGAGCTCGAGCGGCTGCCGCTCACGGATCGGGTGGTCTGCTCCTCCGCCCACGAGTCCGTCGCGGTCACGCTGGACGGCCCCGACGCCGAGGCGCCGGCGTACCTCAACGCGGTGGCGCTCGTGACGACGCGCCTCGCGCCGAGCGTGCTCCTCGGCTTCCTGCACGCGATCGAGGAGCGGCACGGGCGTGTGCGCCGCGAGCGCTGGGGCGACCGGACCCTCGACCTCGACCTCGTGGCCTACGGCGACGTCGTCTCCGACGACCCCCGGCTCACCATCCCGCACCCGCGGGCAGCCGAGCGCGACTTCGTGCTCGGCCCGTGGCTCGAGGTCGACCCCGACGCCGAGCTCCCGCGCGCCGGACGCGTCGACGCCCTTCTCGCGCGACTCCGCGGAGCCGCGCCGTGAGGCGGACGAGCCTCCTCGCGCTCCTCGTCGCCGCCCTGCTGGGCGGAGGCGGCGGCTTCCTGCTCGACCACCTCCTCACCTCGTCGGGGCGCTCGACGTTCGCGCCCTCGCTCATGCTGCCTGTGCTCCTCGTGCTCCTGGGCGCCCTGTGCCTCGCGCTCGCGTGGCCCGTGCGCCGCTCGGTGCGCGACCCCGACGCACCGCGCATCGACCCGTTCCGCGCACTGCGGATCGCGATGCTCTCGAAGTCGGCGAGCATCGTGGGTGCCGCGGTCACGGGCGCGGCGCTCGGCCTCCTCCTGTACGGCGCGACGCGTCCTGTGGCCCCCGCGCTAGGGTCGTTGGGGACGACCATCGCGAGCGCGATCGCGGGCGCACTGCTCGTGGGCGCGGCGCTGCTCGCAGAGCATTTCTGCACGCTGCCGAAGGATCCAGATGAGCGACAGCCCGACGACACCCCAGCCGGACTCGAACCAGACTGACCCCCAGACCCCGGCCCCGCTCACGCGCGCCGAGGCGCGCGCGGCCGCAGCCGCGCCATCCGCAGCCGCACCGGACGCAGCCGCGCCGGAGGTATCCGCCGGACCCGCACAGCCCGAGGTGCTCGACGCCGGCACCTTCACCGCGATCCGCGAGCCCCGCGGCGCCGGCCGACTCGCTCTCGACGGGGCGTGGCATCAGATCTCGCCCAAGTACGTCGTGTCTCAGCTCGTGCAGAACGCGATCTTCCTCGCGATCGTGTGGGCCGCGGCTTTCGTCGTGGCCGAGGTCGCGCGCCTGGGCATGTGGGCGTGGATCGTCGCGGGCGCGATCACGGTCGTCACGCTCCTGACCCTGATCGTGCTGCCGCGGCAGGCGCGCGCGCTCGGGTACATGCTGCGCGACGACGACATCGTGTTCCGCAAGGGCATCCTGTGGCAGCGGATGGTCGCGGTGCCCTACGGCCGCATGCAGCTCGTCGACATCACGCACGGGCCCATGGACCGCGCGTTCGGCATCGCCAAGCTCAAGATGGTGACCGCCGCCGCGACCACGGGCGTGGAGATCCCCGGGATCAGCCAGGCGGCGGCCGAGGCGCTGCGCGACACGCTCATCGAGGTCGCCGAGACCCGCAGGACCGGGCTGTGACCGGTCAGCCTCCCAGCGCGGCGGAGACGGCCGAGGCGCCCGTCCTGCCCGGCGGCGGTTCGTCGTCGCTCGCCGACGGCGCCTGGCACCGGCTCCACCCGCTCACGCCCCTGTTCAAGGGCGGGCTCGTGCTGCTCATCGTCGCGGGCATCGCGATCGGGAATGCGCGCGACCGGATCATCTTCTGGGTCGTCTCCCTCTTCACCCCCGAGGAGGCGCACGTCGAGGACTACGCGGGAGGGGACCCCTTCGACTGGGTGCTCGCGAACAACCTCATCCTCGTGGCGCTCCTCGCCCTCGTGGGCGTGCTCGCGGTGCTCGTCCTCGCGTTCTGGCTCGTCTGGCGGTTCCAGCAGTTCCGGATCACCGACGAGCACGTCGAGGTGCGCAAGGGCATCGTGTTCCGCTCGCACCGGCGGGCCCCGCTCGACCGCGTGCAGGGCGTGAACCTCACGCGCCCGTTCCCCGCGCGCCTCATCGGGATGGCCAAGCTCGAGGTCGTCGGCGCGGGCACCGACGCGAACGTCGCCCTCGAGTACCTCGCCACCCCGCGCGCGGAGGCCGTGCGCGCCGACATCCTCCGCCTCGCCTCGGGAGCGCGGGCCGCGCGGGAGGCCGCGCGCACCGGGCAGCCGGCGCCGCGCCCCGGTGCACGCGGACAGCTCGTCGGACACCTCAACGACGGCGTGAGCGGCCTCATCGAGGGAGTCGACCTCTCCGACGTCGCGCCCGAGAGCGTCGTCAAGATCCCCACGGGCCGCCTCATCGGCTCGCAGGTGATCAGCGGCGTGCTGTGGCTGGTGTTCTTCGGCCTCCTGTTCGCCGTCGTCATGGCCGTCCTGCTCCCGATCGCCCTGGCGGACGGCGAGGGGCTCATCGTGCTCCTCGGCGCGGGCCTCGGCACCGGCATCCCGCTCGTCCTCACGGCGGTCGCGATCACGTGGGCGCAGATCTCGAAGTCGCTGCGCTACGCGATCGCCCCGACGCCCGACGGCGTCCGCATCACCTACGGCCTGCTCACCACGGTCACCGAGACGCTCCCTCCGGGCCGCATCTTCGCGGTCGAGGTCTCGCAGTCGCTCCTGTGGCGGCCGTTCGGATGGTGGACCATCAAGATCAACCGGATGTCCGGCAAGAGCGCCGCGCAGCAGCAGTCCGGCAGCGCGCAGCAGTTCAACGTCGTCCTGCCGGTCGGCAAGCGCGCCGACGTCGAGCGCGTGCTCGCGCTCATCCTCCCCGACGCCCCGGTCGAGGATCTCCCGCTCGTCTGGGAGCACGGCATCCTCGGCCCGATCGAGGGCGACCCGTACCGCACGATGCCCGCGCGCGCCTGGTGGCGCCGCCCGGTCTCGTGGCGACGCCACGGATACGCGATCACCGACTTCGGCCTCCTGCTGCGGCGCGGGCGCGTCTGGCGCAAGCTCGCGATCTTCCCCCTCGCGCGGCTCCAGGGCGTCTCGATCGCGCAGGGCCCCGTCGACCGCCTGCAGCGCGTCGCATGGGGGCAGGCGCACACGGTCGCCGGGCCCATCTCCGGCCAGGTCGTCGGCCTCGAGCGCGACGACGCCATCGCGCTCCTGCAGCGCGCGAGCCGCGGGGCGGTCGAGGCGGCGTCGCGCGATCACACGCATCGCTGGGGCGAGAGGTAGGGCGCGTGCGACGAGACGGACGTCTGGGGGTCGGCATCATCGGGGCCGGTCGGGTCGGCCCCGTGATCGGCGCCGCGCTCGCGGGCGCGGGGCACGCCATCGCCGGCATCACCGGCGGATCCGACGACGATCGCGCGTCGGCCGTGCTGCCCGACGTGCCGGTGCTCGACCCGCTCGAGGTGGTGCGCCGGTCGGAGCTCGTGGTCCTGGCCGTTCCGCGCGCTGAGCTGCCCGGCCTCGTGCAGGGGCTCGCCGACATCGGCGCGTGGCAGATGGGGCAGCTCGTCCTGCACACGGACGCGTCGTTCGGCATCGAGGTGCTCCGCCCCGCGGCCGAGAAGGGCGCCATCCCGCTCGCCGTGCATCCCGCGATGGCGTTCACCGGGACGACGATCGACCTCCGTCAGCTCGCCGCCTCGTACGCCGCCGTCACGGCGCCGCCGGCCGTGCTGCCGATCGCGCAGGCGCTCGCGGTCGAGCTCGGCTGCGAGCCCGTCGTCGTCGCGGAGGACGACCGGCCCGCCTACGCCGAGGCGATCGAGACGGCGTCGGCGTTCTCGCGTCAGATCGTGCACCAGGCAACGGGCCTGCTCCGGGGGATCGGCGTCGAGAACCCGGGCGGCTACCTCTCCGCGCTCGTGCGCTCGACGGTCGACCAGGCGCTCACCGAGGCGACCCCGGCCATCCCCGATCTGCCGCCCGAGGACTGAGCCCGCCCGCAGGGAGCGCCGAGGCCTGCTGACTAGACTTGACGGCAGACTTTCCTGAGGAGCTTTTGCATGTCTGAGACGCCCGCCGAGAACGCCCCCGAGACCGAGGAGGATGTGTTCGAGCAGAAGGCGGTGCGCCTCGCCAAGCGCGAGCGCCTGATCGCCGAGCGCGCCTCCGCCGCGGGCGGCGCCTACCCGGTCACCGTGCCTGTCACGACGACGATCCCGGCGCTGCGCGCGGAGTACGGCGACCTCGAGCCGGGTGCCGAGACGGGCGTGACCGCGGGCGTGGCCGGCCGCGTCGTGTTCAGCCGCAACACGGGCAAGCTCTGCTTCGCGAGCCTGCAGTCGGGCGATGGATCGCGGATCCAGGCGATGGTCTCCCTCGCGAACGTCGGCGACGAGTCGCTCGCGCGCTGGAAGGAGCTCGTCGACCTCGGCGACCACGTGTTCGTGACGGGCGAGGTCATCTCGAGTCGCCGCGGAGAGCTCTCGATCATGGTGACGGACTGGCAGATCGCCGCCAAGGCCGTGCTGCCGCTGCCGAACATGTACACGGAGCTCAGCGAGGAGAGCCGCGTCCGCAGCCGGTTCCTCGACCTCATCGTGCGGGATCAGGCGCGCACGACCGTGCGGGCACGCGCCAAGGTGAACGCGAGCCTGCGCGCCACCTTCGAGCAGCACGACTTCGTCGAGGTCGAGACGCCCATGCTGCAGGTGCAGCCGGGCGGCGCGACCGCGCGCCCGTTCATCACGCACTCGAACGCGTTCGACACCGAGCTGTACATGCGCATCGCGCCCGAGCTCTACCTCAAGCGCGCGGTCGTCGGCGGCATCGACCGGGTGTTCGAGATCAACCGCAACTTCCGGAACGAGGGCGCCGACTCGACCCACAGCCCCGAGTTCGCGATGCTCGAGGCGTACCAGGCGTACACCGACTACAACGGCATCGCCGACCTCACGCAGGAGCTCATCCAGAACGCCGCGATCGCGGTCGCCGGCGACACGAAGGTGACGTGGGCCGACGGCACCGAGTACGACCTCGGCGGGCAGTGGGACCGCGTGCCCATGTACCCCTCGCTCTCGGAGGCCGCGGGCGTGGAGATCACGCCCGAGACCTCGCTCGACGAGCTCGTGAAGCTCGCCGAGGCGAACGGCGTGGACGTGCCCCCGCACGCGACCCACGGCAAGCTCGTCGAGGAGCTCTGGGAGCACTTCGTCAAGCAGCACCTCACGCGCCCCACGTTCGTGATGGACTTCCCCGTCGACACGAGCCCCCTCGTCCGCGAGCATCGCACGACACCCGGTGTCGTCGAGAAGTGGGACCTCTACGTGCGCGGCTTCGAGCTCGCGACCGGCTACTCCGAGCTCGTCGACCCGGTCATCCAGCGCGAGCGCTTCGTCGAGCAGGCGAAGCTCGCCGACCGCGGCGACGACGAGGCCATGCGCATCGACGAGGAGTTCCTCCGCGCGCTCGAGCACGGCATGCCGCCGACCGGCGGCATGGGCATGGGGATCGACCGCCTGCTCATGGCGATCACGGGGCTCGGCATCCGCGAGACCATCCTCTTCCCGCTCGTCAAGTAGCGTCACGGGCGCTCGAACGCCCACGGCGGCAGGTAGCTCGCCTCGAGCATCGACGCGATGATGCTCGCGAGGCCGTGCTCGGGGTCGATCTCGGCCACGAGGGCGACGTAGCGGGCCGCGTGCGTCGCCCGGCCGAGCGCCCAGCTGAGCCAGGCCGCCGCGACGAGCGGGCCCACGCGCGCCTCGCGCGGTGCGGCCGCCGCGAGCCTGCGGACGAGTTCGAGCGCGCGCTCGAGCCGGTCGGCGTCGGGTCGCGGGCCCTCGCCCATGAGGCGGACGGGGCCGGTCGGCTCGGCCCGGTGCCCCGCCCGCCAGCGCTCGTTGAAGGCCAGCGTCTCGTACCCCTCCTCGATGTCGGCGCTCCACTGCGAGAGCGCGACGTCGCGGAAGAACGGGCGGTTGAGCGCCCACGCGACCGCGCCGGCGAGGTACGGCTCGAGGGCCTCGACATCCCAGGCCAGGCTCTCCTCGAACACCTCGGGGATCTGCCCGAGGAGGCATGCGGTCGCGAGCGCGCGCGGATGGATGCCGGCGATGCCGCTCTCGTCGCCGTCGCTGCCGAGGGCCGCGCACGCGCGGTCGATCTCGGCGAGCGCGCGGCCCAGGCGCTCCTTCTCAGCGAGGTCGCATGCGGGCAGCTCGGCGCCGTCGCCCTGATCGGCCCGCACGGGTGTCGGCTCGACACCCTCGGGCAGCGCTCCCTCGAACGCGATCTCGTCGAGGGGGCGCCCGTGCTCGGGTGAGGGATCGTCGAGGTACGAGCCCCAGCCGTCGGCCGCGACGCACAGCGCGTCGACGACCTCGACGCCGCAGTGGTCGGCGCGCTCGCGGAGGTAGCCCATGAACCCCTCGAACGCGATCGCACCGTCGCGGTCGACGAACGGGTCGTCGGTGTACACGACCGCAGCGAAGCGCCCGGCGTCGGGCAGGCGGCACACGATGCCGAGCGCGGTCGCGGCGACCTCTCCCCACGCCTCCTCGTCCTGCGGGAGGTCGAGCCGTGCGACGCCGGCGGTGCGGCCGTCGACGATGGGGACCACGACGAGGCTGAGGCGGGGCACGTAGCCGCACACGTGGGGGAGGACCGAGAGGAACTTCTGCGCGGATCGCGCGGGGATGATCGTCGTCATGCTCCGAGGCTCGCGCGCCGGGTGGCCGCGGACCCCGATCCGCCGGGTGCTGTGGAGGCCCGAGCGGAGCGTCGCGGTGCTGTGCACGCGGCGTCGATCCGCTCACGCCCGGGTTTCTCTCGACCACGCCTCGTAGGATGGGCCCGTGGACAGTTTCTGGGTGGCGGCGCTGTGGTCGCTCGCGCCCACCGTGGCGATCGCGATCGTGTTCTGGCTCATCCTCCGGAACATCCTCCGATTCGACCGCACCGAGCGCCGCACGTACGCCGCGATCGAGGCCGAGGAGCGCGCCAAGCGCGGACTCCCGCCGCGCGCGGACGGCGAAGCGGGCTAACGCCCGGCCGCGCGGCCTGTCAAGGCACTCCCGCGCGGGCCGTGTGCACGCGACCCTGGAGGCCATGTTCATCGGCTACCACGCGTCGCACGAGCAGCTCGCCCCGAGCGAGCTGCTGTCGTCCGTCCAGCTCGCCGAGCGCGTCGGCTTCCACGGCGCCATGTGCTCCGACCATCTCGCGCCGTGGGGCGTCGCGCAGGGGCACTCGGGGTACGCGTGGTCGTGGCTCGGCGCCGCGCTCGCGCTCACGCGCTTCGGCTTCGGCGTCGTCACGGCGCCGGGCCAGCGCTACCACCCTGCCGTCGCCGCGCAGGCGATCGCGACCCTCGCCGAGATGTTCCCCGGGCGGTTCTGGGCCGCTCTCGGCAGCGGAGAGCTGGTGAACGAGCACGTCACGGGCGATCCGTGGCCCGAGAAGGGCGAGCGCGACCGGCGTCTCGACGAGAGCGCGTCGGTCATCCGCCGCCTCCTGCACGGGGAGCGCGTCGACCACGACGGCGCCGTCCGCGTGCACGACGCACGCGTGTGGAGCCTGCCCACCGCGCCGCCCCTGCTCGTCGGGGCCGCGATCTCCCCCGGCACGGCCGAACGGGTCGCGGCCTGGGCGGATGGCCTCATCACGACCGGCACGGACGCCGCGGCGCTCGCGGACGCGATCGGCGCCTACCGCGCGGCCGGAGGGCGGGGCGAGGTGAGCCTCCAGGTGCACCTGAGCATCGCGCGGACCGCCGACGACGCGGCGGCGCTCGCGCGCGACCAGTGGCGACATGGGGCCGTGACGCGCGTCTCGCCCTGGGATGTCGCGCAGCCCGAGGACTTCGACCGGCTCGCGGCGGAGTCCGACGCCGACCCCGCCGAGTCGGTCATCGCGGGGGTCGAGCCTCACGAGATCGCCGACCGGGTGCGCGCGCTGTGCGCCGGCGTCGACCGCGTCTACCTGCACCACATCGGGAAGGATCAGCGGCGGTTCGTGGAGGAGGACGCCCCCGCGCTCATCGCCGCGCTGGAGGAGGCCTCATGAGGCGGGAGAACATCGCGGACCTCTGGTGGCGGTCGTCGGTCATCTACTGCCTCGACGTCGAGACGTTCCTCGACGCGGACGGAGACGGCACGGGCGACCTGCAGGGGCTCGCGCGCGCGGTCGACTACATCGCCGATCTCGGGGCGGACGTCATCTGGCTCATGCCGTTCTACCCGACGCCGAACCGCGACGACGGCTACGACGTCACCGACTTCTACGGGGTCGACGCGCGCTACGGCACGCACGGCGACCTGCTCGAGGTCATCCGGCTCGCGCACGATCGCGGGATCCGCGTGATCGTCGACCTCGTCGTGAACCACACCTCCGACGAGCATCCGTGGTTCCAGTCCGCGCGCAGCTCCCGGAAGTCGCCCTACCGCGACTTCTACGTGTGGCGCGACGAGAAGCCCGAGAACGACGCCAACACGGTCTTCCCCGGCGAGGAGTCGAGCATGTGGGAGTGGGAGCCGCGCACGCGGCAGTACTTCCTGCACAGCTTCTACCGCCATCAGCCCGACCTGAACTTCGGGAACCCGCGCGTGCGCGACGAGATCGCGAAGGCGATCGCGTTCTGGCTGAGCCTCGGGATCGACGGCTTCCGCGTCGACGCCGTCCCGTTCCTCATCGACGTGCCGCACGAGGGCGTCGCCGATCCGCACGAGTACCTGCGCGACATCAAGCGCTTCCTGCGGCGGCGCTCGCCGCAGGCCGTCCTCCTCGGCGAGGTCGGTCTCGATCACGCGGGACAGGAGCCGTACTTCGGGGCCGGAGGCGACGAGCTCGATCTGCAGTTCGACTTCGAGACGAACGTCGCGATGTACCTCGCGCTCGTCCGCGAGGATCCCGAGCCGATCGTCCGCGCCATCCGGAGCCGCACGGCGCCCTCGTCCGACGTCGGCTGGGCGGTGTTCCTCCGCAACCACGACGAGCTCTCGCTCGAGCTGCTCGCCGAGGACGAGCGCGCCGAGGTGTTCGATGCGCTCGCGCCCGACGAGGATCAGCGGGTGTACGGGCGCGGCATCGTGCGGCGGCTCCCGCCCATGCTCGGCGGCGATCCGCGGCGCGTGCGACTCGCGTACAGCCTGATGTTCTCGCTGCCCGGCGCGACCGCGCTGCTCTACGGCGAGGAGATCGGGATGGGCGAGAACCCCGCGCTCGAGAAGCGCCGGGCCGTGCGCACGCCCATGCAGTGGACCGCGCAGGGCGGCTTCTCGACGGCGGAGGCGGCCGAGCTCGTCGCGCCGTTCCCCGAGGGCGGCTACGCGCCCGAGCACGTGAACGTCGCCGACCAGCGGCGCGACCCCACGTCGCTCCATCGCTTCATGCGGGCGATCATCGCGGCGTACCGGGCGACGCCCGCGATCTCGTGGGGCGCGTTCGAGGTGCTCGAGCACGACGCGCCGTCCGTCCTCGTCCACCGGATGCGCTCCGACGTGGGCGACGCGCTCTTCGCGCACAATCTCGGCGGAAGCCCGGCGACCGTGCGGATCCGCCTCGACGAGGCCGACGACGCGGTGCTCATCGACCTGCACGGCGAGAGCGCGCCGCTCGAGGTGAGCGACCCCCTCGAGCTCGCGCTCGACGGCTACGGGTACCGGTGGTTCCGGCTGCGCAGGGAGTCCGACATCGGCCCCGACGAGGCGGGGCCGACCGTGCGCGGGCACGCACCCTGAGCGCAGGGGTGCCCCGCACCCGCGGGGAGGAGCGGGCACGGGGCGGATGGCGTCAGAGCGAGATCTGCTCGACCGTCTCCCCGGTCTCGACGGGGGCCAGCGCGAGCGCGATGTCGGCCTGGCTGACGATGCCGACGAGGAGGTGGTCCTCGATGACGGGGAGCCTGCGCACCTGGTGGTCCTGCATGAGCGTGAGCGCGTCGCGGATGTCCTGATCCGCGTCGACCGTCACGGGCTTGCCCTCGGCGAGCTCTCCCGCGGTCGTCGTGGCCGGGTCCGCTCCCTTCGCGAGGCCCTTCACGACGATGTCCCGGTCGGTCAGCATGCCCTTGAGCTTCCCGTCGTCGCCGCAGATCGGCAGCGAGCCGACGTCGAGGTCGGCCAGCAGCCGCGCCGCCTCGGTGAGGGACTCGTGCTCGCCGACGCAGCGCGGCGACGGGGTCATGATGTCGCGTGCCGTGGTCATGATGTCTCCTCTCTCTTCTCATTCCGTGTTCGCGGGCGACGATACGAGGCGCGAGAGCGCCGGGCAGGGCGGTTGACAGATCCGGATCGCGTGATCTCGCGACGAGCATCCCGCGCCGCCCGCGCGCAACCCCCTGTCGCGGGCCCGCGGCCGCGGATACTGTCGCGCCATGACCGTCACACTGACCGGCCTCGCGACCGTCGTGCCGCCGACCGTGCTCCATCAGGACGAGGTGAGGGAGGTGTTCGCGGCGCAGCCGGGGCTCACCCGCCTCTCGCAGCGGATCGTCAGCACGTCGTTCGGCGTCTCGGGCATCGAGCGCCGCTACACCGTTCTCACCGAGCTCGGCGACCGCACGGCCGAGCCGGGCGCCGAGCGCCGCTTCTACGACCCGACCACGGGCGAGCTCGCCTCTCCCGGCACGAAGCTGCGCAACGACATCTACGCGGTCGAGGCGAGCCGTCTCTACGTCGAGGCCGGCCGCGCCGCGCTCGCGCAGCAGGAGGACTTCTCGGCCGACGACGTCACGCACGTCATCACGGTGTCGTGCACGGGGTTCTACGCGCCCGGGCCCGACTTCGTCGTGGCGCGCGACCTGGGCCTCCCGGCCGACGTCCAGCGCTTCCACCTGGGCTTCATGGGCTGCTACGCGTCCCTCCCCGCGCTGCGGCTCGCGAGCCAGCTCGCGCAGGCCGACCCCGACGCCGTCGTCCTCGTGATCAGCGTCGAGCTGTGCACGCTGCACCTGCGGACCTCGAACGACCCCGACACGATCGTCGCGACGTCGCTCTTCGGCGACGGAGCCGGGGCGGCGCTCGTCACCTCCCGTCCCGTGTCGGCCCACGAGCCCGGCTTCGAGCTCGAGCGCTTCGCGTCGCGCGTCGCGCCCGAGGGCGAGAGCGACATGGCGTGGCGCATCGGCGACCACGGCTTCGAGATGGTCCTGTCGAACGCGGTCCCCGCGATCCTCGGGCAGCACGTGACGGGAGCCGTCCGTCCGCTCTTCGCGCCCGAGCCCCGTCTCGAGCGCGCTCTCGACGAGCGGCGGGCGGGCGAGGCCATCCCGCACTGGGCCATCCATCCCGGCGGCCGGAGCATCCTCGACAAGGTGGAGTCGGCGCTCGAGCTGAGCGAGGCGCAGCTGCTGCCCGCGCGCGCCACGCTGCGCGACTTCGGCAACATGTCGAGCGCCACAGTGCTCTTCGTGCTCCGGCACATCCTCGACTCGCCCGCCGCATCGGCCGGCGAGCGCGTCGTCGCGATGGCGTTCGGCCCCGGCCTCACGGTCGAGTCGGCGCTGCTCACCCTGCGGGGCTCGTGATGCCGGGGCGGCTCGCCGTGCGCGACGCCGTCGCGACCGAGCGGATGGACGACCCGCACTGCGACCCCGACCGGCTCGCGCGGACGTACGCGCGCTTCGGCCTCGTCAACGCGGTCGTCGCGTCGCCGCGAGCGACGTACCGCCGCTGGATCGCGCCGCGCCTGAGGCAGGGCGACGTGCGCCTCCTCGACATCGGCACGGGCGGGGCCGACTTCCCTCACGCGGTGTGCCGATGGGCGCGCCGCGAGCGCGGCCGGCTCGACGTGCTCGCGATCGACCCCGACCCGCGCGCGTTCGCGTTTGCGGCGCGTGGTCCTCGGGGGCGCGGGCTGCGGGTGCGGCAGATGGATGCGGCGGCCGTGATCGCGACCGGTGAGCGCTTCGACGTGGTCGTGTCCAACCACGTGCTCCACCACCTCTCCGACGCGGAGGTCACCGCGCTCCTCGAGGAGTCCGCGCAGCTGCTGCGGCCGGGCGGCGTCGCCGTCCACCGCGACATCGAGCGCTCGCGGGGTGCGTACCTCGCGTTCTGGATCGGGACGCTGCCCTTCGTGCCGTTCGTCCTGCGGGGCACGTTCCTGCGCGAGGACGGTCTCACGTCGATCCGCCGCAGCCGGACGGCGCGCGAGCTCGCGCAGCTCGTCCCGACGGGCTGGCGCGTGGAGAGGGGATGGCCCGCGCGCGTCGAGGCGGTGCGCGAGGCATGACGCGCGTGCACGACGCCGCGATCGTCGGCGCGGGGCCGGTGGGCCTGCTCGTCGCCGCGTTGCTCGCGCAGGGCGGCGCCGACGTCGTCGTCCTCGAGCGGGCGCAGGCGCCATCCGCCAGCACGCGCGCGATCGGCATCCATCCGCCCGGGCTCKCGGCGCTCGACGCGGCGGGCGTCGGCGACCGCGTCCGCGGCGAGGCGGCGCTCGTGCGCGGCGGCGAGGCGCTCCGCGACGGCCGGATGCTCGGCGCGCTCGCGTTCGACGAGCCCGTCCGCACCCTCCCTCAGCACCGCACGGAGGCCATCCTCGTGCAGCGCCTGCGCGCGCTCGCCCCCGACGCGCTCCGGCGCGGCGAGAGCGTGCGGGGCCTGCGCTCCGTCGCGGGCGGCGTCGAGCTGCGGACGGATGGCGGCATCGTGCGCGCCCGCGCGGTCGTCGGCGCCGACGGCACGCGCAGCGCGGTCCGCACGGCCGCGGGGATCGGGTGGGAGCGCCGCGATCCCGACACGCGGTGGGTCATGGCCGACGCCGACGACACGACGGGGCGCCCCGAGACGGCGCTCCTCCACCTCGAGCGCGACGGCGTCGTGGAGTCGTTCCCGCTCCCGGGCGGCCGACGCCGATGGGTCGTGCGCGTCGACGACAGCGCGGGACCGGAGACGGCGGCGGGCTTCGCGGCTCTCGTGCGCGAGCGCGTGGGCGTCGACCTCGAGGGGCTGGAGGAGCCGAGCCGATTCGCCGCGCGGCAGCGGATGGCGCGCGCGTTCGCGCGGGGACGGATCGCGCTCGCGGGCGATGCGGCGCACGAGATCAGCCCGATCGGCGGGCAGGGGATGAATCTCGGATGGCTCGACGCGCTCGCACTCGCCGAGGCCTTCGCCGCGGCCCGCGCGCGGGGAGCCGAGGGGGAGGAGCCCTGGGCGGGCTGGGCGGAGGAGCGCAGGGCCGCCGCGCGCCGCGCCATGCGCCGAGCCCGCTTCAACATGGCGATGGGCGCGCCTCGCGACGGCGCGGCGCTCGCGGTGCGCGACGTCGCCGTGCGCGCGCTCTCATCCGCGCCCTTCCGCCAAGCGCTCAGTGCGGCCTTCACGATGCGCGGACTCTGACGCGGCGGCGCGGTGTCAACCCCCTGCCGCGGGTGCGCCGTGCGCGGTTGCCTGGGGGAACGGCAATCACAGCAGAGGAGACACAAGAATGAGCGACAGAACCGTGAACAGGGTCCGGTACGCCGGCACGGCCATCCAGAAGGCCGCGCTCGTGTTCGGCATCGTGTTCCTGCTCGTCGGCATCGCCGGGTTCATCCCCGGGATCACGACGGGGACCGACCAGCTCGAGTTCGCCACGCACACGTCCGGCGCGATGCTGCTGGGGATCTTCCAGGTCTCGGTCCTGCACAACCTCGTCCACGTCATGTTCGGCGTCGCGGGGCTCGCGCTCGCCGGGTCGACGCCGGGGTCGAAGGGCTACCTCATCGTGGGCGGCGCGCTGTACGCGGTGCTCTGGGTGTACGGCCTCGTCGTGCCGCACGACCACGCGGCGAACTTCGTCCCCCTCAACGCAGCGGACAACTGGCTCCACCTCGTCCTCGCGGTGGCGATGATCGCGCTCGGCGTCTTCCTCGGGCGGGACGCGCGCAACCGGGTCTGATGTCCAGGCACGCGCGAGCCGCCGTCCGCCGTGCGCGGGCGGCGGCTCGCGCGCTGTGCGCGGGGCTTGCGATTGGCGCGCTCCTCGCGGCGCCCGGATGCGGCCTGCGCGTTCCGGAGGACCCCGACGGCACGCTCGACCGCGTGATCGCGGACGGCGTGCTCGAGGTCGGGGCGACGGTCGAGGAGGGCCTCGTCGAGGAGGGGCCGGACGGCGCGGCGGAAGGGCCCCTCGCCGACCTCGCGGAGGGGTTCGCCGACGAGGTCGGGGCGCGCGTGGAGTGGACATGGGCGAGCGAGGAGTCCCTCGTGGGCCTGCTCGAGCGCGGGAGCATCGACCTCGCGGTCGGCGGCTTCACCGATCAGACGCCGTGGGTCGACCGCGTCGGCGTCACGCGCGGCTACCCCGGCGTGCCGGGCGCCGAGGGGCGGTCGATCGTCATGCTCGTCCCGCTCGGCGAGAACCGGCTCCTGTCGGCGCTCGAGAGCCACCTCGACGAGGAGGTCGGCGGATGAGCGAGACCTGGCGGCGCTTCGGCCGCGCCGACCTGCCGGATGAGCAGCGCGGCGCGCTGCGCAGCGCCGTCCGCTGGGAGATCTTCACGATCTGCTACACGACGGTCACGATCGCCCTCGTCGCCCTCGTGGTCGGCAACTCGCAGGCCATGCGGACCGCGTGGATCGAGGACATGCTGTCCCTCATCCCGCAGCTCGCCTTCCTCGTCGCCCTGCCGTTCGTGCGGAGCGCGCCCTCGCGCCGGTACCCCTTCGGCAAGCACCGGGCGATGGGCGTGGGCCACCTCGTGGCGGGCGTCGCCCTGCTCACGGTCGGCCTGAACCTCGCGGTCGAGGCCGTCGTCGGGCTCGTCTCTCAGGAGCATCCGACCATCGGCACGGTGCGGCTCTTCGGCCACACCGTCTGGCTCGGCTGGCTCATGGTGGCCGTGATGGTCGTCATCGTCGTCGGCCCGGTCTTCCTCTACGGCCCGGCCAAGGCGCGCCTCGCGCCTGTGCTCCACAACAAGCTGCTGTACGCCGACGCCGACATGGCGAAGGCCGACTGGCACACGAACGCGGCGTCGATCGTCGGCGTGCTCGGCGTCGGCATCGGCATCTGGTGGCTGGACGGCGCCGCGGCCCTCTTCATCTCCGTCGGCATCGTGTGGGACGGCGTGCGCAACACCCGCTCCGCGGTCGTCGACCTCATGGACCGCCGCGCGCTCACCTACGACGACGCGGCCCCGCATCCGCTCGCGGCCGCGGCCGTGACGCGGCTGCGCTCCCTGCGCTGGATCGAGGACGCCGCCGTGCGCGTGCGCGACCAGGGGCAGGTCCTCCACATCGAGGCCTTCGTCATCCCGCGTCGCGGCCGGGTCGCCGTCGACCGGCTCGTGCGCGCGTCGCAGGCCGTGGCGGCGCTCGACTGGAAGATCCGCGACGTGCAGGTCATCCCCGTCGACGTGCTCCCCGAGGAAGCCGACCCGGCGCGCTGAGTCGGCGCGGCGCGGGGCCTCGGTCCCCGCTTCGCTAGGCTGGCGGGGACGAGGAGGATGCCGATGGACTGGTGGGCGAATTCCGCGTTCTGGTTCGGTGTCTACACGGTCGTCGACATCATCGTCCGCATCCTCGCGCTCGTCGTCGTGCCCGGCAACCGCAAGCCGACCTCGGCGATGGCGTGGCTGCTCGCGATCTTCCTCCTGCCGATCCCGGGCATGCTGCTCTTCCTCCTCATCGGCAACCCGCGTCTGCCGCGCAAGCGCCGCAGGATGCAGACCGAGATCAACGCCGTGCTGCGCGAGGCGAACGAGCACCTCGAGCGCGGGACGCTGCGGCCGCACGAGCCGGAGTGGTTCACGTCCCTCGTCCGCATGAACCGCGAGCTCGGCGCCCTTCCGCTCTCGGGTGACAACGGCGTGCGCCTCGTCACGGGATACCAGGAGAGCCTCGACGAGATGGCCGAGGCCATCCGCTCGGCCCGGCGCTACGTGCACGTGGAGTTCTACATCCTCAAGTCGGACCGGTCGACGGAGAACTTCTTCCGCGCGCTCGAGGAAGCGTGCGCGCGCGGCATCCCCGTGCGCGTGCTCATGGACCACTGGGCGAACCTCTCCAAGCCGCTGCATCGCCGGACGCGCGACCGCCTCGAGCGGATGGGCGCGGACTGGCACTACCTCCTTCCGCTGCGGCCGCTTCACGGCCGCTGGCAGCGCCCCGACCTGCGCAACCACCGCAAGCTGCTCATCGTCGACGGCGAGGTCGCGTACCTCGGCTCCCAGAACGTCACGGACGCGAGCTACAACGTGCGCGCGAACATCAAGCGCGGCCTGCAGTGGGTCGACCTCATGGTGCGGCTCGACGGGCCCGTCGTCTCGAGCGTCGACGCGGTCTTCCTGAGCGACTACTACAGCGAGACCGGCGAGACGCCGGCGGGCGTCGACCTGCGCGAGATGGACGCCGGGTCGGGCGACCTCGACTGCCAGGTGGTGCCGTCGGGCCCCGGGTTCGAGGTCGAGAACAACCTGCGCCTGTTCCTCGGGCTCATGTACGCGGCGCAGGAGAAGATCATCATGATCAGCCCGTACTTCGTCCCCGACGAGGCGCTCATGCTCGCCGTCAGCGCGGCGGTCTCGCGGGGCGTCCGGGTCGAGCTCTTCGTGTCGGAGATCAGTGACCAGGCGATGGTGTTCCACGCGCAGCGGAGCTACTACGAGGCGCTGCTGCGGGCCGGCGTGCGGATCTACCTCTTCCCGCCGCCGTACATCCTGCACACGAAGACGCTCTCGATCGACGACGAGGTCGCCGTCATCGGATCGAGCAACATGGACATGCGCTCGTTCGGCCTCAACTTCGAGGTCTCGCTGCTCGTGCGCGGCGAGGAGTTCGTGCAGCAGCTGCGCCGCGTGGAGGACGACTACCGCGACCGCAGCACGCGGCTCTCGCTCGTGGACTGGGTGCGCCGGCCGTTCGGGAGCCGGGTGCTCGACAACCTCGCGCGGCTCACGTCAGCGCTGCAGTGATCGGTCAGAGCCGGTCGGTCGGGTGCCCCTTCGGCACGGCCATGAGCAGGGCGCCCTTCTCGATGCGGCAGTAGACGCGCGTCGCCTCGCCGAACTCGTCTCCGTCGAGCTCGACCGGCTGCACGTCGACCGACGCGGTCTCGATCCCCTCGCCGCGCAGGAACCGCACCGACGTGTCCCTGCGCCGCTCGACGACGCGGCGGCCGAGCCGAGAGCGCCGCAGGACGGAGTTATCCCACCACACCTTGCGGAAGACCCCGAGCCATCCGAAGGGGCCGGATGGCTGGATGATCGCGATGTCGAGCTGGCCGTCGGCGACCGAGGCGCCGGGGATGAGCTCGATGCCGGCCGGGAGCGCGCCGCAGTTCGCGAAGAGGACGCTCTGCACCTTGGCCGCGTGGAGGCGGCCGCCGTCGAGCTGGTACACGACGCGGAACGGCTCGGCGCCCGGGAGGGACCGCGCGGCGCCGTCGACGTAGGCGACCCAGCCGACCTGCTTCTTCAGCTTCGCGTTCGTGTTGGCGATCATCGCCGCATCGAGGCCGATGCCCGCCATCACGACGAAGGCGTGGTCCTCGACGGCGCCGTCGGGGCGGCGCAGCCGCGCGATGCCCAGGTCGATCGCGACCGTGTCGCCGTCGACCGCGGCCCGCACCATCTCTGCCGGGTCGGCGAGGGGGAGACGGAGGTTGCGCGCGAGGAGGTTGCCCGTGCCGCTCGGGACGATCGCGAGCCGCACCCCCGTCCCGTTCATCGCCTCGGCGACCGCGCGCACCGTGCCGTCGCCGCCCGCGACGAGCACGGCCGAGACGCCCTCCCTGAGCGCCCGTCGCGTCGCCTCCTGCCCCGGATCCTCGATCGTCGTCTCGAAGATGAGCGGCGGAAGCCATCCCGCCTCGTGGGAGACGAGCGCGACCGCCGACCGGAGGGCGTCGGACGAGGCGACCTTGACCGGGTTGTAGACCAGCGCGGCCCGCTGCGCGGAGGCGGCGGGGGCGGTCATGGTCACACTCTAAGGTGCGCTCTGCACCGGGGGCCGGACGGTCGGCCACTCCTCAGCGAGCAGGGCGTAGGTGAAGCCGTCGAGCCACTCGCCGGACCGGTGCAGGCTGCTTTTCAGACTGTGCTCTTCGCGCCGCATGCCGATGCGCTCCATGAGACGCCACGAGGGCTCGTTGTCGGCGAAGCACGCGGCGAGCACACGGCGTACGCCAATCGGGCCGAAGCAGAGATCGATCGCCGCTCGCACCGCCTCCGTCGCATAGCCTCGCCCGCCGTACGCGGGATGCAGCGTCCAGCCGAGCGAGGCCTGCGCTCCGCGCGCGGGAGCGGTGAGCTCGCGCTGAGACCAGGCGTCCTCGACTCGGAGCATCAGGTCTCCGACGACCTCTCCGTCGTCCGCCCGCTCGATGATGAGCGTGACCGCGAGCTTCGCAGGGTCCGTCATGATCGTGCGGAAGTCGTCGAGCGTCTCGGGGCCGGTCGTGATCCATTGCGAGACCTCCGGCAGGCGGCGGTGGCGCCAGAGCGCATCGACGTCGGCCTCGGCCGCTCTGCGCACGATCAGCCGCTCGGTGCGGACGGGCCAGGCCACGGAGTCGAGCGGGTCGCGCATGCTTCTCAGGATAGGGACGACAGCACCTCCGTCGCGGCGGCGAGCCCGGGCGCGCCCCGCGCCTAGACTCGTAGGGTGATCGACCCCGTACTCCTCCGCGAAGACCCCGAGCTCATCAAGCGTTCTCAGGTCGCGCGCGGCAGCTCGCCCGACACGGTCGACGCGGCCCTCGCCGCCGACGCGGCGCGCCGTGCGGCGATCACCGCGTTCGAGGAGCTGCGCGCCGAGCAGAACGCGTTCGGCAAGACCGTCGCGAAGGCCCCCAAGGACGAGAAGGCCGCGCTCGTGGCGCAGGCCAAGGAGCTCGCGGACCGCGTGAAGGCCGCCCAGGCCGCCGCGAACGACGCCGAGGCCGCGTTCCGCTCGGCGATGGACGCGATCCAGAACGTCGTCATCGAGGGCGTGCCGGAAGGCGGCGAGGACGACTTCGTCGAGCTGCGCCGCGTGGGCGAGATCCCCGCGTTCGACTTCGAGCCGCTCGATCACCTGGCGCTCGGCGAGAAGCTCGGCGCGATCGACATGGAGCGCGGCGCGAAGGTCTCGGGTGCGCGCTTCTACTTCCTCACGGGCATCGGCGCGCGCCTCGAGCTGGCGCTCATGAACTACGCGCTGAACACCGCCCTCGAGCACGGGTTCACGCCGATGATCACGCCGACGCTCGTGCGGCCCGACATCATGGCGGGCACGGGCTTCCTCGGCGCCCACGCCGACGAGATCTACCGGCTCGAGGAGGACGACCTCTACCTCGTGGGCACGAGCGAGGTCGCGCTCGCCGGGTACCACAAGGACGAGATCCTCGACCTGCAGGGCGGTCCGATCCGCTACGCCGGATGGTCCACGTGCTACCGCCGCGAGGCGGGCTCGCACGGCAAGGACACCCGGGGGATCATCCGCGTCCACCAGTTCAACAAGCTCGAGATGTTCGTCTACACGGCGCCCGAGGACGCGGAGGCCGAGCACGAGCGCCTGCTCGCGCTCGAGGAGCAGATGCTCACCTCGCTCGGCCTCGCGTACCGCGTCATCGACGTGGCGGCGGGCGACCTCGGCTCGAGCGCCGCGCGCAAGTTCGACACCGAGGCCTGGGTGCCAACGCAGGGCGCGTACCGCGAGCTGACGTCGACGTCGAACTGCACGACCTATCAGGCGCGCCGTCTCGACATCCGCCACCGCCCCGAGGGCGGCCGCACGCAGCACGTCGCGACGCTGAACGGCACGCTCGCGACGACCCGCTGGATCGTCGCGCTGCTCGAGACGCACCAGCGCGCCGACGGCTCGGTCGTCGTGCCCGAGCCGCTGCGCCCCTACCTCGGCGGCCTCGAGGTCATGGAGCCGATCGCGTGACGATCCCCGCGCCCGAGGAGGAGCGCCTCTTCATCGCGCTCGACATCGACGGAACGGTGCTGCTCGAGGACGGCTCGTACAGCCCCGGCGTCGAGGAGGCGGTCGCCGAGGCTGCCGAGCGCGGGCACCTCGTGACGCTCGCGACCGGGCGCAGCTGGGAGTCGACCCATCCCGTGATGACGCATCTCGGCATCCTGCCGCCGTACGTCGTGTGCGCGAACGGGGCGACGATCATGTCGCGCGACCCCGATGACCCGACCGGGTACATCCGCCACACGATCGAGACGTTCGATGCGACCGAGGCGCTGCGGTTCATCCGCGAGCACCTGCCCGGCGCGAACTACATGGTCGAGCTCGCCGACGGCACGCGCCTCTTCACGGAGTACATGGACGACTGGGACCTCAACCGCCCCGGCGCGCGCCACGTCGCGTTCGACGAGATGCTCGGCTTGCAGGTGACCCGCGTGGTCGTCGTCTCTCCCGAGCACGACGGCGACGAGTTCAACGCGTTCGTCGAGCGGATGGGGCTGCAGCAGGTGACCTACTCGGTCGGCTGGTCCGCGTGGCTCGACATCGCGCCGCAGGGCGTCAACAAGGCGACAGCGCTCGAGAAGGTGCGCGAGTGGCTCGAGATCGACCCCTCGCGCGTCGTCGCGATGGGCGACGGCCGCAACGACATCGAGATGCTCACCTGGGCGCACGAGGGCGGCGGTCGCGGCATCGCGATGGGCCAGGCGCCGGACGAGGTGCAGGAGTGCGCGACGCAGCTGACCCTGCCCGTCGAGGGCGGGGGAGTGGCCGCCGCGCTCTCGGAGCTGGGCGCCGCGACGTCCACGATCGCGTGAGGCGCTGACAGGGCTCGCCCAGGGACCGCGTCGACAATAGCGGGAAGGCCGGTCGACTAGACTCGACGCCAGTCCGCGCGCGAGCGGGGGCACGGAGGGTTGTCCGAGCGGCCGAAGGATCCGGTCTTGAAAACCGGTGGGCAGCAATGTCCCGTGGGTTCGAATCCCACACCCTCCGCAGAGCGGGGCGCGCGCCCCGAGGTCGGAGCACCGTTCGTCCCAGCCCGAGAGGACTCGAGTGAGCGAGACCCCGAAGCACGCCGTGCGGCGCACGATCGCCCGCCACGGGCAGCTCTCCTCGCCCGGACCGGTGCAGCAGCTGCTGCGCGTGCTCGGCGTCGCCCTCGCCGTCGTGATCGTGAGCGCGTTCGGCGTGGTCGGCTACGCCGCGTACGACTTCGGCGCGACCTTCAGCGCGGACGCGGTCGTGCTCGAGGGGCAGGAGGCCGCCCCGCCGGACATCGGCGAGCTCGACAACAAGGGCGTGAACATCCTCTTCGCGGGCCTCGACGCGTGCGAGGAGGAGTACAAGCAGTACTTCGGCGGGCGCTGCCCCGACGACGCGGCCTACGACCCCGAGTCGCGCGAGGCTGTTCTGAACGACGTCAACATGCTCGTGCACATCTCGCCCGAGCCGCGTCGCGTGACGGTCGTGAGCTTCCCCCGCGACCTCATGGTCGAGGGGCCGGAGTGCACCGACCCGCAGGGCGACGTCGCCTCCGCGCTCTCGCGCACACAGCTCAACGAGGCGTACTACCGCGGCGACCTCGGCTGCATCGTGAAGACGATCGAGGAGCTGTCGGGCCAGACGATCGACTACGGCGCGACCGTGACGTGGGGTGGCGTGATCGAGATCACGAACGCGATCGGCGGCGTCGACGTGTGCGTCGGCGGAGAGGGCATCTACGACGAGCACACGGGCCTCGCGATCCCGCCGTCGGAGAAGTACACGCTCGCGGGCGTCGAGGCCCTGCAGTTCCTCCGCACGCGCTACGGCGTGGGCGGCAGCGACCTCAACCGCATCAGCAACCAGCAGGTGTACATGTCGGCGCTCGCGCGCAAGCTCACGAGCGAGGAGGTGCTGTCCAATCCCAGCACGCTGCTCACGCTCGCGCGCACGACGCTCGAGAACGTCGACCCGTCGTCGAGCCTGACGAACCCGGTCACGCTCGTGCAGATCGCGATGGCCGCGAAGGACGTGCCTCTGCAGGACTTCACGTTCGTGCAGTACCCGGTCGTCGACGACCCGTACGACAGCAACCGCGTCGCTCCGGACTACGCCTCGGCCGAGGCGCTGTGGGCCGCCCTCGAGCAGAACGTCCCGCTGCAGATCACGGGCGACACCGGCGGCGGCGCCATCCTCGCGGAGGGCGAGGAGGGAGCGGAGACCCCCGCTCCCGAGGACACGCAGGCGCCCGTGGAGACCACGACGCCCGAGACGCCCTCGATGACGGAGACGCCGGCCCCGACCGACACCCCGGCGAGTGGCGAGCTGAGCGCCAACGTGCACGGCTCCGACGCGAGCCAGGTCACCTGCTCCAACGGCGTCGGCTGAGCCGGAGACGCGGATGGCGCAGCGGCGGGGCGTGCTCTGAGCCGCGGTTCGCAGCACCCCCTCGGACCCGTTAGGATGGTCTACGTGTCTGCGTGCAGGCACCTGGAGACGTCGCATAGTCAGGCCTAGTGCACCACCCTGCTAAGGTGGAGTCCCCTTTAAGGGGACCGAGGGTTCAAATCCCTCCGTCTCCGCCAGACGTCAGAGCCCGGCCCCGTGATCACGGGGCCGGGCTCGTCGCGTATGCGCTGCGAGGGCGGCGCTAGTCCGCAGCAGGCGCCGACTCGGCGCCACCGCCTGCGGCCAGCAGCTCCTCGCTCAGGTGCCACAGCCGTCGAGCGGCATCGGGATCGATCGCGTGCGGCGCGACATCGGTGGGCGGCGGGCCGTCGAACGCGACGGACATCGGCGTTGCGTCGACCGCGGAGATGTCGTTGTCCTTGAGGTAGACGCCCCCGATGCCCTCGAGCAGGGGACTCGTCGCCGCGAACACCATGGTGCTCGCACCCTGCGCGACGGTCTTGAGTCCGTGCTCCGGCGCGATCACCGGCCGCCCTTCCGCGTCGATCAGGCCCTGCGCGCGCTGGAGCTCCTGCGGGGCCTCGATGCGCTCGCCGACTGCGCGCGCCGGCCCGAGGGACGTGCCGACGATGATGCCGGGGTGCACGGCGTAGCCGCGGATGCCGACCTCCGCCCACCGGCGGTCGAGCTCGACGGCGAACAGCACATTGGCGGTCTTCGACTGGCCGTAGGCGACGTGCCCGTCGTAGTCGTCGACGAGGAAGTTCGGATCCTCGAAGCGGATGCCCGTGAGCCGGTGGGCGCCGGAGGTCATGTTCACCACGCGGGCGCCGGCCGCTGCCCGCAGCGCGGGGAGGAGGCCGATCGTGAGCTGGAAGTGGCCGAGGTGGTTCGTGGCGAGATTCGCCTCGTAGCCGCGCGCGTCGCGCACGAGCGGGCCGGCCATGATCCCGGCGTTGTTGATCAGGATGTGGAGCGGACGACCCGACCCGAGGAAGCTGGCGACGAAGGCGTCGATCGAGGCCGGGTCCAGCAGGTCGAGCTGCGCGGTCTCGACGCGGGCGATGCCCTCGAGCGCGACGGCGGCGCGCTCCGGATCGCGTGCAGCCACCGTGACGGATGCTCCTGCTGCGCTGAGGACGCGGGTCGCCTCGCGGCCGAGGCCCTGGTGCCCGCCGGTGATGATGACGTTCTTCCCGGCGAGGTCGATGCCCACGGCGACCTCCTCGGCGGTGGAGGCGGGTGAGAAGCCGGTTCCGATGGGGTGCTGGGTGCTGGTCATGAGAGTTCTCCTGTCGTGAGTGCGGGGAGGGGGAGGAGGGCGCGGGTCAGCGCGACGGCGGCCAGCGCGACCGCCGCCGACATCACCACGGCGGTCGCGAGTCCATCGCCGCCGAGGGTTCCGACCGCGGGTGCCGTGAGCGCGCCGCAGGTGAACTGCGCCGCGCCGATGACGGCGGCTGCGGTGCCTGCCGCCTCGCCGTGGCGCGAGAGGGCGGCCGCCGTCGTGTTCGGGATGACGAGCCATCCGCCGGCGAGCATCACGGCGACGGGGAGCAGGAAGCCGAGGACACCGCCCACCTGGAGCAGCTGCAGGGTGATGAGCACGACGCCGGCGACGAGGACGGCCGCGAGTGCGGCGGCGGCGATGCGCTCGGGTCGGTGATGCCGCAGCAGCACGGGGTTCACCTGGGAGCTCGCGATCATCACGACAGCGCAGGAGCCGAAGATCGCGCTGAACTGCTGCTCGTCCATGCCGTACTGCCCCTGCAGGACGAAGGACGAGCCCGCGACGAACGCGAACATCGCCGCGAAGCTCAGCGCCGTCGTGGCGACGAGCAGTCGGAAGTGGGGATCGTCGAGGATCGCCCGGTACGACGCGAGCACCTGCCGGACGCCGAGCGTGCGCCGCCGTGCGGGAGGGAGGGTCTCCGGGAGGGCGAGAGCGGCGAGCACGATGACGCCGATCCCGAGCACGGCGAGGACAGCGAACACCCACCGCCAATCGCCGACGACCAGCACGGCGCTCCCGAGCGTCGGCGCGAGGACGGGCGCGACGCCCATCACCAGCATGAGGCGGGAGACGGCTGCGGCCGCCCGGTGCCCGTCGAAGAGGTCGCGGACGATCGCCATGGCGACGACCGTCGCCGCCGCGGCGCCGAGCCCCTGCAGGATGCGCAGCGCGCCCATCGCGGCGAGGTCGGCGGCGCACGCGGTGAGCGCGGAAGCGATGACGTGCACGGCGACGCCGGCGAGGAGCGGACGACGGCGCCCGAGGGCGTCGGACAGCGGGCCGATGGCGAGCTGACCGAGCCCGAGGCCCAGCAGGGTCCCGGTGAGAGTGAGCTGGACGAGGGCGTCAGACGCTCCGAGGTCGGGGACGACGCGCGGCAGCGCGGGCAGGTACATGTCGATCGTGAGCGGGCCGAGCGCGACGAGCGCGCCCAGCACCGCGATCACGCGGGCAGAGCCCTGGCGTGTGGAGACATCCGGCGGGGACATCACGGCTCCCATCTGATTTCGGTGCGGTGCCTCCACCGTCGCGGGCGCTCCGGGATGCAGGAAGGCCCGCTTCATCCAGGGACGACCCGTCCCTGGATGGCTCAGAGCGCGCGAACGATACTGGGGTCATGATCGACCGCGCCGGGCTCGCCGCCTTCCTCCGCCGTCGTCGGGATCAGCTGCGCCCCGCCGACGTCGGTCTGGCCGACGGCGTGCGGCGTCGGGCGCCCGGCCTTCGGCGCGAGGAGGTCGCCCAGCTCGCGGGCATCTCGAGCGACTACTACGCGCGGATCGAGCAGGCGCGCGGGCCCCATCCGTCGGAGCCCATCATCGCGTCGCTCGCGCGGGCGCTGCGTCTCGACGTGGACGAGCGCGACTACCTTCTCCGCCTCGCCGGCTTCGCGCCTTCTCAGCGAGGAGGACATCACATCAGCCCGGGGCTGCTCCGCCTCGCCGATCGCCTCGCCGATGTCCCCGTGCTGATCGCGACCGATCTCGAGGTCGTGCTGTGGCAGAACCGCCTCGCGGCGGCGCTCGTGGGGCCGAGGAATCAGTCGCCGGGAGTCGAGGCGAGCGTGACCTGGCAGTGGTTCATGCGGCCGGAGACGCGGGCGATCTTCCCGCGGGAGGACTGGGAGCGGCACTCCGCGGCTCACGTGGCCGACCTGCGCGCGACCTCTGCCCGCCGCGGCGGCGATGCCGATGTGCGGCGGCTCATCCGGAGCCTCCAGGAGAGCGAGGAGTTCCGCCGGCTGTGGGAGCGGCATGACGTCGCCGTGCGCCGCTTCGACCGGAAGACCTTCCTCGTTCCGAGCATCGGCGAGATCGCGCTGACCTGCGAGGCCGTGCTGAGCGCCGAGACGGACATCCGCCTGCGCGTGTTCTTCCCGGCCGAGGGGAGCGACGCGGGCGAGAAGCTCGAGCTGCTCGCCGTGATCGGCACTCAGAGGTTCGACGCCACCGCGCTGGGCTGAGCCGCAGCGCGGTGGCGTCGAACGGGCTCAGCGAGCGCTCACCTCGACCCTCAGGATGCGGTCGTCGCCGGGTCGCGGCTCAGTGCCGCCCCACGTCGCGCCGTCCGTGTTGGACGTGATCAGCCACAGCGAGCCGTCGGGTGCGGCCTCGACCGTGCGGATGCGGCCGTACTCCTCGACGAGATGGGCGATCGGCTCGGCCGCGGCCGTGCCGCCCTCGACGGGCAGCTGCCAGAGCCGCTGCCCGCCGAGCGCCCCGATCCAGAGCGATCCGCCCGCGTAGGCGACGCCGGATGGACTCGCCTCGTCGGGGTGGATCGTCGTGATCGGCGGCTCTCCTGTGTCCCCCGCGATGCCCTCCGTCTCCGGCCAGCCGTAGTCCGCGCCGGCGCGCAGGACGTTGACCTCGTCCCACGTGCGGTGGCCGAGCTCCGTGGCATAGGCCGTGCCATCGGGGCCGAAGACGATTCCCTGGACGTTGCGATGGCCCGAGGAGTAGATGGGGGAGTCCCGCGGATTGTCCTCCGGGATGCTCCCGTCCACCGCGATGCGCAGGATCTTGCCGTTGAGCGAGTCGGCCGTCGCTGCGTTCTCGGGCTCGAACGCGTCGCCGGTGCCGATCCAGAGGTGCCCGTCGGGGCCGATCGCGATCCGACCGCCGTGATGCCGGTCGGCGGTCTCGATGCCGTCGAGGAGCACGCGCTCGACGCTCAGGGAGCGCCAGTCGTCGGCCACCCTCACCGCGACGACCTGATTCTCATCGGCCCCGGACCGGTAGGCGAAGACGGTGCGGTCCTGTTCGAACGTCGGCGACGCGACGATGCCGAGGAGGCCCCCCTCCGACGAGACCTCGACGTCGGGGACGACGCCGACGGGCTGCGCCGACCCGCCCCCTGCCGGGATGCGGAGGATCCGCGCGGTGAGACGCTCGGTGACGAGGGCGGACCCGTCGGGCAGGAACGTCAGTCCCCATGGAGAGCGCAGTCCGGTGGTGAGCTCGACGGGATCGGACAGGGTGGCGATGGCGGCCCTGTCGGGTGCCGCAGCGGGCCGACTCGGCCGAGCCGAGCCATCCGCGTCGTCGGCGTCTGCCGTGCCCGTGCACGCAGTCAGCATGCCGAGCACGAGAGCCAGGGCGGCGGCGGGAAGCGCCCTCGTCGCGCGGACCCGGCGTCGGGTGTTCATGCGTCTTCTCTCCTCGACGGCGGCTCAGGCGGCGCCGCCGTTGACGAAGATGTTCTGCCCGTTGACCCACCGGGCGGGGCCGGCGAGGAAGGCCACCGCCTCGGCGATGTCCTCCGGCGTGCCGAGCCGCTGGAACGGGTTGCCGCCGGCGATCTGGTCGATGAGCTCCTGGCTCTTGCCCTCGAAGAACAGGGGCGTCGCCGTCGGGCCCGGTGCGATCGCGTTCACGGTGATGTCCCGACCCCGCAGCTCGCGGGCGAGGATCAGCGTGATGGCCTCGACCGCCCCCTTCGACGCCGCGTAGGCAGCGTAGGCCGGGTACTGGAGCCGCGTGATCGATGTCGAGAAGTTGATGATCGCGCCGCCGCGGCGGATGCGCTGAGCGGCGAGCTGGTCGACGACGAAGGTGCCGCGCACGTTGACCCGCTGGACGCGGTCGAAGACCTCGAGGTCGAGCTGCTCGAGCGGCGACAGCGGCATGATCCCGGCGGTGTGCACGAGGACGTCCACGCCACCGAACTCCTTCTCCGCGAGGTCGAAGAGCGCCTTCGCCTCGGCTTCCTCGGCGATGTCCGCCGAGGCGGCGATGGCGCGCCCGCCGTCGGCCTCGATCGCCGCGACGACCTCGTCGGCACCCTCCCGGTTGCTGCCGCAGTGCACGACGACGTCCATGCCCTCGGAGGCGAGGCGCCGAGCGGCGAGACCGCCGATGCCGCCTGAGCCGCCCGTGACGATGGCCACACGGTCGCTGATGCTGTTCATGAAGACTCCGTTCCTTATATGGACAGTTTGTACATTACCGTGTCGCGGAGGAAATGGACAGAGGGTCCAGATGTATTCTCGGACGATGCGAGATGAGGCGAACACGCCGCAGAGGCCGGCGACGCCGCGGCGCGGGCGAGGTCGTCGCCCCGCCGCCGAGGTACGTGCGGAGGTGCTCGCCGCGACCGGTCGCGTCCTTCTCGGCGAGGGACTGTCGGCCGTGACGTTCGGCCGAATCGCGGACGAATCCGGCGCGAGCAGGATGACGCTGTACAAGTGGTGGCCGTCGCCGGGCGCGCTCGCGGCGGAGGCGTACTTCGCGCAGAGCGCCCCCGTGCTCGACTTCCCGGATACGGGCGACGTGCGCGAGGACCTCGTCGCCCAGCTGACGGCGTTCGTGCGGTGGCTGACGGGTGGCGCGGCCGCCCCGGTCTCGGAGCTCATCGGGGCGGCGCAGCGGGATCCGGACGTCGCAACGGCGTGGGCCGAGAGCTACGCTCGCCCGCGGAGAGAGCTCGCGCGCAAGCGGCTGCAGAGAGCTCAGCAGCGGGGCCAGCTCCGGCCCGACGTCGACCTCGACGTCATCGTGGACCAGCTCTGGGGTGCGTGCTATCACCGGCTCCTCGTGCTCAAGGTGCCGCTGGACGAGGAGATCGTTCCTCGCCTCGTCGACCAGGCGCTCTTCGGCGCGGCCAGGCCCGATGCCACAGCCCGGTGACCCTGTCAACCGAGTGCGCCCGGCGACCCGCGCGCGTAGCGTCGCACGTGATCCCACCTCGAGACGACGGAGGAGCACATGCAGGAGACGCCGCACGCGACCGACGAGGACCTCGCCCGCATCGCCGGGATCGTGAAATCCGCCAAGATCGGGCTGCTCACGACCACCAGTCCCGAGCGGCAGCTCCACAGCCGCCCGCTCGCCGCGCAGGACGTCGAGTTCGACGGCGACCTCTGGTTCTTCACCCAGGACCCGAGCGAGAAGGTGCGCGACATCGCCGTGCACCCCGCCGTGAACGTCGCGTTCGAATCGGGCAAGGGCTACCTCTCGGTCGCCGGCACCGCGGAGGTCGTGCACGACCGGGCGAAGGTGGACGAGTACTGGACCCCCGCGGTCGAAGCCTGGTTCCCCGAAGGGCGGGAGGATCCGACCGTCGCGCTCATCCGCGTGCGCGCAGAGTCCGCCGAGTACTGGGCGACGGATGAGCCCGGCATCGTATCGGCGTTCAAGATCGCGAAGGCCGTCGTGACGCGCACGCAGCCCGACGTCGGCGAGAACCGCGCCGTCGAACTCTGAATCGAGAGGAGCACATCATGGCGGATGCCCAGAGCCAGCCCGAGGAGAGCGTCGACGAGGAGGCGGCCGACACCATCCTGGACGACCCCAGCACGGAGAAGGACCCGGGTGAGGAGCCCAAGGCACCTCAGCCGCAGGAGGGGGAGCCGAGCCACCACGCGGTCGGCATCGGCGTCATCGACGCGAAGATCCCGGGCGAGGAGGAGTAGTCCTCACCACGCGGCTCGGCGCCCCACGGCGGCGAGCCGCGTGAGCGCGTCGGCGGGATGTCTCAGCAGGGCGCGAGACTCGGCGGACGAGGTCAGCACCTCGACGATGCGCTGCGCCGAGCGCACGTGCGACCGCCGGTAGCCAGCGATGTAGTGCGGGTCGACCTCCCACGTCACCTCGTCGCCCGAGGTGACCGTGAGGACGACCGGATACCGCTCGACCTCGCCCAGCGGGCTGACGTCGCCGAGCACGGCGAGCAGCAGCGAGCCGACCGTCTCCTGCATTCCTGGCCACGGCCAGATCGTGGTGGGCGGGCTGAAGCGCAGGGCGCGGATGTCCGACCATGGCAGCACGGCCCTCGGCGCGTCTCCGACGCACTCCGCGACTCCGTCCGCGCGGAGCCGGACGTGGCGCGCGGCGACGTCGCCGATCGCGAGGCCGTCGGGGGTCGCGGTGAGGGGGCCGTGTCGAGACGCCATGCCTCGATCCTCACACGGCCCCCGCCGCCGCCGATGTCAGGGGAGGTCCTCGACCTCCACGCGGTCGTCATCGTCCTCCGCATCGTCGCGCCCGGGGCCGCGGATGGCATCGGGCGGCACCTCGCCGTCGCTCGAGCCGAGCCCGGGCGCGCCCTCGTCGGGGAGTCGGTCGGGGTCGCTCACGGCGTTCTCCCGCGCGAGGTCGGAATCGGACGTCTTCTTCTCTTCTGCGCTCATGTCGCGATCCTCGCGCGGAGCGGCGGATGGCGCGAGGGCGTTGACAAGCCCGGGATGCGCGGCGACGCCTTCGCGCTATCGCCAGACGGCCCGCGGCGCAAGGGGATGACGTCGCCCGGTCGCCTCCCGCAGGGTGGAGAGGACCCGACGAGGAGGACACCATGGGCAGGGAAGACGAGATCAAGCGCCAGGAGGACGAGGGCGAGTACACCGACGTCGAGGTGCCGGAGGGCGAGCGACGGCCCGACCGGGTCATCGAGGAGCCCGGTCAGTACACCGACGTCGACCGTGACGAAGAGGTCTGAGCGGTCGGCATGACGGCGCCCGGGGCGAGCAGGTCGACACGTCGGGCGCCGCACCGCGTGCAGCGCACGTAGAGGACGACGCCCTCGGACGTCGGATGGCGTGACTCCGTGCGCCATCCGTGCTCGCACGTGCGCGCGGTCGCGAGGTCGACGAGGTGCTGGCTGCGCGGGGAGGTCATGCGACCAGCGTGATGTAATGCTCTTATGCATCTCAACCCTTACGGCGAGTACGCGGTGCTCCTCGCGGCATCGCTCGCGAACGCATGGCCGCACGATCGCGCGGGCATCGAGAGCCGCACGCGCGACTTCGGGATGACGATGCCGTTTCCCGAGCGCCCCGATGACCACGCCGCGACGCGCGCGGTGGTCGACCGCTGGCTCGCGGTGGTCGACGCGGATTCGCCGGATGAGCGCGCCCGTTTGCTGAACGGGCTCATGAAGGAGGCGACCGCGTACCCGCGTCTGACCGACCATGACGGCGAGGGATGGCACCTCCACTACCGCGACGACGACCAGTCGCTCGCGCACGTGCTGCTCGCCGTCATCTCCGTCGGGACCGCTCTGCACCTGACGACCCGCGGGATGACCCGGCTCGGGCGGTGCGCCGCGGGCCGCGCGCCCGGCGATCCGTGCCGCAACGTCGTCGTCGACATCACCAGGAACGGCCGGCAGCGCTACTGCTCCGTCCGCTGCGCGAACCGCGACGCCGTGCGCCGCCATCGCGCCCGGCTTCGGTGAGCCTCGAGACTACTTCTTGCCGTTGCCCTGGCCGCCGTTGCCCTGGCCGCCGTTGCCCTGGCCGCCGTTGCCCTGGCCGCCGTTCCCGCCGCCCTGATTCCCGTTGCCCTGCCCGCCGTTGCCCTGGCCGCCGTTCCCGTTCCCGGGGTCGCCGTCGCCCTCGCCTTCACCGCCGTCGCCACCGTCGCCGGCGCCGTCCTCGGCAGGCGGGTCTGACGGGAGGACAACCGGCTCCTCGCTCGGAGTCGGCGTCGGAGACGGCTCGGCGAGTCGCTCGAGGTCGGCGCGGACGGCGTCGATCGCCTCCCGGATGCCGACGGCGCGCGCCGCGTCGATCCGCCCGTCCACGAGGGCCTCGTCGACGTCGGCCTCGAGCCTGTCGAGAGAGGCGAGCGCCCCCGCGGCGTCGCCGTCCGCGGCCTGCTCGGCGACGGTCGCCACGGCGTCCTGGAACGCGGCGGTCGGGGTGTCGGAAGGCGCGCAGCCGGTCAGGACGACGGCTGCGACGATCAGGGTGGGGAACAGGAGGCGTCTCATGGCGTGACCGCCTCCATGAGGTCGTCGAGATGGCCGCGCAGGGGCTCGTCGAGCGCGGGCAGGGCGGGCGGCGCGGGTTCCTCCTGCGGGAACATCGTCGGCGCGCCGAGCGCCAGCGCGAGCGCGATCAGGGCGACCGCCGTCATCACCGCGACCATCGCGAGGATGCGCCGAGGGCGCCGGCGCGGAGCCGCGGCCGGCGGCTGGAGCGTGCCCAGCGGGATCGCGGCGGTCGGCGCAGGGCGGGATGGCAGGGGCGCGGTCGCCTGCGCGACGGGGAATGGCCGCGTCTCCTGCTCGTGGACGGCGGCCGACCGCGGCGTGAGCGGCTCGCTCGGGTCGGCCGCGATCTCCCGCGCGGCCGCGGCGACCTCGCGCGCCGTGGGGCGCCGCGCCGGGTCGCGGTCGGTCATCGCGGTGAGCAGGACGCGCCATCGCGGATCGAGCTCGTCGGGCATCTCCGGCTCGCCCGCGATGCGCGAGGCGAACAGCTCCTGCGCCGTGCCGGAGGGGAAGGGATGGCGGCCGATGAGGAGCTCGAGCAGCACGAGCCCGAGGGAGTAGATGTCGGATGCGGGGGCCGGCTGCATGCCGCGGACCTGCTCCGGGGAGAGGTAGGCGGCCGTCCCGATCGTCGTTCCCGGCGTCGTGATGCGGCTCGAGTCGAGCAGGTAGGCGATCCCGAAGTCGGCCAGCGTCGCCGCGCTCGTGATGCCCGGCAGCTTCGGCGCCCGCATGAGCACGTTCGACGGCTTCACGTCGCGGTGGACGATGCCGGCGTCATGGACGACGGCGAGAGCGTCGGCGAGCGCGGCCGCGGTCTCGGCGACCTCCCGCCCCGAGAGCGGGGCTGCGGCCATCCGATCGCGCAGGGTCGGGCCCTCGACGTACTCCATCACGAGGTACGGATGGTCGTCCTCGTCGACATGCGCGTCGAACAGCGTGACGAGGGACGGATGGTTCAGGGCTGCGAGCAGGCGGGTCTCCGCGAGCCGACGCTGTCGCGACTGCGGATCATCCGGCATCGGGCGGAAGAGCTTGACGGCGACGTCGCGGCCGAGCAGCTCGTCGCGCGCGCGGTACACGGTGGCCATGCCGCCGGCACCCACGCGCGCGACGAGCCGATAGCGGCCGTCGAGCACCTCTCCCGTGACGGGCTCGTCGAGGAGGTCGGACATGCGCGCTCAGGCGAGCGGCTCTCCGTTGTCCGTCGTCCGCCGCGTCGTGATCTGCTCGCCGCTGGCCGGGTCGACCGCCGTGCGCTGAGTGGAGACAGCGCTGCGGCGACGGAGCATGAGGACGAGGCTGATGAGGAAGACGACGGCACCGGCCGCCATGAGGATGTACCCGATGAGGGTGAGGTCGACCGCTCCGCCGAGGTCCACGTTGATGGCGAAAGCGATGATCGCGCCGATCGCGATGAGGGCGATTCCGGATCCGATTCCCATGGTCGTGCTCCTTCCAGGCGCTGGGCCCTGCGGCCGCTGACGGACGGGCTCGGGTGGCTCGTCACCGCGTCAGCGGGTTCCTTCAGGTGTACCGTCCGCGTCGTCCTGGCGTCTCGCGGTTGACACGGCGGCGACGGGACGGTAGCCGCGCATGCCCGGCATCAGTCCTCGACGGTCGACGGCGGTGTGCCGAGCTTCTCGAGCTCGGGCCAGAACTCGTCCGGCACGTGCGTCGCGCAGAGCTCCTCGAGCTCGGCGATGCGCTCGGGCCGGCCGACTCCCACGACCGTCGAGTGGACGCCGGGATGCCGCAGGGAGAAATGGAGGGCGGCGGCCGGGACCGAGAGCTTCCATTCCGCGCAGAGCTCGCGGACCCGGGCGAGCCACGCGAGCAGATCGGCGGGCGCCTCGCGATACGCGTAGCTCGTCGACGTTCCGGCGAGAAGCCCGCCGCCGAACGGCGCGGCGTTGAAGACGCCCATGCCGCGCTCGTTGGCCTCCGCGATGAGCTCCTCGGCGCTGCGGTCGACGATCGTCATGCGGTTGTGGGTGAGGACGGCGTCGAAGATGCCCGTCCCGACATACGCCTTCTCGAGGCTGATCTCGCCGACGGCGATGCCGATCGCTCCCGCCAGACCCTGCTCGCGCAACTCGATCATCCCCTGGACCGCTCCGCCGGGAGCGAGCGCCTCCTCCACCGTGACAGCCCACGGGTCGTGGAGGTGCACGAGCGGGAACCGCTCGAGCCCGAGCTTCTCGACGCTCTCCTCGAAGGAGCGCCACACGCGGTCGCGGTCGAATCGTCCGTCCTTCCCGACGTCGACCTTCGTGACGATGCTGTGGCCATCCGCGAGCCCGCCCCGGGCATCCAGCGCCCGCCCGAGCACCCGCTCGCTCTCGCCGCCCGCGTAGTTGTTCGATGTGTCGACGACCGCGAAGCGGGAGGACAGCATCGCCTCGGCGACCTCGAGCGGGTCGGAGGCCGAGCGCTGCGGATCGCCCAGCGACGAGGCGCCGAGCGTCACGGAGCTCACGACGAGAGGAGTCGCGCCGAGCGGGCGGGGGTCGAGCACGGATGACATGGGGCCTCCATCGGTCGCAGGTGTCCTCACCAGCATGGCGCACGGGTCCGCGGATGTCTGCCGCCCACAATGGACTCGTGCCCATCATCGACAACGCCGTCTACGTCGACGGGCGGCGCATCGCCGACCCGGCGAGCCTCGACCAGACCTTCGAGTACATGCGCGACCAGAAGGGGATGGGCTGGATCGGCCTGCTGCGCCCGACCGACGACGAGCTGATGACCGTCGCGGCCGAGTTCGAGCTGCACGCGCTCGCCGTGGAGGATGCGCGCAAGGGGCACCAGCGCGCGAAGCTCGAGCGCTACGGCGACACGCTGTTCCTCGTGCTGCGGCCCGCCTGGTACATCGACGAGACCGAGACGGTCGAGTTCGGCGAGCTGCACGTGTTCGTCGGACCGGACTTCGTGCTCACGGTCCGTCACGGCGAGGCTCCGGACCTCTCGCGCGTCCGGCAGCGGATGGAGGCCGATCCGGCTCTCCTCGCGCGCGGGACCGAGGCCGTGCTCTACGCCATCCTCGACGAGGTGGTCGACCAGTACACCCCGGTCATGCGCGGCGTCGAGAACGACATCGACGAGATCGAGGACGCGCTCTTCACCGACACCGCGACATCCCTCTCCCGCAGGATCTACGAGCTCTCCGGTGAGGTGATCGCGTTCCAGCGCGGCACGCAGCCGCTCGACGGCATGCTCGCCGGCCTGCTGCGCGGAGGCGAGAAGTACGGTGTCGACCTCGAGCTGCAGCGCCTGCTGCGCGACGTGCACGATCATGTGCTGCGTCTCAACGACCGCATCGCGTCCTTCCGGGCCATCCTCGACAACGCGCTCACGGTGCACGCGACGATCGTCACGCAGCGGCAGACCGAGACGTCGCTGCAGCAGAACGAGCAGGTCAAGAAGATCTCGGGGTGGGCGGCGATCCTCTTCGGCCCGACGCTCATCGGCGGCATCTACGGCATGAACTTCGATCACATGCCCGAACTCCACTGGGCGTGGGGATACCCGCTCGCCCTCGCGCTCATGG
The DNA here is from genome assembly GCF_049065455.1 of Microbacterium sp. SA156. Taxonomy (NCBI): domain Bacteria; kingdom Bacillati; phylum Actinomycetota; class Actinomycetes; order Micrococcales; family Microbacteriaceae; genus Microbacterium; species Microbacterium sp. SA156. Next base: position 47,925 of record NZ_JBAKGU010000019.1, read on the forward strand.
CGGCGACGAGCGTCACCCTGTGGGCGCTGTTCAAGTGGCGGAAGTGGATGTGAGGACGACCGTGGCGTGCGGCTCGAGCCGCAGCGTGTCGCCGCAGCGGAAGCTCGCGATGCCGCGCGTGCCCACGTGGACATGCTCGCCGGATGCTCCGGACATGCCGGTGCCCGACAGATCGAGCTCGATGGGCTCATCCCACTTGCTGACCAGGAGCAGCGACCTGCTGCCGTCGGGGCGCGTGAGGCCCTGCGCATGCAGGCGGGCGTCGGGGAATCCGGGATAGCCCGTCGACGTCGGAACGGCGCGATCTCCCGGAGCGAAGTGGCGCAGGAGGAGCTGCGTCACGGCGTACCGGGCATTCGGCTCGCCGGTCTCCCAGTCGAGGAGCGACGTGCCGGGGATCATGCCGGGGTAGTCCATGAACTCCGCGATGCCGAGCAGGTCGATCCCCATGGGCAGCAGCCGCGCCCAGAGGTAGGCGTGGATCGACCCGCTGAGGGCCCAGTAGAACGCCGGGATCTGCGGAGCGGGGTTCATGATGTCAGCCGGGTACGTCCCGATCTCATTGAGGAACATCCGCGCGCCAGGCGCCAGCCGCCGCGCGATGGACTGGATGTACGCCACGCTCTCCACGAAGGCATCGGCCTGCGCGAAGAAGGTGCTGCGCCACGTGCTCGGGTCGGCGTTGCCTTCCGGCCCGAACGGGTTGACGATCTCCGGCGACGCATAGAAGTGGCAGGAGAAGGCGTCGATGGGGATGCCGTCCTGGTGATTCGCGGCGTCGAGGAAGTGCCAGAAGTACTCGGGGTCGTGGTGCACGTGACTGAGGGACAGGCCGATGAACTTCATCTCGGGGTCCAGGGGCTGCAGCCGCTCGACCACGGCGTCGTACAGCCGGGTGTAGACCTCGGGCGGCATGCGCCGGTTGAGGTCGGGCTCGCAGAGCACCTCCCAGTACGCGAAGCGGTATCTGTGGCCCGACTCGTGCCAGCGACCGAGCTCGTCGGTGAAGCCGCCCGCGATGTACCAGCTGGCGAGTCGGAAGAAGTAGTCCGCGACCTCGGCGAGCGTCTCGTCGCGGAAGTCCGATCCCTGCTCGTACTGCCAGTGGATCTCGTCGGGGTCGCGCGAGACCACGACGTCCTCGGCGCCCTCGAACATCCAGTGCGGGATGGTCGCGAAGTTCGCGACGACCGGTCGCCCCTCGGCCGCGGCCATGAAGTCCTCGACGAACGGATCGAGGTGCGAGAAGTCCCATGAGGTGGTCGTCTCGGTGGGCGGCTCCAGGGCGGGCACGGAGAGCACCGGATGCGAGAACCAGGGGAGGAAGCGCGCGCAGTCGGCCTTCAGATCGCGGAGAGCCGCGAACGCGCGATCGTGGATCGGCGACTCGCGGCGGAGGGGCGGTGCGGCCCAGAGGTGCGTGGTGAGAACCGTCTGGTTGACGTGGAACGCGCCATCCCACGACACCGTGACGGGTACGGCGATGCTGCCGGCGTCGGGCGACACGGGCGGGGTCTGCTCTGCGGACATGAGGCTCCTCGAGAGTTTGATACATGCGTCTTATACGTATGTATAGCACGCCCGTACAGGGTGCGCCGTATGCTCGAGGAATGGGGCAACGTGAAGCGCTTCTCGCGGGAGCGAAGCAGTGCCTGGTCGAGCGCGGGTACGCGCACACCACGGCGCGCGACATCGTGGGCGTCACTGGGGCCAATCTCGCTGCGATCGGATATCACTTCGGCTCGAAGGACGCTCTGCTCAACGCCGCCGTCATCGAGACCTTCGAGGAGTGGGGCGATGCCGTCGCCAGGAGTGTGACCGCCGACCTCGACGGCGGCCCGGGGCGACGCCTCGAGCACTTCCTCGCGGGTCTGCTCGCCGCGGCGCCGGATAAGCGCAGCGTCCTCGTCGCCAGTGTTCAGGCCTACGCCCAGGCGGAGTTCGCCGAAGAGGTCCGCAGGCAGCTTCTCCGCATCTATGCGGAGAGTCGCCGCGACCTCGCCGCGCTCGTGCTGGAGGTCGACCGGGACGAGGTCTCCGCGGATGACGCTCGCACCGTGGGTTCGCTTGCGCTCGCCCTCATCAACGGCGTGATGCTGCAGTGGATGCTGGACCCCTCCGCGACTCCGTCGGCAGAGGAGCTGTCGCGCGCGATCCGGGCGGTCGCGGCGTAGGTCGATCGACGGGCGCGTCGGCGTCCTGCCTCCACACTGTCTCGTCTTTATCTCCGAATGTGGAGTTATCCACAGGTCTGGATTGCTCGGTGGAATGTCCGATGGGGTGGGTAGTGTGGGGGTATGTCGAGGACGATGCCGCGGGAGGATGCGGGGGTGGGTTGGGAGCCCACTCCGGCGGAGGTCGCGGTGACGCGTTCGGCGGTGGAGCGGGCGCGTCGGGCGCGGGCTTTGCGGGCGGAGGCGGATGCGCTGGAGATTGAGGCGCTGGCTGAGGCGGGGGAGGTCGCGCGGGCGCAGCTGGCGAGGTCGGGGGCGGTCTCGTCGCGGTATGACTTCCCGTTCCGGGCGATGGCGGGGGAGTT